>NZ_CP049107.1:323750-647500 GCF_011044255.1 Rhizorhabdus phycosphaerae
GCCCCCATGGCGCTCATGCCGCTGGTCGCACGCGATCTGCTTGGCGGTGGCGCTGCCCTGTTCGGAATATTGCTCGGCTTTTATGGCATGGGAGCCATTCTGGGCGCGGTGTTGATCGGCCCGATCCGCGAGCGCCTGAGCAACGAAGGGATGATGGCGGTCGCCATGACGGTGATCGGCTCCTCGATGGTTGGCATCGCGCTGAGTGGTTGGGCCGTACTCACCTGCGCGTTGCTCGTCATCGTTGGAGCTTGCTGGATGATCGTGATGGCCCTCGGTACGATCGGGATCCAGCTATCCTCGCCGCGCTGGGTTACCGGACGGGCACTGGCCGGCTTTACCACCGCAGCTTGTGCGGGCGTGGCATTCGGCAGCATCGGTTGGGGCCATGTCGCCGAAGGCCATGGAACGGCGGTGGCAATGGCTGCGTCGGGAATCGGCTTGTTCTTCGTTATTCCGCTGGGCCTGATCTTCCGGATGCCGGAGGTGGAAGTGCAGGGCGAGCATGGCCTGCAACTGGGCGATCCGGACGTCGCGCTGGACATTACCGGGCGTAGCGGGCCGATCAGCCTGACGATCGAATATCGGGTCGACCCTGCCAACGCCCGCGACTTTCACAACGCCATGCTGGCAATGGAGCCGATCCGCCATCGTACCGGAGGCTATGCATGGTCTCTCGCGCGCGACATCGGCGATCCGGAGCTCTGGATCGAGCGCTATCATACGCCGACCTGGAACGATTATCTACGACAGCGCGAACGGCTGACGGCCGCAGACATGGCTGCCTGGGAGCACGCGCTTGCCTTCCACATCGGCGAAAAGCCGCAGGTCAGGCGGCGGCTCGAACGGCCCTTCGGGTCGGTCCGGTGGAGCGACGACGTCCCCGACCACGGGCTGCGTGTCGCCATTCCCCAGCCGAATTGATCCGCCCGCGAGGCGGCGTCAGGCCTCGCGGAAGCGGAACAGCATTCGGTCCTCGCTGGTGAACCCAAACCGCCAGATGACCAGCCCGAAGGCGAGCAGGATCGCCGGAATGCCGAAGGCGAGCTCGGCCCATTCGGGCAGGCGGGTGAACAGATAGCCCACGGCGCCCGCGACCAGCGAAGCCCAGATCAGCGGCCAGCGCCAGCCCGACACCGGCGCATTCAGAAGCCGTGCGAGCAGCTTGGCCTTGGCGATCGAGGCGATGCCGAGGGCGAGGGCGAGGGCGATGGCCGGTGCCGCCGCCTGCCAGACCGGCGGCAGGGCGAACTCGTCGCGCAGGAGCAGTACGAGCGCGAAGCTCAGCAGGATCTGAACCACGATCATGCCCATCGAAATCCAGAGGTTGAGATGACGGGCCACGTAGATGAGTGCCGCCTCGGACACGGCCGCCGTCGCGGCGACGACCTCGGCGAGCAGGAGGAATGAGAGCGCTACCGTGCCGGCGACGAAATGCGGTCCGACAAGACCCATCACGCCTTCGCCCGGTATGCCCAGCGCCAGGCCGACCGCCGCCTGTGCGGCGATGATCCAGAAGCCCACTTGCGCGACCTGCTTCGCCACCGCCTCGCGGTTGCCGGCTCCGAGGTTGCGGGTGATCACCGGGCCCAGGATCGGGTCGAAGCTGGTCTTCAGCTTCTGCGGGAGCGACGCGACCTGCTGCGCGACATAATAGATGCCGACGATCGCGGGCGAGAAGAACAGGCCGAGGATGGCGATGTCGAGGCGGCGCGATCCCCATTCGATGGCGTCGGCGGCGGCCAGCGGCACGTTGCGCTTCGCCAGCGTGAACAGCGAACTGGGGCGAGGGCGCCAGCCATGGGGCCAGCCGAAACTCTTGAGCAGCGGCCAGATCGAGGCGACGAGTGCGGCCACCATCGATACGACATAGGCGATGATCAGCCCGTCGCGCAGCGAGTAGAATGCAAGGCCGATCGCCGCGATACTGATCGTCCAGGGTTCGATGACCGAGCGCGCTCGGACCGTTGCGGCGATATCGAGCCTGTAGGCGAGCGCCGCCAGCGAGATGTCGGACCAGGCGAGTGCGAAGATGGTCAGCGGCAGCAGCCATTCCAGCCCGTTGATGTCGCTGTTCGGGAACATCAGCTGGGGGAGGGCGCCCAGCACGGTCGCGGCCACGGCCGAAGCGATCGCGCCGACCAGCAGGGCGTCCCAGACGACATGGACATGCGGCCGATCGGTCGCGGAAAGCTGCGCCGCCAGCCCGCGTTTCAGACCCAGCGTGGCGAGGGTCGCCACGAACTCGACGATGATGATCGCATAGGCGAAGCGGCCGAGCGCCTCGGCACCATACCAGCGTCCGGCGATGAAGAGGAAGGGCAGGCGTGCCGCAAGCCTGAGCAGAAAGCCGAAGAAGTTGGTCCGGCCACCCTTGGCGAGGGCCTTGATGTCCTCGCCTTCCTTCAGGGTGTCGGGCCCTGCTGCGGCGAGATCGGGCGTCAGGCTCAATGTGCGGCGCCCCAGCTCGTCCCGGTGCCGATCTCGACGCCCAGGGGAACGGACAGCTCGACGAGCGGCTCGGCCGCGTTCGCCATCACCTCGCGGATAACCGCGCTCGCCGGCTCGACCTGCTCGGGCGAGAGCTCGAACACCAGTTCGTCGTGCACCTGGAGGAGCATGCGGACATCGGCCAGGCCGGCGGCAGCGAGGGCGGGGTTCATGCGAACCATGGCGCGCTTGATGATATCGGCCGAGGTGCCCTGGATCGGCGCGTTGATCGCCTGGCGCTCGGCCGACTGGCGTTCGCCCTGCTTGGCGCTGCGGATACCGGGCAGGTGGGTCTTGCGGCCGAACAGCGTGCTGACGAAGCCCTGCTCGCGCACCTGCGACAGGGTCGAGGCGATATAGTGATTGATGCCGGGGAAGCGCGCGAAATAGCGGTCGATCATCCCCTGGGCCTCGTCGCGCGACACTTCGAGCCGCCCGGCCAGCCCCCAGGATGAGATGCCGTAGAGGATCGAGAAGTTGATCGTCTTGGCGCGCGCGCGGGTGTCGCGCGTGACCTCACCGAACACCTCCTGCGCGGTCAGCGAGTGGATGTCGTCGCCGCGGGCGAAAGCGTCCTTCAGCGCGGGCACGTCTGCCATATGGGCAGCCAGGCGCAGTTCGATCTGCGAATAGTCGGCCGACAGGATGACCTTGCCGGGTTCTGCCACGAAGGCATCGCGGATCCGCCGGCCGATCTCGGTGCGGATCGGGATATTCTGCAGATTGGGGTCGGTCGACGAAAGCCGTCCGGTCTGTGCGACCGCCATCGAGAAACAGGTGTGGACGCGCCCCGTCGCGGGGTTGATCTGCTCCTGCAGGGCGTCGGTATAGGTCGATTTCAACTTGGTCAGCTGCCGCCATTCGAGGACGAGCCGCGCGATTTTCGCGCCTTCGCCGGCAAGGCGTTCCAGTTCTGAGGCGTCGGTCGAATAGACCCCCGTCTTGCCCTTGCGCCCGCCCTTGAAGCCCAGCCGGTCGAACAGGACCTCGCCAAGCTGCTTGGGGCTGCCGACGGTGAAGGGGCCCCCCGCCTCGGCATGGATCTGCGTCTCGAGCTGGGCGCTCTGCCCCGCGAACTCGGCCGACAGCCGTGCAAGCTCCTCGCGGTCGACGCGGATGCCGGCACGCTCCATGCCGGTCAGGACCGGGACGAGGGGGCGATCGACCAGCTCGTATACGCGCGTCGCGCTTTCCGGGGCGAGGCGCGGCTTGAGCCGTTGCCACAGCCGCAGCGTGACGTCGGCGTCCTCGGCGGCATATTCGGTCGCGCGGTCGAGTGTCACCTTGTCGAAGCTCATCTGGCTCTTGCCGGTACCGCAGACGCTCTTGAACTCGATACAGCCATGATCGAAGTGGCGCCGGGCAAGCTCGTCCATCCCATGCCCACCGAGGCCAGCGTCCAGATCATAGGAGAGCAGCATCGTGTCGTCATAGGGCGCAACCTCGATCCCGTGGCGGGCCAGCACGACCATGTCATATTTGATGTTCTGCCCGATCTTCAGCACGTCTGGTGCGGCAAGCAGCGGCCTGAGACGCTCGATCGCGATGTCCATCGGGATCTGCGCAGGCCGCTCGGACAGCAGGCCATCGCCGACATGGGCGAGCGGGATATAGCAGGCCCGGCCCGGCGCTGTCGCAAGGCTGACGCCGACGAGCAAGGCCCTGACCGGGTCGATCGAGTCGGTTTCGGTGTCCACCGCGACCCGACCGGCGGCGTGCGCCTCGGCGATCCAGCGGTCGAGCGCCTCGACCGTTACGACCGTTTCATAATCCTTGTGGTTGAACGGTACCTGCTCGACCAGCTGTACGGGCTTCTCCTGCGTGCCCGGCGCCAGCGCCAGCATGGTCGGACCGCCGCCCGGCAGTGTCGCGGGGCCGTCACCCTGGATCTTGGCGAGCAGCGACTTGAAGCCCATGTCCTCCAGGAAGGCGCGGAGCGGCTCGGGCGGAAGGCCCTTCAATGCCAGATCGTCGAGCGGCTCGGGCAGCGGCGAGTCGCATTTCAGACGGACAAGCTCGCGTGACAATCGCGCATTGTCCGCATGATCGATCAGCGATTGTTTGAGCTTGGGCTTGGTGATCTGATCGGTTCCGGCGAGCACCGCCTCCAGGCTGCCGAACTGCTGGATCAGCTGGCTGGCGGTTTTCGGACCGATGCCGGGGACGCCGGGGACATTGTCGACGCTGTCGCCCATCAGGGCCAGCACATCGCCGAGCGCTTCGGGTTCGACCCCGAATTTCTCGACCACATGCTCACGGCCCAGCCGCCGGTTGTTCATCGTGTCGAGCAGGTCGAGGCCCGGCCGGATGAGCTGCATCAGATCCTTGTCGGACGACACGATCGTGACCTGCCAGCCCTGTGCCAGCGCGGCTTCGGCATAGCAGGCGATGATGTCGTCGGCCTCGAGCCCGAGTTCCTCGATGCACGGGACCGAAAAGGCCCGGACGGCGTCCCGGATCAGTGGGAATTGCGGAACCAGGTCCTCCGGCGGCGGCGGGCGGTGCGCCTTGTACTGGTCGTACATCTCGTTGCGGAAGGTCTTCGAAGAGGCATCGAGGATCACCGCGAGATGGGTCGGTCCTTCGGCCTGATGCAGCTCGTTGATGAGCTTCCACAACATCGTGGTGAAGCCATAGACCGCGCCTGCCGGAACACCATGGCGGTTGGTGAGCGGCGGCAGGCGATGATAGGCGCGGAAAATATAGCCCGAGCCGTCGACCAGATAGAGATGATTGGATGACATGGGGCGGGGGATAGCAGGGGATTGTCCGCCGCGAAACCGCGATCCTCGTCGCGCTGCTAGCGCGTGCTGCCCATCTCGGCGGAGCCGCTCCATCCCCCGCCCAGCGCCTGGTAGAGCTGGATGCGCGCGGTGATGGCGTCGGCATGGATTTGCGTCAGGTTGAGTTCGGCCGCGAGCAATTGGCGCTGCGCGTCGAGCTGCTCGAGATAGGGCGAATAGCCTTCTCGGTAACGGTTGGTTGCAAGCTTCACCCCGCCGGCTAGGGCATCGCGCTGGTCGGTCGCCAGTGCCTGCTGCTCGTCGAGGCGCTTGACGGCGGCAAGCGCATCTTCGACCTCGCGAAACGCCGTCAGAACCGACTTTCGATAGGCGAAGGCGGCCTGGTCGCGTCGCCCGGCGGCGGCATCGGTCTGGGCTGCCAGCCGTCCGCCCTGGAAGATCGGCGCCAATATGCTGCCGCCGATGCTCCAGATCGCAATGGGATCGGAGAGCAGGCTGGAAATCGCGGCTCCACCGCTTGCGGCGAGCCTGAACTGCGGCAGGAACTGCTTGCGTGCCGCCGATAGCGATCGATCGCTGGCGGCCAGTTGATATTCGGCCTGCGCCACGTCGGGACGTCGGCGCACGATATCCGAGGGGAGCCCTGCCCCGATCGGCGGTTCGGCCAAAGTCTGCAAGCCGGCACCGCGCCGTACCGCCTGCGGCAATTTTCCGGTCAACAGGCTCAGCGCGTTTTCCGCGCGGCTGATGGCGAGCCTGACCTGTGGGATGATCGCGGCGGTCGCATCATATTCAGCCTGCGCCTGTTGCAGTTCGAGCCGGGGCGAATAGCCGTTGCCCACGCGGGAGCGGGCGATGTGCAGGGATTCCGCCCGTGCGGCGAGCGTCCGTTCCGCGATGCCCAGCCGCGCGTCCAGTCCGAGCAGGGCGACATAGGTCGATGCCGTGGTGGCCGCCACGCTCAGGCGCACGGCATCGCGGGCGGCTGTGCTGGCGAGATAGGTGTCGCGTGCTGCCCCGCGCTGGTCGGCGAGGCGACCGAACAGGTCGAGTTCATAAGCGACCTGCACCTGTGGTTGCGCTGCATTCTGCACTTCCGGCGTACCGAAGGCGCTGACACTGCGCGACCGGCCGCCGGTCACGGATGCGTCGATCGTCGGCAGCAGCGTTGCATTGATCCCCCGCAGAGCTGCCCGTGCCTCCCGGACTCGACCCATGGCTATGCCGATGTCGGGGTTGGCGGCGAGTGCCGCTTCGACGATGCGGCTCAGTTCCGGATCGCCGAAACTGTTCCACCAGACGGGATCGCCGACAGCGCCGATGTCCGCCGATGTGCGCCAGTCCGACGGCAATGCGAGCGGCGGGACTGCTACGGGCTGCGCGTCGCGGGCGGCGCAGGCCGACAACAAAGCCGGTAGCGCCAGGGCGGCGAGACACTTCATCGTCATTGCCCGCCCCGCGTATCGATCTTCGCCTCGACCGACATGCCCGGGCGGAGCTTGTCGGCGAGGGGCTGGCCGGCGTCGATCCGGATCCGCACCGCGATCCGCTGCGCCACCTTCACGAAGTTACCCGTGGCATTGTCGGGCTTGAGGACCGCGAATTCGGATCCGGCGGCCGGTGACAGATTTTCGACGCGGCCGCGCAATTCGGCGCCGCCAAGTGCATCGACCTTGAAGGTTGCCACCTGTCCCACCCGCATCCGGCGGGTCTGGGCTTCCTTATAATTCGCCACAATCCAGATATCGCGCGGGACCAGGAACAGCAGCTGCGTTCCCGCCGTCACGAAGCCCCCGTTGCGTACCCCGATCTCGGACAGTTGCCCGGCGACCGGTGCGCGGATGACGGTGTTCTCCAGATCGATCCGCGCGAGCCGCAACTGTGCCTCGGCGCCCTCGACCGCCGCGCGGAGCCCGGAGCGGCCGACCTGTACCGTGCGAACATCCTGCGTTCCGATCGCACGGGCGGCCTGGGCCTGGCGGACATTGGCCTCCGCCGCGCGCAGCACCGCGCGGGCCTGATCGCGCTCGCGTTCGGAAATCGATCCGTCCGCAACCAGCGCATCGGCGCGGTGCATGTCGGCCTGCGCGCGTGCCAGTTGCGCCTGGGCATTGGCGATCCCGGCATCCTGGCTCTGCGTGGCGGCTTCCTTCGCCCGCTCGGTCTGCGCCGAATTGGCCAGCGACGCCTGCTGTGCGGCGAGATTGGCCTCGGCCTGGGCGACCTTCGCACGATAGATGCGATCGTCGATCGTGACGAGGACCTGGCCTGCCTTCACCTGCGCGAAGTCCTGCACGGCTACGTTGGTCACATAGCCGCTGACCTGCGGGCTGATGATGGTAACCCTGCCGCGTACATAGGCATTGTCGGTGCGCTCGGATCGCCCGGCGAAGGGCGGCAATTGCCAGGCGTAGAGGATGGCGAGGACGGCGACGAGGGCCACTGCCGCGATGGCGAGCACCACCGGCCGACCGCGCTCCGGTGGGAGCCAGCCCGCAGGCGCAGCCGATTCGGGGGTGTTGGCGGGAGCGGAGGATGTCTGGTCAGTCATTGCGGGCGTTCCCGGCCGCGGCGCGGCGTTGTAGTTCGATCAGGGGCGAGGGTTCGCCGCGGCGCTTGATGCCGAGGCGGATGAGGTAGCTCCAGACGACGGCGCCCGCGGCCAATATGCCGACGAGCAGGAAGACGTCATTGAAGGCCAGGATATTGGCTTCGCGGCTTACGGCGCGAGCGAGCAGCGCTGCGCCCTCCGCCGAGCGCAGGGCAGGGTCCCCGACGACGCCGGAGATGGCGGCGCTTCCCGCCTTGATGCGCGCGACGACTTGCGGGTCGCTCGCCACCAGCGCCTGGACCAGTTCGTGCGAATGATATTTCTCGCGGACGACCTGGAAGGTGCCGAGGAAGGCCGATCCGATCAGTCCGCCCATGCTCTGGCTGATGCTGAACAGCACGATGAAGCTGATGAAGTTGCGCGTTCCGGCCAGCAGGGTTCGGGCGATGCCGATCACCATCGCCTGCGCCATGAACAGAAGCGAGGCGAAACCGATAAGAGCCTGGCTCAGATAGAAGCTCGACGGGCGGGTGAGATTGGTGGCGTCGGAGTCCATCAGCGCGCCGACCATGATGAGGATCACGGCTATGGTGATCGGTCGCGATATGTTGTCGGGACGGATGGTCAGGACGGCCGTCGCCATGCCTGCGATCGACGCGACGACGATGATCAGATTGAGCATGACCATCTGGTCGTTGATCATGCCAAGGACGTTGAGCAGCCCGACCGAACCGAAGGCCTGTTCGGACAATAGGATCCGGACGGACGCGGCGACCGCCATCAGGCGCATGATTTCCCGCGTGCCGAGCCAGCGGGTGTTGATGAGGGGATTGGCGCGCCGGTGTTCGACGACCAGCGCGGCCGCGATCAGCGCGGTGCTCGCGGCCAGCGCGATGCCGATCCAGGGCCGCTCCAGCCACCATTGGACGCGCCCCTGGGTGAGAACCGCTATGAGGAGCCAAAGCCCAGGTGCGAGCAGGAAGAAGGTGAGGAAGTCGAGTTTCTCGAACGCCTTGGTTCTTTCGCTCGGGGGCAGGGGCAGTGCCAGCACGGCCGCGAGCGTCGCAAGGGCCAGGCCGAGCTCGAACCAGTAGAGCATGTGCCAGTCGCCCGTGGTCAACAGGCTTGGCGAGAGCATGCGGGCGAGCGGCGTCGCCAATTGCGGAATGCTGATACCGAGCATGATTCCCGCCAGCCGCTTCGGCGCGGGCATCGCCTGGCTGAGATAGAGGACGGTCAGCGTCGATAGACCGCTGGCGGCGATGCCGCTTGCCGCCCGGACTGCGACCGACGTCCAGAAGTCATGGACGAACAGATGCGCGAAGGTGGTCAGTGCATAGGCCGCCAGCATATAGCGGATGAAGGGCTGGATTCCGAATTGCTGGCGGTATTTGACCAGCAGCAGATTGCCGGTGACATTGGTCATGAAATAGGCGGCGGTCAGCCAGGCGGCCTCGTCGCTGTTCAGCCCCAGCGTCCCTTGTGCAAAGCCGAGATTGACGGTGACGAGGGCGTTGCCCAGGCCACCGGTGATGCCGACCAGACATCCGATCGCGAAATAGAGACGGCGTCTCGGCGTCGGATGGTCCGGATTGGCGGGCGAGCCGGGCAATGTCGGCCGTTCGTGCGGCTTGAAGATATATGCGGGTCTGTCCGCCATCCGATGTTCCAGTTCGAGCGCGTTCAGAACCGGCGAAACTGGTTTCGGTTCCGTTTCAGATCTTGTCGGTCTTCACGTCGCGCAGTCGTCTGGTCGAAATCCGCGGTTCGTGGCTGAGCTGCCCCATTTCCATGATCTTGGCTCGCAGTTCAGCGCGCTTCTCGTGGATCGAGGCGATGACCGGCCCCATGGCGATGCCGAGGTCGACCAGTACGGCTTCGGACAGTTGCAGTGACGATTCGAGGGTCTCGGGTACCGCATCGGTGGCGCCAGCGCGGTACAGCTCGGCCGCGTGATTGGGATCGCGGGCGCGGGCGACGATCGTCAGGTCCGGGTGAAGCCGCCGCACCTGCCGCGTGATGCGCACGACCTGCACCGGATCGTCCATCGTCAGGATGAGCGCGGTGGCGTGGGACAGGTCGAGATGTTCGACCATACCGGGCCGGGCGATGTCGCCGAACATGACCGAATAGCCGCGCTTGCGCGCGTGGTGGACGGTGTCGATGTCGGCGTCGATCGCCAGATAGGGTTTGGAATGGGTGCTCAGCATCTGCGCGACGAGCCGCCCGACCCGGCCGAACCCCGCAATGATCGCACGGCCCCCGGGCTCCTCGCTGACATCCACGACATCCTGGTCGCGCTCATCGACCCGCCGCGCGAGATCATGGCCAACCCTGGCGAGGATGGGCGTAATGGTCAGTCCGATCGCCGTCACCATTTGCCAGAAGGCTGCCGTGTCTGGGGCGATGAGCCGCGCCTGGGCCGCTGTCGCGAGAACGATCAGCGTGGTTTCCGAAGGCGAGGACATCAGCAGGCCGGTTTCGGCCGCGACGGCGCGCTTGGCGCCCCAGAAGCGCAGCAGCCCAGCCGTGATCACGGCTTTTACCAGGACCACGGCGATCACCGCGAAGGCCAGCTTGTCCCAATTGTCGAGGATCATCACCGGATCGACCGACATGCCGACGGTGATCAGGAACACGCCCAGCGCCAGCCCCTTAAACGGCGCGGTCACGAGTTCGACCTCGGCATGATAGTCGGTTTCGGCGATCAGCAGGCCGGCAATCAAGGCTCCGACGATCGGCGACAGCCCTACTGCGGTCGTCGCTATGCTCGACAGAATGACCACCAGCAGGCTGGCGGACAGGAACAGTTCGGGATTCTTGGCCCGCGCCGCCTGAGCGAAGAGGCGCGGAAGAAGAAGTCTGCCTCCGATCAACATGGCAGCGACCACGGCGATGCCCAGCATCAGGGTCCGGGCCAGCCCGTTCCAGCCTTCGGTATCTCCATAAGGCGCCATCACGCCCAGGGCGAATACGATGGGAACCAACGCGAGGTCTTCCAGGAGAAGGATGCCGAAGGCGCGCTGTCCCACCGCGCCTGTCGTTCCCACCATTGGCAGCACCAGCGCGGTTGAGGACAGGGCCAGCGCCAGGCCCAGTCCGAGCGAACCGGCCGCGCTCTGGCCTGAGATCCAGAGCGACAGACCCAATATCGTCGCGGCGAGCAGCAGTTTGGAGGTGCCCAGACCGAATACGGTCCGGCGCAAACCCCAAAGCCTGCGAAAACTGAGTTCCAGGCCGATCGAGAAGAGCAGCAGAACAATTCCGAACTCCGCGAAGGGCTCGATCGACCGCGGGTTGGTGATGGTCACATGGTAAAGCCACGGAAATCTATCCGTCAGCATCCCCAGTCCATGGGGGCCTGCGAGCATGCCGACCAGAATGAAGCCGATGACCGGCGTAATCCTGAACCGGGCGAACAGAGGAATCACGATCCCGGCGGTTCCGAGAATGACAAGCGAATCACTGAAGGCTTCGGAATGGATCGGTAGCGCCATGCGGAGATCATTACGGATCACCCCCCGATTGACTACCCTTGGCTTAAAAAAGCTTTTGCATCCCGAGCCTTGATTGCACGCAGTTGAGAGATTGCAACAGGTTGGAGAGGCCGGCGACCGCCGTGCACCACGTTCCGCGAACGATCGCTTCAAAAGAAAGAGGGCGCCGTTCCGCTGGAACGACGCCCTCTGCCTGTTTACGGTCTTTCAGGAGGGATCAGGCCCAGTTGGCCATCTCTGCCTCGAGGTTGACGCGGATCTGTTCGAAGAACTGCTCGGTCGTCATCCAGGGCTGGTCGGGACCGATCAGGATCGCGAGATCCTTGGTCATGCCGCCCTTCTCGACGGTTTCGATGCAGACGCGCTCGAGCGTTTCGGCGAACTTGACCACGTCCGGCGTGTCGTCGAACTTGCCGCGGAACTGCAGGCCCTGCGTCCAGGCGAAGATCGAGGCGATCGGGTTGGTCGAGGTCGCCTTGCCCTGCTCGTGCATGCGATAGTGGCGCGTGACGGTGCCATGGGCGGCCTCGGCCTCGATCGTCTTGCCATCGGGCGACATCAGGACCGAGGTCATGAGGCCGAGCGAACCGAAGCCCTGCGCCACGGTATCCGACTGGACGTCGCCGTCATAATTCTTGCAGGCCCAGACGAACTTGCCGTTCCACTTGAGCGCCGAGGCGACCATGTCGTCGATCAGGCGGTGCTCGTAGACGATACCGGCAGCCTTGAACGCATCGGCGAACTCCGCGTCGAAAACCTCCTGGAACAGATCCTTGAAGCGACCATCATAGGCCTTCAGGATGGTGTTCTTGGTCGACAGGTACAGCGGCCACTTGCGATCGAGCGCATAGTTCATGCTGGCGCGGGCGAAGTCGCGGATCGAGTCATCGAGATTGTACATGCCCATCGCCACACCGGCCGACGGATATTGGAAGACCTCATGCTCGATGGTCTCGCCATTGTCGCCTTCCCAGACCATCCGCAGCTTGCCGGGGCCGGGGACGAGGAAGTCGGTGGCGCGATACTGATCGCCGAACGCGTGGCGGCCGACCACGATGGGGTCGGTCCAGCCCGGGACGAGCCGGGGGACGTTCTTGATGACGATCGGCTCACGGAAGACGACACCGCCGAGGATGTTCCGGATCGTGCCGTTGGGCGACTTCCACATCTTCTTCAGGCTGAACTCTTCGACGCGCGCTTCGTCGGGGGTGATCGTGGCGCACTTCACGCCTACGCCATATTGCTGGATCGCCTTGGCGCTGTCGATCGTGATCTGATCGTTGGTCTCGTCACGCTTCTGGATCGACAGGTCGAAATATTTGAGGTCGATGTCGAGATAAGGGAGGATCAGGCGTTCGCGAATCCACTGCCAGATAATCCGCGTCATCTCGTCGCCGTCGAGTTCGACGACCGGGGTTTTCACCTTGATCTTCGCCATGCTTCTTCATCTCCGGGGAAGGATATTGCCGCGTGTCCCTATGCCGAGAAACCGACGGGATCAACCGCTCGCGCCGCCTTTTCTCGGCAATGGCAACAAAGAATTCCGTGCCCGATCACGAGCGGCAATGATTGTCAGTCGGCATCGCTGTCCCTACAAGGTCGGGATGACATCGCTCGACAAACCGGAAATCGGCACCACCTCCGTCAAGTGGCGCTGGCCCAGCATCCATCCCGAAGGCCGCAAATTCGTTCTGATCGCGGCCGTGATCTGCCTCGTGTTCGCGCTGATGGCGTGGGAGACGCTTGCCTGGCCGATGGCCGGGATCACCCTGTGGGTCGCCGCCTTCTTCCGCGACCCTGTACGGAGCACGCCGGTGGGCGAGGGACTGGTGATCGCGCCTGCCGACGGGCTGGTCACGATGATCACGACCGTGCCGCCGCCGCGCGAACTCGCCGGTGAGGACGGGCTCGGTGACGCCCCGATGACGCGCGTCTCGATCTTCATGTCGGTGTTCGACGTCCATATCAATCGCACCCCGATCCCAGGGACGATCAAGCGAATCGCCTATATTGCGGGCAGCTTTCTCAACGCCGACCTCGATAAGGCCAGCGAAGAAAATGAGCGTCAGCATTTCTTGGTCGAGGGTGCGGACGGAACGCGCATCGGCTTTACCCAGATCGCAGGCCTGGTCGCACGCCGTATCGTTCCGCTGGTCAAGGTCGGCGAGCCGGTCGGGCTGGGGCAGCGTATCGGTCTGATCCGCTTCGGGAGCCGCGTCGATGTCTATCTGCCGGCAGGCACCGGCCACCGTGTGGCGCTCGGCCAGCGCACGATCGCCGGGGAGACGGTGATCGCACGTCTCGGCGAGAGCGACCGGACCATCGGCGCAGCGCAGTAATCGGCCTGCGGGCGACAAGAGAGGCTTGACCATGGCGATGCTCGGCAGGCGCGAGAATATCCGGCGCGGCATCCCCGCGCGGGCTGTGGCGCCCAATGCCGTCACGGCGCTGGCGCTGTGTTCGGGGCTGACCGGCGTGCGGTTCGCAATCGCGGGCGAATGGGAAAAGGCTCTGATCGCCATTCTCGTCGCGGGGATATTGGACGGTCTCGACGGCCGCATCGCCCGTCTTCTTAAAGGTGAAAGCCGTTTCGGGGCCGAACTCGACTCCCTGTCGGACGTGATCGCCTTCGGGGTATCCCCGGCGATCATCATGTTTCTCTGGTCGCTCAACGAAATCCCGCGCTTCGGCTGGGTCTTCGCGCTGGGCTATGCCGTCTGCGCCGCCCTGCGGCTCGCCCGCTTCAACGCTTCCATCGATAAGGCCGAGCATCCGCGCAAGGCCGCGGGTTTTCTGACTGGCGTTCCGGCGCCGCTCGGAGCGGGAATCATGCTGGTGCCCGTTGCCATGTGGCTGTGGAGCGACGTCTACTGGTTTCGCGATCCGTTCTTCATCTGTGCCTGGGCGGCGCTCGTCGGCTTTCTGATGATCTCCGACGTTGCGACCTATAGCTGGTCATCGCTCCATATTTCGCGTGCGTGGCGCCTTCCGGCCCTGCTCGGCATCGCGATGGTGGGCGCTGCGCTCTTCACCGCGCCTTGGCATACGCTGAGCTTCATCATGCTCGGCTATCTGGCGACAGTGCCCTTCAGCATCGCCGGCTATCGCCGGTTCAAGCGGCAGCCCGCAGCGATCGTGCCGGCAGTGGACGAAACTGCGCTTGGCGCGTGACGCGGACGCGGCGTTCCACCGTCGCTGGGCGTTGCTGAGTATCGACAAGTCCGAGCGCCCGCCGGATGTGCGGCATTTCCTGTCGCGCCGTATCGATCACCACGCTGATCGACAGCAGGATCACCGACAGGAAGAAGGTCAGGAACAGCAGCTGAAGCATCGATTCTACTCCGTTGCGGGCAGCCCGGTTAACGTCCGGATCGCCCCAGGGTGCCATATTCGCTCTACGTAGCCTTAATGTTCTTCATTTGTTCTTGCCTGTCAAGCGCCTCGCTGGTGCTTGCATTTCTGCGCCGCCTGGCTTAAGTCGCCGCGCATTCCGCATGCGGGGCTTACATACCGGTGCCGGGGTTTCCCCGGTGACCGCTCCGCAGAGGTTCAAACCGGGTAAGGAGATAATCCTATGGCGGCTCCCACCGTCTCCATGCAGGCGTTGCTCGACGCCGGCGCACATTTCGGTCACCAGACTCACCGCTGGAATCCGAAGATGAAGCCGTATCTGTTCGGCGACCGCAACGGCATCCACATCATCGATCTTTCGCAGACCGTGCCGCTCTTCGCGCGCGCGCTCGACTTCATCAGCCAGAGCGTCCAGCACGGCGGCAAGGTCCTTTTCGTCGGCACCAAGCGCCAGGCGCAGGATCCGATTGCCGAGGCCGCGCGTCGTTCGGGCCAGCATTATGTCAACCATCGCTGGCTGGGCGGCATGCTCACCAACTGGAAGACGATCTCGAACTCGATCAAGCGCTTCAAGGCGCTCGAAGAGCAGCTGTCGGGCGACACCCACGGCCTCACCAAGAAGGAAGTCCTTCAGCTCACCCGTGAGCGCGACAAGTTCGAGCTTTCGCTCGGCGGCATCCGCGATATGGGCGGCATTCCGGACGTGATGTTTGTGATCGACGCCAACAAGGAAGAGCTGGCGATCAAGGAGGCCAATACGCTCGGCATCCCCGTCGTCGCGATCCTCGATTCGAACGTGAGCCCGGACGGTATCGCCTTCCCGGTTCCAGCGAACGACGACGCGGCCCGCGCCATCCGCCTCTATTGCGAAGCCGTCGCCGAAGCTGCGACGCGCGGTCAGCAGGGCGGCCGTCAGGCGCGTGGCGAGGATCTCGGCGCTTCGGTCGAGGCTCCGATCGAAGAAGCCATCGCGTAACAAATCTATCGTCGTCCCGGCCTAGGCCGGGATCTCCCGGCCCGTGCTTCGGCACGGGTCCGGCCTGAGACCCCGGCTTGTCCGGGGCGATGTGTTTCTGACGAAAGGAAAGCAATATGGCGGATATCACCGCTTCGGCCGTCAAGGAGCTTCGCGAGAAGACCGGCGCCGGCATGATGGATTGCAAGAAGGCGCTCACCGAGACGAACGGCGACATGGAAGCCGCCGTCGACTGGCTGCGCACCAAGGGCCTCGCCACCGCCGCGAAGAAGTCGAGCCGCACCGCGGCCGAGGGTCTCGTGGGCGTTGCCGTCGAAGGCACCAAGGGTGCTGCGGTCGAGGTCAATTCCGAGACCGACTTCGTTGCCAAGAACGAGCAGTTCCAGGACTTCGTCCGCACGGTCACCAAGCTTGCGCTCGAGGCCGGTGACGACGTCGCGGCGCTTGGCGCGGCTGCCTATCCGGGCGGCGGCACCGTGTCGGAGAAGCTGACCGCGAACATCGCGACGATCGGCGAGAACCAGACGCTGCGCCGCGCGAAGATCGTCGAAGTGTCGCAGGGCGCGATCGTTCCCTACGTCCACAATGCCGCAGCCCCCGGCCTGGGCAAGATCGGCGTGCTCGTCGCGCTCGAGGGCGACGCTCCCGTTGCCGAGATCGAAGCCGTCGGCAAGCAGATCGCGATGCACATCGCGGCGGCTTTCCCGCAGGCGCTGACCGAGGATGGCCTCGACGCCACGGTGATCGAGCGCGAGCGCGCGATCGCCGCCGAGAAGGCGGCCGAATCGGGCAAGCCGGCCGAGATCATCGAGAAGATGGTCCAGGGCGCCGTCGCGAAGTTCCGCAAGGAAAACGCGCTGCTCAGCCAGATCTTCGTCATGGACAACAAGACCCCGATCGCGCAGGTCGTCGCCAAGGCCGCCAAGGCGGCGGGTGGCTCGATCGTGCTGAAGGACTATGTCCGCTTCCAGCTCGGTGAAGGCATCGAGAAGGAAGTCAGCGACTTCGCCGCCGAAGTCGCGGCAGCCGTCAAGGCCTGATCCGTTCGAACAAGGCCCGCTCTTTCGGTTTCGACCGGGGGAGCGGGCCTTTTTCATGTCCGCGCGCTTCGCGCCGGCGCCGTGGCGCTTGGCAGCGCGTGATGCTGCCCCTAAGGTGCGGCAACAGCTTTAAGATAATGAGTAACAAACGCCTATGGACCGTCCGCGCTTCAAACGTATCCTGCTGAAGCTATCGGGTGAGGTTCTGATGGGGCAGGGCCAGTTCGGCATCGATCCCGAAACCGTCGCCCGCGTGGCTCGCGAAATTGCAGACGTCGCCACCCAATATGAGCTTTGCCTCGTGGTCGGGGGCGGCAACATCTTCCGTGGTCTGGCCGCCGCCGCCAAGGGATTCGACCGCACCAGCGCCGATTATATGGGGATGCTGGCGACCGTCATGAACGCGCTTGCCGTGCAGAACGCGCTCGAGCAGATCGGCGTCGACACGCGCGTCCAGTCCGCCATTCCGATGTCGACCGTCTGTGAGCCCTTCATCCGCAGGCGCGCCGAGCGCCACCTGGAGAAGGGGCGTATCGTGATTTTTGCGGCCGGCACCGGCAATCCCTATTTCACGACCGACAGCGCGGCCGCGCTGCGCGCGGCGGAGATGGGATGTGACGCTCTGCTCAAGGGAACCTCGGTCGACGGTGTCTACAACGCCGATCCGAAGAAGGATCCGACCGCGACCCGCTACGAGACAGTCACCTTCAACCGCGTGCTGGCCGACGACCTCAAGGTCATGGACGCCAGCGCCGTGGCGCTGTGCCGCGACAATGATATTCCGATCGTGGTATTCAACATCCGCGAGCAGGGCAATCTGGCCCGGGTGCTCGGGGGAACGGGTACGGCCACGGTCGTTCAGAACTAGGGAGACGAAGCCATGCCCGCCTATAACAAGGCCGATCTCGAACGCCGGATGCAGGGCGCCGTCGAGTCGCTCAAGAGTGATCTCACGGGTCTGCGCACCGGTCGTGCGTCGATCAATCTGCTCGATCCGGTCACGGTCGAGATCTACGGTGCACATATGCCGCTGAACCAGGCTGCGACGGTGACCGCGCCGGAATCGCGAATGTTGTCGGTGCAGGTCTGGGACCGCTCGAATGTGGGGCCGGTCGACAAGGCGATCCGCTCGGCGGGCCTGGGGCTCAACCCGATCGTCGACGGCCAGACGCTGCGTATTCCGATCCCGGACCTGACCGAAGAGCGCCGCAAGGAACTGGCTAAGCTCGCCAGCCAATATGCGGAGAAGGCCCGCGTGGCCGTGCGCAACGTCCGTCGTGATGGCATGGACAGCCTCAAGCTCGACGAGAAGAAGGGCGAAATCAGCGAGGACGACCGCAAGCGGCGGGAGACCGAAGTCCAGAAGATGACCGACGCGACGATCGCCGAAGTCGATGCGGCCGCGGCTGCGAAGGAGAAGGAAATCCTCGGGAAGTGAGCGGCTTGTCCGCCAGTCCTGCGACCAATGCCGAAGCTGCGGGGGGCAACGGCATGCCGCGCCATGTTGCGATCATCATGGACGGAAACGGACGTTGGGCCAAGCGGCGCTTTCTTCCCCGCGTGGCCGGGCACCGCGCCGGCGCCGAGGCCGTGCGCACCACGGTCAAGGCGGCGGCAGACATGGGGCTCCGCGCGCTCACCCTTTATGCCTTCTCCTCGGAGAACTGGCGCCGCTCAGCCGAAGAGGTGACCGACCTCATGGGTCTTCTGCGGCTGTATCTCCGCAAGGAGGTCGCCGAACTCCATCGAAACGGCATCCGCCTGCGTACCATCGGCGACATCAGCGCGCTTGAGGGCGACCTCATCGGGCTGGTTCGCGACGGTGTCGAACTGACCAAAAATAACCGTCGTCTCGATTTCGTGCTGGCGCTCAATTACGGGGCGCAGGACGAGATGCTCCGGGCGGTGCGCGGTATCGCCGCACAGGTTCAGGCGGGCACTCTCGATCCCGACGCCATCGATCAGGCGACGATCGAGGCCCGGCTCGACACGCACGACCTGCCGCCGCTCGATCTGCTGATCAGGACGTCGGGCGAGCGGCGGCTGTCCAATTTCCTGCTGTGGCAGGCGGCCTATGCCGAACTGCTGTTCGTCGATACGCTGTGGCCCGATTTCGACGGCAACGCTCTGGCGGCGGCGATCGCCGATTTCGGCACCCGCGAGCGGCGCTTCGGCGGGCGCTGAGCCGCTTCCTCATGGCCCTGACACGCGAACTTCGGCTCCGGATCGTCTCCGGTATCGTGATGATGGCGGTGGCTCTCACGGCTCTATGGTTCGGCGGGGCCGCTTTCTGGGCGCTGGCATCGCTGCTGGCCGTCCTGATGATGGTCGAATGGGCGACGATGGCGCAGGTGTCGCGCTGGCAGCTGTTGTTGAGCGTGCTGGCGGTCGCCGCGCTGATGCTTTCGTCGCTGTCCTTCGCCGATCCGATCAAGCTGGCGACGATCGCCGATCGCCTGATCGCGCAGACCTTCGACCTGACCGGTCTCGCCGCGATCCTCGTGGCGGTCGTCAGCTTCCGTGCCCGCCTCGGTGCGGGTATACTCTATGCGGTCTTTCCGGCGGTGGCGCTGATCTATCTGCGCGAGCAGCCGGGCCAGGGCTTCGCGTTGGCTCTGTGGACGCTGGTTATCGTCTGGGCGACCGATATTGGCGCCTATTTCGCCGGCAGGGCGATCGGCGGCCCCAAGATTGCTCCATCGATCAGTCCCAGCAAGACCTGGGCCGGCCTGGCGGGTGGCATGGTCGGCGCGCTCGTCTGTGGTGCCGCCATCGCATCGGCCTCTGGCTTGGCGGCTCCTTTCCTCATCGCGGGAGCGCCGCTGGCGGTGGCCGCGCAAGTCGGCGACTTTTTCGAAAGCTGGCTCAAACGCCGGTCGGGCGTTAAGGATAGCGGCACGCTGCTTCCCGGCCATGGTGGTATACTGGACCGGCTCGACGGCGTCGTCCCGGTTGCGCTCCTTGTCGCAGCGGGCGTTGCGGGGGGGATTTTGTGATGGTGAAGACGATATCCATCCTGGGCGCGACCGGATCGATCGGGACGTCGACGCTCGACCTGATCGAGCGGGACCGCGAGGCTTTCCGTATCGTCGCACTGACGGCGCAGCGCGACGTGGCCGGCCTTGCCGATGCGGCGCGTCGTACCCGTGCCGAATTGGCCGTGATCGGCGATCCCGCGCTTTATGGAGCGCTGAAGGCCGCTTTGGCAGGAAGCTCGGTCGAGGTCGCGGCCGGCGAGGAGGCGGTGGTGGACGCTGCGACCCGCGAGGCCGACTGGACGATGGCGGCCATCGTCGGCACCGCCGGCCTGCGCTCGACCATGGCGGCTCTGAGTGGTGGACGGACGGTCGCGCTTGCGAACAAGGAATCGCTGGTTTCTGCGGGCGCGCTCATGACCGACACAGCCAGGCGCCACGGCGCCACCCTGCTGCCGGTCGATTCCGAGCATAATGCCGTTTTCCAGTGCTTCAATCATGCCGCGCCGGGAAGCATCCGCAAGGTTACGCTGACCGCCAGCGGCGGCCCATTTCGCGAGTGGACGCTGGACGCTATGCGCGCGGTCACGCCGGCCCAGGCCGTCAAGCACCCCAACTGGTCGATGGGCGCGAAGATATCGGTCGACTCGGCCACGCTGATGAACAAGGGGCTCGAGCTGATCGAGGCCTTTCATCTCTTTCCGCTCGAGGCGGATCAGTTCGACGCGGTCGTCCATCCACAGTCGGTGGTCCATGCGCTGGTCGATTATGTCGACGGTTCGGTGCTGGCCCAGCTTGGCTCTCCCGACATGCGGACGCCGATCGCGCATTGCCTGGCCTGGCCGCATCGCATGGCGACACCGTGTCAGCGGCTCGATCTCGCGAAGGTCGGTCGGCTCGATTTCCACGCGCCGGATCTGGAACGCTTTCCGGCCTTCGCGCTGGCCAAGGACATATTGGCCGAAGGGGCGGGGAGGGCGGCGATCCTCAACGCCGCCAATGAGATCGCGGTCGGGGCGTTCCTCGACGGGCGGATCGGTTTCCTCGACATCGCGTTAATCGTGCGCAAAGCTCTCGATCGCTACGATCCCGGCGCACCGTCCAGCCTGGAAGAGGTATTCGCCATCGACGCCGAAGCGCGCGCGGTGGCACGGGACGCGATGGAGACTATCGGCGCGTGACAGAAAATCCCGGTATCCTGTTCTCGCTCTTTGCTTTTCTGCTCGTCATCGGGCCTCTCATCTTCGTCCATGAATTGGGCCATTATCTGGTCGGACGCTGGTTCGGGGTGAAGGCGGACGCTTTCTCGATCGGCTTCGGCCGCGAGATTGCCGGCTATACCGACTCGCGCGGCACCCGGTGGAAGCTGGGCTGGATCCCGATGGGCGGATATGTGAAGTTCGCGGGCGACATGAACCCGGCCAGCCAGCCGACCCCGGAGTGGCTGGCGCTGCCCCCCGAAGAGCGGGCGAAAACCTTTCAGGCCAAGCCGGTCTGGCAGCGTTTCCTGATCGTGTTTGCGGGACCGGCGACGAACTTTCTCGTCGCGATCGGCGTGTTCATGGCCTTCTTCGCGGCCTATGGCGTGCCGCGTACGCCGGCGACGCTTTCTGCCGTCATCGAGGGATCACCCGCCGCCGCCGCGGGGCTGCGACCGGGCGACCGGATCAAGGCGGTTGCCGGACGACCCGTCGACACCTTCGACGAGATGGCGGAGATGATCCGTTTCCGTCCTGACGAGCGCCTGTCGCTCGACGTCGACCGCTCGGGGCAGGCGCTCAGCATTGCGGTCACGACCGCTGCCAATATCGAGCGCGACCGGTTCGGTAATGAATTCCGCAAGGGTACGATCGGCGTCAAGTCGGGGTCGATCGTGGTTGAGCCGGTATCCCTGCTGGAACTTCCGGGAGAGGCCACGCGGCAGACCTTCGCCATCGTCCGGACGATGGTCGACACGCTCGGCCAGATCGTCACGGGGCGCCGTTCGGTCAAGGAACTGGGCGGGCCGATCAAGATCGCGCAGGTGTCGGGGCAGCAGGCTTCGCTGGGCCTGCTCAACTTCGTCATGCTGATGGCGCTCATTTCGATTAATCTGGGATTCATCAACCTGTTGCCAATCCCGATGCTCGACGGCGGTCATCTGATCTTTTACCTGTTCGAGGGTATAGCGCGCCGGCCGGTCCCTGAAAGGGCTATGGAATGGGCGTTTCGATCCGGATTGGCCGTACTGCTGTCCTTCATGATCTTCGTTACGCTCAACGATATTCTGTCGCTGGGTGCTCTGGAGAGGCTTGCCGGGTTGATCGGCTGACCGTGATCGGGCAGTGCATGCGCACCTTCCTTGCTTGGGGGGGCGTGGATTCTATTGAAGCGGGGAACGCGTGACGGCGACGAGGAAGAATTTCGGCAGGGCTCGCTTTTGTTCGGCGCTGCTCGTCGGCACGATGCTGGGTGGCGCGTCGCAACCGCTGTTCGCACAGGACGCCGCGCCGCCGCAGATGGCGCCAGCCCCTGCAGCCGCCCCCACTCTGGGCACGATCAAGACGGTCAACGTCTCCGGATCCGAGCGACTGGAGGCGGATACGGTCCGCTCCTATGTCAAGCTGGTGCCCGGCGAGACCTACACCCGCGAGGCGCTCGATGAAGCGCTGAAGGAGCTGTACGAGACCGAATTGTTCGCCGACGTCCAGGTTCGGGACGATGGGCAGGGCAACATCACCCTGCAGGTCCGCGAGAACCCCGTCGTGAACCGGATCGTTCTGGAGGGCAACAAGCGCCTCAAGTCGGACAAGATCAACCCGGAGATCAAGCTGGCGCCGCGCCAGATCTTTACCCGGTCGAAGGTCCGCGCCGACGTTGCGCGCATCGTCGAGCTCTATCGCCGCCAAGGTCGGTTCGCCGCGACGGTCGAACCCAAGATGGTCCAGCTGGACCAGAACCGCGTCGATATCATCTTCGAGATCAGCGAGGGCGACAAGTCCAAGGTCCGCAAGATCAACATCATCGGTAACGAGAAATTTTCCGATGGCCGTCTGCGCGGCGAGATGGCGACCAAGCAGACGGGCATCACCAAGATCTTCTCGTCGGGCACCAGCTATGATCCCGACCGCATGTCCTATGACCAGCAGAAGCTGCGCCAATATTATCTGACGCAGGGCTATGCCGACTTCCGCGTGGTGTCGGCCGTGGCCGAGCTGACGCCGGACAAGAAGGACTTCATCATCACCTATGTGGTGGAGGAAGGGCAGCGCTACAAATTCGGGGACGTCAGCCTGGAGAGCGAGATCCGCGACATCAAGGCGGACACGTTCAAATATCTGCTGCCGATGAAGAAGGGCGACTGGTACAACGCAAAGGCAGTCGAGGACACGGTCGACGCGATCACCGAGGCGACCGGCGTGTTCGGCTTCACCCCCGACGTCCGTCCGGATTTCAACCGCGACAAGGACGATCTGACGATGGGGGTGGTCTTCAAGATCAACCAGTCGCCGCGCGTCTATGTCGAGCGGATCGACATCAACGGAAACACGCACACCAAGGACAAGGTCGTCCGCCGCGAGTTCCGCCTGTCCGAGGGCGACGCCTTCAACAGCTTCAAGGTCAAGCGTTCGCGCGACCGCATCCAGTCGCTGGGGTTCTTCCAGGACAAATTCGAGATCGAACAGAAGCCGGGTTCGGCGCCCGATCGCGTCGTGCTCGAAGCCAATGTCGAGGAGAAATCGACCGGCGAACTGCAGGTGTCGGCCGGCTATTCGAGCCTCGAACGCTTCATCGTCGATCTTTCGATCCGCGAACGCAACTTCATGGGCAAGGGCCAGGAAGTCCGCGCCGGCGTAAGCTATTCGACCTATTCAAAGTCGATCGAGCTGGGCTTCACCGAGCCTTATGTGTTCGACAAGAACATCGCGGTCGGCTTCGACGTGTTCCGCCGCGACTACAACTCGTTCAACTTCTCCGGCAACGACCGCAACACCACCTATGAGCAGACGACAACGGGTTTCCAGATCCGTGCCGGCATTCCGCTGACCGAGTTCATCACGCTCGCGACGCGCTATGGCCTCAGCTATGATCAGGTGTCGTTGAACAAGTTCACCTTCTACACCGACACCAACAACGATGGCATCCGGGATACCTGCGATCCGATCGTCGCCGGGCGCTATCTGTGCGATGCGATCGGTAACCGCCTGACCTCCTCGGTCGGTTACTCGCTGGTGTTCGACAATCTGAACAACCGACTGCGGCCTACGCGCGGCCAGCGCGCGGTGTTCAGCCAGGATTTCGCCGGCCTCGGCGGCACGGTCCGCTATATCAAGACCACCGCGCAGGCGACCAAATATTGGGGCATCGGCAGCGGCTTCGTCTTCTCCGCGAGCGCGGAGGGCGGCTATATCAAGGGCCTCGGCCAGCAGGTTCGCCTGATCGACCGCTTCTATCTGGGCGAGCCGGACATGCGCGGCTTCGGCATTCGTGGCGTCGGTCCGCGCGTGATCCGGTCCTTCTATGACACGACGACCGGGACGTTCCTGACCGACCGCAATTCGCAGACGGACGATGCGCTCGGCGGCAACGCTTATTATCGTGGTCGGCTTGAGCTCGAGATTCCGCTCGGCAACGGCGCGCGCGAACTGGGCCTGCGGCCGTCGATCTTCATGGACGTCGGTGCGGTGTTCGGTGTGAGTCGGCCCCGGCTTACCGCGCCAGAGATCGCCGGATATCCGTTCCAGCTCGATGCCAATGGTAAATACCTCCCGGTCGAACGCCTAGTTCTCGATAGTCAAGGACGTCAGATCTATACGGTGCCACTTACCGATACGACCAATCCTGGAGCCTCCACGCTGTGCCAGATTGGCTACTCGGCGACGGCCAACGGTCCTTGCGTCGGCAGCTCGCAGAATACGCGGGCCTTCTCCACGATCAGCCCCTTCCGCGAGGACTTCGTCGGCAACACCGCGAAGCCGCGTCTCTCGGTCGGTTTCGGCGTGAACTGGAACTCGCCCTTCGGCCCGTTCCGTATCGACATCGCTAAAGCCCTCCTCAAGGAGAAGGGCGACAACACCAAGACCTTCCAATTCAACGTAGGGACACAGTTCTGATGAAAGCCTATCTGAAGACCGCAGCCGCCGCGGCGGCCCTGATGCTCTTGCCCGCCGCCGCCAATGCGCAGGCTGCTGCGGCCGCAACCGCTCCGGCAGCCGTCGCCGTCGTCGACCTCGACGCCGCCATCGTGAATTCGGCCGCCTTCCAGTCGGCGATGAGCCAGGTCCAGACGACCTACAAGACGCAGATCACCGCCGCGCAGACCCGCCAGACGGCGCTTCAGGGCGAGCTCAACGCGCTGCGTGCCGAGATCGAGAACCTCCAGAAGAACAGCGCCACGCCTAAGGCGACGCTCGACGCGAAGATCGCGACCTTCCAACAGAAGGGTCAGGCTGCTCAGGCCGAACTGCAGCGCCTCGCCGTGCCCTTCGCCCGCCCGCAGGCCTATGTCCGCGAGCAGGTCGAAGCCAAGGTCGAGCAGGCGCTTAAGGCCGCGATGACCGCGAAGAAGGTCGGCGTCGTGCTGCGCCCGGAAGCCGCCTTCGCCTTCCAGCCGACTTCGGACCTGACGCCCGACGTCGTGACCCAGCTCAACGCGCTCGTTCCCAGCGCCTCGATCACCCCGCCGGCCAACTGGCAGCCGGGCCAGTCGGAGCAGGCTCCGGCCGCGGCGCCGCAGGGTCGCTGATCGCAGCCCTATGAGCGACGATAGCAAGACCGTGCTTGGCCCGCTGGACGTCCGGCGGGTCATGGCCGCGATCCCGCACCGCTACCCCATGCTCCTCGTCGACCGCGTCGAGGAGCTGGTGGTGGACGAGCGCATCTCGGCCGTGAAGGCGGTGACGATCAACGAAGAGTTCTTCCAGGGCCATTTTCCCGGCCGTCCGATCATGCCGGGCGTGCTGATCGTCGAAGCGCTGGCCCAGGCGGCGGGCGTGCTGGCGGTAGAATCGCTGGGCCTCTCGGGATCGGGCAAGCTCGTCTATTTCATGACGATCGACGAAGTGAAGTTCCGCACGCCGGTCGAACCCGGCGTATTGCTGCGCCTCGACGTCGCCTTCGCGCAGAAGCGCGGCAGCGTCTGCAAGTTCGAGGGCAAGGCCTATCTGGGCGACAAGCTCGCCGCCCAGGCCAACTTCACCGCGATGATTGCCGATCCGCCCAAGGAATGATCGCCCGCGCGGGCTTCGGTGTCGGCCTTGCCAGAACGGGGCCGACACGGTAAGGGCCGCGCTTCGCTTCCCCAGGCTGGTCGGAACCAGCCATTTTTGGAGCTTCTGACGATGAAGAAAGATATCCATCCCGATTACCACCGGATCAAGGTCCAGCTGACCGACGGCACCACCTACGACACCTATTCGACCTGGGGTTCGGAAGGCGACACGCTGCAGCTCGACATCGATCCCTCGGTCCACCCGGCCTGGACGGGCGGCAAGGCCCAGCTCATGGATGCCGGCGGCCAGGTGGCTCGCTTCAACAAGCGCTTCGGCGGGCTGTCGCTCACCAAGAAGTAAGCTTGGTTCCGAGCTTCGGACATGGATATGGCTGGGCGTTCGCCCGGCCATTTTCATTTGGAGGGGAGGCCCTCCCGGAGGCGCACCGCCATGCTGTCTGATCGCGCGCGCCGCGGGCTGTTCGGGGCCGCCGTCCTGATCATCTATGGGCTGGCGATCATGCCGTCGGACAAGGCGCCCGATCTCGGCGCCGGCGACAAGATCAACCACATCGCCGCCTTCCTGTTTCTGACGCTGTTCGGCCGATGGGCGCTGCGCGGTACGGCGCGGCTGTGGCTCGCGCTGGGCCTGTCCGTTTTCGGCGCGTGGATCGAGGTGACACAGGCGATCCCGATGCTCAACCGCGACGCCAGCGCCTGGGACTGGATCGCCGACAGCGCGGCGATCGGCGTGGCGTTGCTGCTCGCCTGGCCCGTGGAAAGCCTGCTGAGGCGGCGATGATAGAGGCGCCCCGCCCGCTGGACGAAGAAGCCGATGCGTTGTTCACCCGTCTGGCGGTCGCGGCGGGGCTGAATCCGACGGATCGCTGGGTTGGCGGCTATGCAGCCTATGAGTGGGCGCATCTGCGCCATGTCCTCCGTGCTTACGGACTCGCTGTTGCGGACCGGGACCTGCTCGAGTTCGGCTGCAACGTCGGCGGCTCGCTCGTCGTTCTGGCAGCGCTGGGCGCGCGAGCGACCGGCATCGATGTCGACCCGCAAATGCCGCCGCTCGCTCTCGCCAATTGTCGACGACATGGTCTGGAAGCCAAGGCAACGGTGATCGAGGCGGGCAGGGCGCTTCCGTTTGCAGACGCCAGCTTCGACCTGATCGTCGCCAACAGCGTGCTCGAATATGTTGCCGACGATGCGCTCGCCCCGACCATCGCCGAATTCCACCGCCTGCTCCGGCAAGATGGCCGGCTACTGATCTGCGGCACCGCGAGCCGGCTGTCGCCGAAGGAAAGCCATTCGGGCCGCTGGCTCGTCAATTACTGGCCAAAAGCTTTCGACCGCTTCACCGGCCGCCCTCTCCAGCGTGGGTTATCTCCACTGGCCCTGGCAGCGGCGTTCGACGGCCGCTTCCTCCGTGTACCTGATGGCGACGCAGCGTGGCGCAGGGCGCGCATCGCGATCCACGGCCGGTTGACCCCTGCGGCCCGCCTGTGCGGGGCGTTGGGACGCATCACAGGCCTCGGGCCGGGGTGGATGTCGCCGACGATCGAAATGGTGCTGCGGCGCCTCTAGCGCTCGAGATATTTGCTTCGGATCGTTTCGATCTGCGCATCGCTGAGGCCCAGGCCCTCGCGGAAATAAGCGTCCATCGTGCCATAGACCCGGTCGACCTCTGCAAAGGCGCTGTCGAGATAGGCGCGCCGCACCCCCAGGACGGGTTCGAGATTGGCCGGATCGATCGGGGCACCCGAAGCTTTGAGCGAGGCGAGGATGCCCGCATTTTTCTGCGCGAGATAGGCGTTGCTCGCGAGATAGTCATAGTAGATCCGCTCGCGCGGCACGCCGAGGATCGATAGCAGGACGGCCGAGGCCCAGCCGGTGCGGTCCTTGCCGGCGGTGCAGTGATAGACCAGTGGGCCCGTCGCAGGGTCGGCTACCAGCGCAACGAGAGCGCGATAGGCGGCCTGGGCGCTGGGCAGCGAGACGAAATCGCGGTTGGCCGCCTCGAGCAGTTCGACGCCGCGACCGGCAGTAATTTCCGCCTGCGCCTTGCGCATGTCGCCGCCGAGCGAGCCATCGGCATCGGCCGAGACGTCGAGGATCAGAGGCTTTGCGCCGCGCGGCAGCCGGTCGGGCTCGCGCGCCCGCTCGCTTTCGGTCCGCAGATCGACGACATAGGCGAGGTGGAGCCCCTCCATCGCCGCGAGATCCGCGTCGGTCAGGCGGTCGAGCTGGTCGGACCGGAAGAGCATCCCCGGTTTCACCCGCCGCCCATCTTCGGTCTGATACCCGCCGAGGTCGCGGAAATTGGGCGCGCCCTGCAATTGGGGCGTCGGGCTGGCGGGCGGCGGCCGGTCGAGCGACGCGCGCTCGTGGCGGGCAGGGACCGTGCAGGCGCCGAGGCCCAGCAGGGCCATGCCGCTCGCGATAGCCAAAATGCGAAGCTTCGCCCGATCCATCCCGCTCATCCCCGCTGTGAAGAGATGTTGCCGCCGTCGACGACGAACTCGGCCGCCGTAACATAGCTCGCCTCGCGCGACAGGAGGAAGCGGACCACCCGGCCGATCTCGGCCGGCTCACCGATCCGCTCCTGCAGGATGCGGCGCTCGAAATGGCCGGCAGGCAGGGCATCGACCGCCGGCTTCATCATGCCGGTCATGATGATACCGGGCGAGAGCGAGTTGATCCGTACTCCGTCGCGCGCCAGCCGGTCGGCCAGCGAGCGAACGAGCGAGAGCATGCCGCCCTTGGCCGCGCTGTAGATCGGGTTCATCGCATTGCCGAGCGTCGCGTTGATCGAGGTGATCGCGACCACCGCCGAATGCGGGTTCGCCGTGAGGTCGGGCAGGGCGCCCTGGACGAGAAAGGCGAGCGCGCGCAGGTGGACGGCGATCCCGTCCTCCCAGCTTTCCGCGGTGATGCCGTCGAGCGAGGCGGTGTCGACCGTCCCCGCCGCATGGACGATCCCGCCGACCGGCCCCAGCGCCGCACGGCTGTCCGCCAGCGCCCGATCGATGTCGGCCAGGTCGCGCAGGTCCGCGTACGTCGCGAAGACAGGTACGCCATAATGGCTGCGCAGCGTCTCCGCCGCCCGGTCGACGCCTCCGGCGTTGATGTCCCACAAGGCAACCGGCCGGCCGACCGCCGCGAGCGCCTCGGCCGATGCGAGGCCGATGCCCGAAGCGCCGCCGGTGATGATGACGGGCGTGGCGGGCGCGCCCAGCGCGGGTTCGTAGCTCAAACTGTCATCCTCCCGAGATTGTCACTGACGGGCGGGTGGCTTGGTAACCACCGCGCCCCGTACTTGATGATATGCTGTCAGAGCTCGACGCTGAGGTCGATGCCATAGGTGCGGGGCTCGCCATAGATTGCACCGGGGCGGCCGATGTTGAACTGCAGCAGATAATAATCCTTGTCGGTCAGGTTCCGCGCCCAGAGCGCGGCGCTGACGCCCGCGAGGCCAGGAATGTCGCCCAGGCTCAATCGGGCGTTCATCAGGCCGTAATCGCCGACCACATAGCGCCCGCCGGTCACGGTCGCGTTGGTGAACTTGTCGCTCTGCAGCGTGTAATTGACGTTGGCGGTCAGCTTGCCGATCGGGGTCGGCGGCAGATCATAGGACAGGTCGAGCGCGAGCGTGTGCGCCGGCGCATTGGTGAAGCGATAGTCGCGCCCCACGTCGACCCCGGCCGCATTGAGGATGCGGTTATAGCGGGCGTGCAGATAGCTGTAATTGGCTGTGATCCGCAGCGGGCGCACCGGTACCAGCGTCAGGTCCATCTCGATGCCCTTGACCGTCGCGCGGCCGGCATTGAGCACGTCGGTCAGGCGGACATTGGTCGGGTCCGACTGCACATTGATCTGGATGTCGCGATATTTGGAGATGAAGCCCGCCAGGTTGAAGCGCAGGCGGTTGTCGAGCCACTGGCTCTTGATGCCGCCCTCGAACGACCACAGCGTTTCGGGCCCGAAGCCCTGGTCGAAGCGGGCGAGCGAACTGGCGCGGATATTGAAACCGCCGCTCTTATAGCCCTTCACGGCCTTGGCGTAGAGATGGACGGTCTCGGCGGCGTCATAGGCGACCACGAAGGTCGGGCTAAAATCCTTGAAGTCGCGGCTGCCGTCGCCGAGGCCGGGAACCGGGACGATCGCCCCGCCGCCCACCTGCGTCGACCGGGCGAGCGTGGCGGCGCGCTTGTCCCAACTTTGCCGCACGCCGACCGTCAGGTGCAGCCGGTCTTCCAGCAGCGCAGGGGTCCACGTCCCTTGCGCGAACAGCGCGTGCGAGCGGTTCTTGATGGTGGCAGTGGTGAAGGAGCGCGTCGCGGTGGGAGGGCTGAAGCTGTTGCTGAAATTGCTGCCCTCTTCGGTGAAGAAATAATAGCCGACGACATATTGCAGACGGTCTTCGAAGGCGTCGCCGACCAGCTGGATTTCCTCGCTCCACTGGTCCTGCTTCGCCCGGCTGCTGTTCTTCTGCAGCGGGATCGGGCCGAGGACGCCGGTCAGGTAATCCTGGTTCTGGAAGTTATCGAGCTTGCGATAGCCGGTGATCGACCGCACCGTCAGCGTATCGGTGGGTTGCCATTCGCCGATCAGGCTGTGGCCCTGCGACACAATGTCGTTGGGGAGCAGATCGCGGACGAGCGGGCTTCCGGCCTTGGGGCGCGGAGCGGTCTGCGGGTGGAAGGGCGTCGCCGCGACATGGGCCGGCGTGTCGCCGATCTCGGTGCGGTCATAGGCATAGCGCAGGCTGATCGCGTCGCTCGGCTCCCACAACACATCGCCGCGCATGGCCTGCCGATCCTCGTCACCCCAGCGCTTCACACCGGTGCCGGGGTTGCGGACGAAGCCGTCCTGCTGCTGGTTCACATAGGACAGGCGCACCGCCAGCGTCTGGCCGAGCGGCAGATTGACCGCACCCTTGAAGCGGCGATGATCGTAATTGCCGAGCGAGACCTGTCCCTTGAAACCGAAAGCGTCGAGATCGGGCTTGCGCGTGATGAAGTTGATCGCGCCGCCGGTTGCGTTGCGGCCATAGAGCGTGCCCTGCGGACCGCGCAGCACCTCGATCCGTTCGAGATCGGCGACCTCGACGGCAAGGCCCTGGCTGCGCGCGACATAGACCCCGTCCATATAGACCGCGACGCCGCCGTCCTGGGTGATCTGGTCGTCGCTCAGCCCGACGCCGCGCATGAACACCTGCGTGGTCGCGGCATTATTGGGAAAGGGGGTGAGCTGCAAAGCGGGCACATTGGCGCGCAGGTCGGTCAGACCGGTGATGCCCTTCGATTCCAGTTCGCGCGCACCGAAGGCGGCGATCGAGACCGGCGTGGTTTGCAGCGATTCCTCCCGGCGCTGGGCGGTGACGACGATGTCCTCGATCCCGTCCTGCGGTGCCGGGGTTTCCGCCTGCGCCAGAAGCGGCGATGCCGTTCCGCACAAGAGCGTGGCGATAGCGAGTTGGATCCTGCTTCCGGACATGCGTCTCTCCCTGTGTCCCGGCGCCGATGCGATGCTCCGCGCCATTTTCTACCTCTGGTTAGAATATCTACCGTCAGGACGGTAAAAATACAATCGGCCATTTGCCAAGCGGTGCGCAGGGCGCGATAAGGGCGGAAATCACCCCGTTTCAGGGAAGAATCGCGTGGCATCTATTGAGCGTCCGGTGATGCGGCAGGCCCGCGGCGACGCGACCCGTCAGGCCATATTGGACGCCGCCGAGCGGGTCTTCGCGCGACTCGGCTATGCGGCCGCCCGGCTGGAGGATGTCGCGCTCGACGTCGGCATAAGACGGCCGTCGATCGTCTATTATTTCCCGAACAAGCAGCAGCTCTATGACGAGGTCGAGGCGGGGATCTTCGCTGCCATGCACCATTATGTCGTCGAGCGGCTGAGCGGGACCGAGCGCCCGATGGACCAGCTGCTCGGCCTGTTCGACGCCTGGCTCGACTTCCTCGTCGCGCGCCCGACCGCGGCGCGGATCATCCAGCGCCTGATCGCCGACCTCGGCCCGCGCGGCGACAACCCCGTCCGCTTCTCCGAAACAGCTCTGGTCGACATCGAACGCGTGATCGCGGCGGGCGTCGAGGCCGGCGAGTTCCGCCCCGTATCCGCGATGCACATCCTCAACGGCATCGCGGGCGGCGCCCTCTTCTATGTCTGCAACGCCGCGCAGCTGGGGGAGGGGCGCAGCTACGACCCGGCCGACCCGGCGCAGCTGGAGCCGTTCCGGGCGTTGTTGCATACGCTGGCGAAGGCGGCGGTTAAGGTGGAAGCGTAAGCCTGACAGTCCGCGATGTATTATCGCGCTGGCGGAGAGGGTGGGATTCGAACCCACGGTGAGCTTCCACCCACGGCGGTTTTCAAGACCGCTGCCTTAAACCACTCGGCCACCTCTCCGCGAAGCCGGGCCGCGCGGTGGGGTGGCTTTATCGCCGCTGCGGCCTTCTGTGCAAGGGCCGCGATCAAAGCGGTTCAATGCGCGGCCAAGCTGTGGCAAGCACGATCCTCCACCAAAGGGGATATGATGCGGAGCCTGTTGCGTAGGGCGGTCCTGGCGACCGCATTGGCGGTCGTCGGCGTGGCGCCGGTCTGGAGTGCCCAGGACCAGCCGACATCCGAAGAGGCGCGGGCGCCCGACGATTCCGCGCGGCTGACCGATGCGCCCGAGCCGGCGGCGCCGAGCGAAGACAGCCTGATGCGCGCCTATCTGGCGACGCTGCGCGACCGCGCGGTCGGCATGGGGATTTCGGGCGATCTGTTCGATCGCACGCTGCCGACCGTCACCTTCAACGCGCGGGTCGTGCGGCTCGACCGGGGCCAGCCGGGGGCGAGCACGTCGAGCAGCGCCACGCCGCCTTTCGCGCCTTATCTGGCAAGCCATGTCGACCGGGTCCGCATCAACATGGGGCGCTCGCGCTATGGCAGCCTGCGGCCGTTGTTGCTGGGGATCGAGCGAGAGACCGGGGTGCCCGAGCAGATCATGCTGGCGATCTATGGTCATGAGACCGGCTATGGCACCTTCACCGGCAATTTCGACCTGCTGAGCGCGCTCGGCACGCTGGCCTATGAAGGGCGGCGCCGCGAGCTGTTCGCGGGCGAGTTCCTCAACACGCTGCTGCTGATGCAGCGCGGCGTCGCGCGCGACCGGCTGAAGGGCAGCTGGGCGGGGGCGACCGGCTATCCGCAATTTCTGCCGAGCGTCTATCTGCGTCTGGCGCGCGATGGCGATGGCGACGGCAAGGCCGATATCTGGCGCAGCGAGCCCGATGCGCTCGCCTCGATCGGCAATTATCTGCGCGATGCCGGGTGGAAGAAGGACGTGCCCTGGGGTGTCGCCGTGCGCGTGCCCGAGGGGATCGACCGGGCTGCGATCCGCTCGCCGATGAACTCGCCGCGCTGCCCGCGCGTGTTCGCGCGGCAGAGTCGCTGGCTGACAATTGCCGAATGGCGTGACCATGGCCTGACGATGCTGAGCGGGCGCGTGCCGGCGGAGAACGAACTCGCGACGCTGATCGAGCCCGATGGCCCCGGCCGCACCGGCTATCTGCTGACCACCAACTACCGGTCGATCCTCGATTATAACTGCTCGAACTTCTACGCGCTGTCGGTCGGGCTGCTGGGCGACGCGATCGTCGAATGAGCGTGGCGGCCGGTCATAGGCTTGTGGTCGCCCAGGTCCGTGCGGCGGCGCTCGGACTTGTGCTGCTGCTTGCCGGATGCGGCGCACCGCAGGCCGATCGCCCGGGCCGTCCGCCTGCGCCGCGCCCGTCGGGCGGGCCGGCCCCCGACACGCCCGTGAAGATCGGCAAGCCTTACCAGATCGCGGGCATCTGGTATTATCCGGCGGACGATGGCGACTATGACGAGGTCGGTCTCGCCTCCTGGTATGGCGCGCAGTTCCACGGCGCGCGCACCGCCAATGGCGAGCAGTTCGACATGGATCGCGTCGGCGCCGCGCACAAGACGCTGCCGCTGCCCAGCTATGTCGAGGTGACCGCGCTCGACACCGGGCGGACGGTCGTCGTGCGGATCAACGATCGCGGCCCGTTCGTCGCCAACCGGATCATCGATCTGTCGCGCCGCTCGGCCCAGTTGCTGGGGATCGAGCGGGCAGGGGTGTCGCGGGTGCGGGTTCGCCGGGTCTATCCGTCGGACGAGGACCGGCTAGCCCTGCGATCGGGCCGGCCGGCGAGCGAGCGCCGTTACGCTTCGGCGAGCGAACTGGCGGCGCTCAACCAGCGCTTCGCGTCGCGCCCGGCGACCCCAAAGCTGCCCGCGCGCGTCGCCGCCGCCGTTCCGGACGAAGCCGTACCGGTCGGTGGCTGGTTCGTGCAGGTAACGGCGCTGAGCAGCCGGCCGCGCGCCGAGGAGATCGCGGAATTGCTGGGTGCTCGCGTCGAACCGGTGGGAGCGCTGTGGCGGGTCCGGCTCGGCCCCTATCCGGCTGAAAAGGATGCGAGCAATGCGCTGGCGCAGGTCCGGTCGCGCGGCTATCAGGAGTCGCGTCTGGTGCGGATCGAAGCCGCCGACGGCGCCACTGCGGAGGGATTTCCAAGACGATGAAGCGTAAGACGTTCGCCCTGCTTTCCGGTATGCTGTTGTTCGTGTCACTGCCGGCCGAGGCCGCAGCGCCCCCGTTCGACACGCCGGCTCCGGTGGCCTTCATGAAGGACCTGTCGTCGGGCGCGATCCTCTACGCCAAGAATCCCGATCTGCGCATGCCCCCGGCATCGATGGCGAAGATGATGACCGTCTATGTCGCCTTCGATCTGGTGCGGAAGGGAGAGCTCAAGCTCGACGCGATGGCGACGGTCCGGCCCGAAACGTGGAAGCGCTGGCACGGCCCCGCCGCCGGATCGACGATGTTCCTGTCGCCCGGCGAGCAGGTGAGCGTTGCCAACCTTCTGTTCGGCATCGTCACTCTGTCGGGCAACGACGCCTGCGTGGTGCTGGCCGAGCATATCTCGGGCACCGAGGAAGCCTTCGTCGCGCTGATGAACCGCCGTGCGAAGGAAATGGGGCTGACCAACAGCCATTTCGGTACGTCGAACGGATGGCCCGACGGCGGCGTCACCTATGTCAGCGCACGCGACCTGGCGACGCTGGCCGAAAAGACGATCGAGGAGCATCCCAAGCTCTACAAGACCTTCTACAGCCGGCCGAGCTTCACCTGGGGGAAGACCATGGGGAGCGGCCAGGCGATCACACAGGCCAATCGCGACCCGCTACTGGGCCGCGTCGCCGGGGCCGACGGGCTCAAGACCGGGCACACCGAAGAGGCCGGCTATGGCTTCACGGGTTCGGCCGAGCAGAATGGCCGCCGTCTGGTGATGGTGTTGTCCGGGCTGACCTCGTTCAACCAGCGCGTCGAGCAGTCGGTGTCCTTCATGAATTGGGGCTTCCGCGCCTGGCAGTCGAAGCCGGTGGCGCCCAAGGGGCGCAAGGTGCAGATCGCCGAGGTGCAGTTGGGCGATGAGCGCGAAGTGGGGCTGGTGGCACCGAAGGATCTGGTCGTCACCATACCCGCCGGGCTCGGTTCGGACCTGAAGAGCCGGGTCGTCTATCAGGGGCCGATCAAGGCACCGTTCAAGAAGGGCGATCATATCGCCGATCTGGTCGTGTCCGGCCCCGACATGGCACCGCAGAAGCTGCCGCTCGTCGCCGACCGCGACGTGGGTGAGGCAGGCTTCTTCGACCGGATGATGGCGGGTCTCCGCTGGCTGTTCGGCCTCGCCTGAGGCCGTGACCGGCCGGTTCGTCAGTCTGGAAGGCGGGGAGGGCGCGGGCAAGTCGACCCAGGCGCGCGCTCTGGCCGCCGCCCTGCGCGCGCGCGGGATCGAGGTCGTCGAGACTCGCGAGCCCGGTGGGAGCGAAGGTGCGGAAGCCATCCGGCGCTTGCTGCTTGAGGGCAGCGGCGACCGCTGGACGATGGAGGCCGAGGCGCTGCTGTTCGCCGCCGCGCGCGCCGACCATGTCGCGAAGACGATCAAGCCCGCGCTGGCGGCTGGAAAATGGGTGCTGTGCGATCGCTTCGTCGACAGCTCGATCGCCTATCAGGGTGGGGCGGGCGGGCTCGGTCTCGACCGGATCCGCGCGCTCCACGCCTTTGGCAGTGGCGGTTTCCTGCCCGAGCGCACCCTGCTTCTGACCCTGCCATCTGAAGAAGCCGCCAAGCGCGCGGCTGTCCGTGACCGCGACGGCGCCGACCGGATCGGCGGCCGGGACGCGGCCTATCATGCCGCCGTCGCATCTGCCTTCGAGGCGGTTGCTGCCGCCGAACCCGAACGCGTCCGCCGCATCGACGCGCGCGGCACCCCCGAGGAGGTCACTGCGCGCCTGATAGACGCGCTGGCGGACCTGCTGCCGTGACACTGATCGGTCATCAGGAGCAGGTGGCGGCGCTGCGGGCGGCGTCGGACAGTGGGCGGCTGCACCATGCCTGGCTGCTGACCGGGCCGGAGGGCATCGGCAAGGCGAGCTTCGCGCTGGCCGCTGCGACCCGCCTGCTCGCCGAAGCCGCTGGTCCGCCTGTATCGCTGCCCGGCCTCGAAACGCCCGAGACACACCCCGTCGCAAACTATATCCGCGCCGGCAGCCATCCCGATCTGCGCATTCTGACCCGCCTGACCAAGGACCGGTCGGAGGATCTCGCGCGCTCGATCAGCATCGATCAGGTGCGCTCGCTCCAGAGCCTGTTTGCGACGACGCCCAGCCTGTCGTCGCGGCGGGTGGTCATTATCGATGCGATCGACGATCTTGAGCGGCCGGCGGCCAATGCGCTGCTCAAGAGCCTCGAGGAACCGCCTGCCGGCACGATCTTCTTCCTGGTCAGCCATGCGCCGGGGCGTCTGCTGCCCACGATCCGGTCACGGTGCCGGCAATTGCGCTTCGCGCCGCTCGACGACCGGCAGATGCTTGGGGCCTTGCAGATCGCACTTCCCGAGGAGCCGCGCGACGAGATCGACGCGCTGATTCGCAGCGGGCAGGGATCGCCGGGCAGGGCGCTCAGTTTCGCGGGGCTTCAGATCGCGGCGCTCGATGCCGCCATGGACCGTCTTGTGGTCGAAGGCGATGCAACCAATGCGATCCGGGCGCAGCTGGCAAAGCAGCTATCGGGCAAGGCCGCGCAGGCGCGCTACGAAGCGTTTCTCGAACGTGCTCCGGCACGCATCGCCGCCGAGGCTCGTACGCGGACAGGGCAGGCGATGGCCGATGCACTGGCTCTGTGGGAAGATGCTCGCCGCATTGGCGAAAGCGCGGTCCACATCTCGCTTGATCCGGCGACTACCGTGTTCGAGCTGGCCGGCCTGCTTGCCCGACTGGCTCCGGCGCCGCGCTGAGCCTTTCCGGCCAACGACGCCGCAAAGCGCTTTCCCAGCGGGCCAACAGACACTAAGTGCAGGCCCATGTCCGAACCCTATTATATCACCACCGCTATCAGCTATCCCAATGGCCGTCCGCACATAGGCCACGCCTATGAGGCGATCGCCGCCGATGTCATCGCCCGCTTCCAGCGCGGCATGGGGCGCGACGTGCGCTTCCAGACCGGCACCGACGAACATGGCCTAAAGATGGTGCAGGCAGCCCGCGCCCGCGACATGGAGCCGCGCGCGCTCGCCGATGAAATGTCGTCCTATTTCAAGGAAATGGACGATGCTCTCAACATTTCTTATGATCGCTTCATCCGGACCAGCGAGGCCGATCATTATGCCGCGAGCCAGGCGATCTGGCAGGCGATGGAGGCCAATGGCGATCTCTATCTCGACCGCTACGAAGGCTGGTACTCGGTGCGCGACGAGGCCTTTTACGACGAGAAGGAGCTTGTCGAGGGCGAGGGCGGGCAGAAGCTGTCGCCGCAGGGTACGCCGGTCGAATGGACCGTCGAGGAAAGCTGGTTCTTCCGGCTGTCCAAATATCAGGAGCCGCTGCTGGCGCTCTACCGCGACCAGCCCGACTTCATCCGTCCGGAAAGCCGGCGCAACGAGGTGATGAGCTTCGTCAGCGGGGGCTTGAGCGATCTGTCGATGTCGCGGACCAGCTTCGACTGGGGCGTGCCGGTGCCGGGCAGCCCTGGCCACGTCATGTATGTGTGGGTCGATGCGCTCACCAACTATCTGACCGGCGTCGGCTATCCCCATGGCGGCGAGACCTATGACCGCTATTGGCCGGCGAGCCTGCACCTGATCGGCAAGGACATCGTCCGCTTCCACTCGGTCTACTGGCCCGCCTTCCTGATGTCGGCAAAGGTGCCGCTGCCGAAGCAGGTGTTCGGCCATGGCTTCCTGCTCAACCGGGGCGAGAAGATGTCGAAGTCGGTCGGTAATGTCGTCGATCCGATGGGCATGGCCGAACGCTATGGCGTCGACCAGCTGCGCTATTTCCTGATGCGTGAGGTCAGCTTCGGATCCGACGGCAGCTACAGCCATGAGGCGATCGTCAACCGCGCCAATGCCGAGCTGGCGAACAGCTTCGGCAACCTGGCGCAGCGCACGCTGTCGATGATCTTCAAGAATCTCGACGGCGAATTGCCCGCACTCGACCGCAACGAGGATGATGCCGCGCTGGTTCGTGCGGTCGCCTCGGCCTGTCTCGACGAACTGCCGCGCGCCTTCGAGCAGCTGTCCTTCTCGGTCGGGATCGAGGCGTGGATGAAGGCGGTGTTCGCCTGCAACCAATATGTCGACGCCCAGGCGCCGTGGACGCTGCGCAAGACCGATCCGGAGCGGATGAAGACCGTGCTGGGCAATTTGTTCGCGGTGATCCGCGACCTGGCCATCGCCATATTGCCGGTCATTCCGGCCAGTGCGGGCAAGCTGCTCGACCAGATGGGCGTGGCCGCCGATGCCCGCGACTTCGCGGCGCTCGAACGGCAGGGCTGGTATGACGAACTGCGCGCCTCGGGCTACCGCGTCGCGCAGCCGGTGCCGCTCTTCCCGCGCCTCGAACTCGAGACGGCCGAGGGCTGATGTTCGTCGATAGCCATTGCCACCTCAACTATGCGGGCCTCGCCGAGCGCCAGCAGGAGGTGCTTGCCGGCGCCCGGGCGGCGGGCGTCACGACGATGCTCAACATCTCGACGCGCGCCGCCGAGTGGAACGACGTGCTGGCCGTCGCCGAGCGCGAACCCGACGTATGGGCGAGCGTGGGTATCCACCCTCACGACGCCGATACGCATGAGGATATCGAAACCGCGCTGCTGGTCGAAAAGGCTCGGCACCCGCGCGTTGTCGGCATCGGCGAGACCGGGCTCGATTTCTTCTACGACAAGTCCGACCGCGACCGGCAGCGTGCGAGCTTCCGCCGCCATATCGCAGCCGCGCGCGAGACCGGACTTCCGCTGATCGTCCACACCCGCGAGGCCGAGGAGGACACGAAGGCGATCATGGCCGAGGAGATGGGGAAGGGGGCCTTCACCGCCGTCATCCACTGCTTCACTGGCAGCGCCGACCTCGCCCGCGCGATGCTCGATTTGGGTTGCTATATTTCGCTGTCGGGGATCGTGACTTTCAAGAACGCGGCCGACCTGCGCGCCACCGCGCATCTCGTTCCGCGCGACCGACTGCTAATCGAAACCGACAGCCCGTTCCTGGCGCCGGTGCCGCATCGGGGCAAGCCGTGCGAGCCGGCCTATGTCGTCGATACCGCGCGGATGCTGTCGACCGAACTCGACTGGCCGATCGAGGAACTGGCGCGAGAGACGTCGGATAACTTCTTCAGATTGTTTGCAAAAGCAGCGGTATGAAGATCCGCATTCTCGGCTGTGGAACATCCTCGGGCGTTCCCCGGATCGGCAATGACTGGGGCGCCTGCGATCCCTCCGAACCACGCAACCGCCGCAGCCGGGCATCGATCCTCGTGGAGAGCGCGACCACGCGCATCCTGGTCGACACGACCCCCGACATGCGCCAGCAACTACTCGACGCCGATGTCATCGCGATCGATGCGATCCTGTGGACGCATGACCACGCCGATCATTGCCACGGGATCGACGACTGCCGGCAGATCTTCCACGCGCGCGGCACGCCGGTGCCGGGTTTCGGCTTCCCGGCGACGATCCGTCAGCTGCGCCAGCGCTTCGACTATGTCTTCGCCGGTCGAGACGGCTACCCGCCGACGGTCGAGGCGGGCGAACTGCTTGCCGACATGACGATCGGCGACATCCGCGTCCGCTCGGTGGCCCAGCCGCATGGCAACATCTACAGTGCCGGCCTGCGCTTCGATCATGATGGCCGATCTATTGGATATTCGACCGATTTCCATGATATTACGAGCGATATGCGAGACTTGTTCTCCGGTGTCGACCTGTGGATCGTCGATGCGCTGCGGGTTCGTCCACATCCGACCCACGCGCATCTAGACCTCACGCTCGCCGCGATCCGCGACTGCTCTCCGAAGCGCGCCGTGCTGACGCACATGGACCAGTCGATGGATTATGCCAGCCTGGCGGCGAAGCTGCCGGACGGCGTCGAGCCGGGCCATGACGGAATGGAGGTGCTGCTGTGAACGGAGACATGATCGTCGGCCTCGTCGCCATCGCCGCGATGCTGATCCTCGTCGTTCCTCGCGTTCTACGGAGCGGTGTCGCCAAAGGCCGTCTCGTGCAACTCGCTCTGTTGTGGGCGGCGATCTTCCTGATCGCAACCGTCGTAGCAGTGGTCGCGAGCCGGTTCTGAGCGCTTGAACCGCGGCATAATTTAACATAATATATATTATCGGATAATTGGCCATGTCCGACTTACGATTTGTCGCGCGGTGGCTCCCTCCAATGCCCACCCCAGGAATCCACGGATCAAAACAGGATGTCCGCTGCAGCCGGTCCGAGCGTCAGTGCTCCGATAATCGCTGCGCCGATCGACGCGAGCAATACGCCGCCCGCCGCTAGGTCCTTCACACGTCCGATTGCTGGATCGAACTCTGTGGTGACCCGGTCGCAGAGTTCTTCGATCGCGGTGTTGAAGGCTTCTGCGATCCACACCAGTGTAATGGCCAGCGCGATCCATCGCCAATCATCGACTGATATCTTGAGCAGGAACCCCGTCGCGATGACAGCCACGGATGCGGCAAGGTGCAACTGGGCATTGTGTTCTGTCCGCACCAGAGAACGCAGCCCGTGGACAGCGTAGATGAAGCTTTTCATTCGACCGCATATAGAGAAACGCGTGGCCAGCTTCGGCCCGTCAGGATCGCTTGCCATCGATATTGCCGTTTAAATCCCGACCGCTGAATGACTGGCCTATCCCTACCCCTCGCGGCGAATGGCCGCCAGCCCTCGCACGATCACTGGATCGTGATGATCCCGTCCACCGCGCGCCATTCGGTCGGGCCGATCAGGTGGCGGTGGGCCACGCGGATCGAGTGGAGCACGGCCTCGATCTCGCGGCGCCAATGGTCGAGAAAGCGGTTGAGCTCCGGGAAGTCCGGCGCGACGTCATAATGCTGCCAGAGGAACAGCTGCAGCAGCGATGGATGGTCGGGCATATAATAATGGATTTCGACCGTCGCGAGGCCATAGCCCCGCAGCTGTTTGAGGAGGTCGTCGCTCATGCAGGCCTCCTCCGGGGCGCGCCTGAACATATCGCCGGGGCTGAGAGATTTACGATATATATCATGGATATAGGCGGTCGAACCATCCCTACCTCCTTTCGTCGTCGCTTGCGGTCCTTTCCTTGTCTGGCCCGATTTTTCCGAATCGCCTGCCCATAGGTCAAGCGATTCTCATGCGGCACTCACTTGCGGCCGAACAGCTTTTCGATCTCGTCATGGCCGAGCTTGATCCAGGTCGGGCGGCCATGGTTGCATTGGCCCGAATGCGGCGTGACCTCCATCTCGCGGAGCAGCGCGTTCATCTCGGCGACCGACAATGTGCGGCCGGCACGGACCGATCCGTGGCAGGCCATGGTCGCGGCGACATGGTCGAGACGCTCCTTGAGCGACAGCGCTTCGTCATAGGCCGCCAGTTCGTCGGCGAGATCGACAATGAGCCCCTGGACGTCGCCCTGCCCCAGCAAGGCCGGGGTCGCCCGCACGAGCATTGCTCGGGGGCCGAAGCGCTCGAGGTCGAGGCCCATTTCGGAGAGTTCGCCGAGCCGCGCCTCAAGCCGGTCGCAAGCGGGCTCGTCCAGCTCGACCACCTCGGGCAGCAGCAGATTCTGCCGGGAAACGCCGCCTTCCGCCATGGCACGGCGCATCCGCTCGAGGACCAGGCGTTCATGCGCGGCGTGCTGGTCGACGATCACCAGTCCGTCGCTCGCCTCGGCGACGATATAGGTGGCGGCGATCTGCCCCCGTGCGACGCCCATCGGAAAGCTCACCGGCTCGGGCACTGCGCCCGAAGAGACCTCGGCACGGGCCATCGGGGCCGGGGTATAATCGGCGACCCGGTCCCACACGCTGCCCTGAACCGGGGCGCCCGCGCCCGCCGGGATCGGGAAAGCGGGGCCTCCCCCCGACATCGCCGCCGATGGCCAGGGCGCAGACGATCCCCCACCCCCGACCTGCCAGCTGCCGAGACTGGCGACCGACGTCCGCTGCACGCTGCGATGGCCGGCCTCGTCCAGCGCGGCGCGCAGTCCGCCGACGATCATGCCCCGGATCAGTCCCGGATCGCGAAAGCGGACCTCGGTCTTGGCGGGGTGGACGTTCACGTCGACGAGATCGCCGGGAAGGTCGAGGAACAGCGCCATCACCGGATGCCGGTCACGCGCCAGCATGTCCTGATAGGCCGCGCGCACCGCGCCGATCAGCAGCCGGTCCTTAACGGGGCGGCCGTTGACGAACAGATATTGATGGTCGGCGACCCCGCGATTGAAAGTCGGCAGGCCCGCCACGCCGGTCAGCGATACGGCTTCCCGACGGAAATCGACCGCGACGCTGTTGTCGGCGAGGTCCTTGTCGGTCAGCGCGGCGACCCGGCTCACCCGGTCTTCATCGGGCGAGACGAGGATCGCGCGGCGCCCGTCATGTTCCAGGGTGAAGCCGATATCGGGGCGGGCCATCGCCAGCCTGCGGACGACGTCGAGGCAGGCGGCATATTCCGACCGGGCCGAGCGCAGAAATTTGCGCCGTGCCGGGACCTTGGAGAAAAGCTGTGCGACGCGGATGCGCGTCCCCGGCGGCAAAGCGGCGGGCCCCTCTCCCGCCAGTTCGCCATGGTCGATCCGGCGATACCAGCCGTCGGCGCCGCGGACGCGGCTCTCGATCGTCAGATCGGCGACGCTCGCGATCGACGGCAGCGCCTCGCCGCGGAAACCCAGCGTCGTCACCGCCTCGATCGCGTCGTCCGGCAATTTCGACGTCGCGTGCCGCTCCAGCGCCAGCGCTATCTGCGCCGCTTCCATGCCGCAGCCATCGTCGATCACCTCGACCGCGGAAAGCCCGCCTTCCGAGAGATTTACTGCGATGCGGCGAGCGCCGGCATCGATCGAATTCTCGACCAGTTCCTTGAGCGCGCTGGCCGGTCTTTCGACCACTTCACCGGCGGCTATGCGATTCACAAGATGTTCGGGCAGGCGGCGTATTGACATGGTCCCCGTCCTAGCCCAAGCGGCAGCGTTCCGCATCCCTTGATAGACGCCGGTTTTCCTTCGCCTGTCGGGTGATGCTCGCGAGATCTTATCCGGCCAAGGGCGGGCCTAGAGAACGGACCAAAGCATGTTCCTGCAGCGCTATTTCAAGTTCATGTCGCACGATATGGCTATCGACCTCGGCACCGCGAACACCGTCGTCTATGTTCGCGGGCGCGGCATCGTGCTCAACGAGCCGTCGGTCGTCGCGATTGAGACCCTCAACGGGGTCAAGCGGGTTCGTGCGGTCGGCGACGATGCCAAGCTGATGATGGGCAAGACCCCCGGTACGATCGAGGCGATCCGCCCGCTGCGCGACGGCGTGATCGCGGATATCGACGTCGCCGAGCAGATGATCAAGCATTTCATCCAGAAGGTCCATGGCCGCCGCAACTTCATGCGCTGGCCCGAGATCGTGATCTGCGTTCCGTCGGGCTCGACCTCGGTCGAGCGCCGCGCGATCCGCGACGCGGCGTCCAACGCGGGGGCAAGCCAGGTGTGGCTGATCGAGGAGCCGATGGCGGCCGCGATCGGTGCCGGCATGCCGGTGACCGAACCGATCGGGTCTATGGTGGTCGATATCGGCGGCGGCACGACCGAGGTCGCCGTCCTGTCGTTGCGCGGTCTCGCTTACACCACGTCGGTCCGTGTCGGCGGCGACAAGATGGACGAAGCGATCAGCTCCTATGTCCGCCGCAACCATAACCTGCTGATCGGCGAGGCCACGGCCGAGCGGATCAAGCAGGAGGTGGGCGTCGCCAAGATGCCGATGGACGGCAAGGGCAAGACCATCCACATCAAGGGCCGCGATCTGGTCAACGGCGTGCCCAAGGAAATCACCATCACCCAGGCGCAGATCGCCGAGGCGCTGACCGAGCCGGTCTCCGCGATCGTCGAGGGGGTGCGCATCGCGCTCGAGAACACGGCACCCGAACTGGCCGCCGACATCGTCGACCAGGGCATCGTCCTGACCGGCGGTGGAGCGCTGCTTCAGGGCATCGACGAGGTGCTGCGCGAAGCGACCGGCCTGCCCGTCTCGATCGCCGAGGACCCGCTGACCTGCGTCGCACTGGGCACCGGGCGCGCGCTGGAGGACTCGGTCTTCCGCGGCGTTCTGCAGACCGCCTGAGCCGCGGGTAACCGCCGATGGCGGCGCCCCGACACAGGCGTCGAGGATTTTCCCGCCGGGTTCAATATGGCCTGTTCGCGGGCTATGTCATCGCGGTTGCGGGAATCGTGCTCGGCGCGGGCCTGCTGCTGCTCTCGCGGCTCGATCCGCGTGCCTTCGGCACGCTCCGGGGCCTCGCGATCGATGCGGGCTCTCTTGTATCAGGCGTCGGCCGCAGCGGTGTCGATGCGCTGCGGGGCGCCGGTGATACGATGTCCGATTATGTCCGGGCGGGCAGCGAGAATGCGGCATTGCGGGAACAACTCGCTGCCCAGCGCCGCGCGCTGATCATGGCGAAGGCCGTGGCAGCGGAAAATGCACGGCTGAAGGCGCTTGTCCGTCTGCAGGAGAATCTGCCGCGCCCCCTTCTGTCGGCGCGGCTCGTCGGATCGACGCCGACCGGGCAACGGCGTTTCGCGACGCTGAGCGCGGGCCTCGCGGCCGGGGTCAAGCCGGGCATGACCGTCCGCTCGCCCGAGGGGCTGGTCGGGCGCATCTACGAAGGCGGCTTCTTCGCCTCGCGCGTGCTGCTACTGACCGACGGCGAGACGGCAGTTCCCGTCCGGATCGTGCGGACCGGCAACCCGGCCATCGCCACCGGCCAGGGCGACGGCACGATGGAGATACGCGGGCTGATCGCCGGCGGCCGACCGTTCCGACGCGGCGACCTGGCGGTCACATCGGGCACGGGCGGAGTCTTCTTCCCGAATGTCCCCGTTGCGGTCGTCGTGCGGACCCGCGGCGACCGGGCGATCGCGCGGCCGCTCGCCGATCCGGCGCGCGCCGATTTCGCAGCGGTCTATCCGGTCTATCAGGCCCCGATCGCGGACCGCCCGGCGCCGCCCAGACCATGATCGGCCAGTTGCACGACGGCTTCACCGAGCGTCAGCCGCTCAGGGTACGGTGGGTGCCGATCGCCTCGACCCTGCTTGGCTCTGCCATGGGCGCCCTGCCCGTTATCGCGACCGAGCCGATCGTCCCGCCTTTCGGCCTGATGATCCTGCTGGCCTGGCGCCTGCTTAGACCCGAGCTCTGGCCTGCCTGGATGGCCTTGCCGCTCGGCCTCGCCGATGATCTCCTCTGTGGCCATTATCTCGGGACGGCGGTAATTCTCTGGACCGTGGCTTTCCTGATACTCGAATGGATCGACCAGCTTGTGCGGTGGCGCGACGGCCGCGTGGAATGGGCGATCGCATCGGTCGCCATCGTCGCGATCGGCGCGGGATCCTGGCTGTTCTCGCAACCGGCCGATAGCGCCACCAGCCTGCTCGTCCTGCTGCCGCAGACAATCGGGGCAATATTGTGCTTCCCGGCGGTGTTGCGCCTGATCGCGCTGCTCGATCGCTGGCGCCTGAGACGATGAAGCGCACGCGGATCATCACCGAGCAGAGCCTCGCCTTCACCTTTTCCCGCCGAGCTTTCTTCCTCGGTGGCGCGCAGGCGGCGGTGGGAACGCTGCTGGCCGGGCGTCTTGCCTGGCTGTCGATCGCACAGAACGAGCGCTATACGTCACTCTCGGAAAGCAACCGGGTTCAGCTCACCCTGGTTCCGCCGCGCCGGGGCTGGATCATCGATCGCAACGGCCGCCCGATCGCCATCAACCGGACGACCTTCCGCGTCGACATCATTCCCAATCAGCTCAAGAATGCGGAAGCCGTGCTCGGTCAGCTGCGGGACATCCTTGCGCTCACCGCCGACGATCTCGACCGGATACGCACCGATCTCGCCAAGGCCCGGGGCTACCAGCCCGTGCCCGTGGCCGAGAATATCGACTATGAGCGCTTCGCCGCGGTCAGCGTGCGCCAGCCCGGCCTGCCGGGGGTAAAGCCCGCAAGCGGCTATGGCCGCTATTATCCTGCGGGCGCAGCGATGGCCCATGTCACCGGCTATGTGGGGACCGCATCCGCCGCCGACTATGACAAGTCCCGCGACCCCCTGCTGATCACGCCAGGATTCAAGATTGGCAAGGAAGGTCTTGAAAAGACGATGGACCTCTGGCTGCGCGGCAAGCCGGGTGCGATGCGGAGCGAGGTCACCGCGCATGGCAAGGTGGTGCGCGAGCTCACCACGAGCCCCGAGGTGCCGGGAAATGCCCTCCAGCTGACGATCGATGCGGGGCTCCAGCGCTATACCGCCGCCCGGCTTGGTCCGGAGAGTGCGTCGGCCGTGATGGTCGACGTCAAGACCGGCGGCATTCTGGCGATGGCGTCGATGCCGGCCTATGATCCGAACAGCTTTTCCGACGGCATCAGCCATTTCGAATGGGATCTGCTGTCGAACGACGATCACCTGCCGCTGACGAACAAGGTCATGCAGGGCCTCTATCCGCCCGGCTCGACGGTCAAGCCCATGGTCGCCCTGGCCTTGCTGGAAGCCGGCGTGGACCCGCACCAGAGCGTCAACTGCACCGGCCGCTATCGTCTGGGGAGCAGCTATTTCCACTGCTGGCGCCATGGCGGCCATGGTCCGGTCGACATGCATCGCGCGATCGCATCGAGCTGCGACGTCTATTTCTACACCATGGCGCGGCTGATCGGCATCGATCGCATCGCCGCAATGGCCCGCAAGCTGGGACTGGGCGAGCGGTTCGACCTGCCGATGCCATCGCAGCGCTACGGCACCGTGCCCGACACCGAATGGAAGGCTCGGCGCTACAAGGGCGCGCGCTGGACGACGGCCGACACGCTCAACGCCACGATCGGACAGGGCTATATGCTGTCCAACCCGCTCCAGCTGGCGATCATGGCCGCTCGGATCGCGTCGGGCACGGCGCTGGTCCCGCGGCTGATCGTGAACAAGAATCATGGTCCGCAAGGCGGTTCGCTCGGTATCGCCCCGGGCCATCTCGACATCGTTCGGGAGGCGATGAGCGGGGTCATCAACGGCCCCTTCGGAACCGGTTTTTCGGGCCGGCTCAACATCGACGACCTGCTGATGGCGGGCAAGACCGGAACCGCGCAGGTGCGGCGTATCACCATGGCGATGCGCCGCGCAGGAAATTTCGGCACGCATGGGGTCCCGTGGAAATATCGCGATCACGGCCTGTTCGTCGCGTTCGCACCGGTTCACGATCCGCGCTATGCCGTATCGGTGGTGATCGAACATGGCATGCACGGCGCGTCGGGCGCCCCGATCGCGCGCGACATGATCACCTATCTCTATAATCGCAAGCTGGCGGAAAGCCGGCTCGCCCTGCTCGAACAGGGCTGGGGCGGGACGATCGAGCAGCGTATGGAGCGCAAGGCCTATGCCTGGGCGCGCCGCGATGAACAGCCCGCCGCGGGGACCGATCCGCCGCCCCCGCCGACCGGCGAAGAGGGGAGCGATCCCGAATGAGCCGGGAATCGATCGTGCCCGCGCCGCTGCGCGAAGTGCCGTGGGGACTGCTCGCGCTGGTCGCGGCGATAGGCGGTTTCGGGCTTGTCGTCCTCTATTCGGCTGCGGGCGGCAGCGTGCGACCCTGGGCGCTGTCGCAGGGCACGCGCCTCATGGCCTTCCTTGCGCTGGCCCTGCTGATTTCACGCCTCGGCGAACACCGGCTGAAGGCGATGACGATGCCGGCCTATCTCGGCCTGGTGTCGATGTTGCTGCTGGTCGAACTGTTCGGTTTCGTCGGGGGCGGCAGCCGGCGCTGGCTCGACCTCGGGTTTATTCGCCTGCAGCCGTCCGAACTGATGAAGCCGGTGATCGTGCTGGCGGTCGCCCGCTTCTACGACATGCTGCCCGCCGGCGAGATACGCCGCTTCAGCGCGGTCTGGCCGCCGGCGCTGCTCATCGGGGTGCCCGCCTTTCTCGTGATGACCCAGCCCGACCTGGGCACGGCGCTGATGATCTGTGGCGGCGGTATCACCGTCGCCTTTCTCTCGGGCCTGCCGCTGCGCCTGTTCGTGGGAGCGGGGGCGATCATCGCCGCCGCCTTTCCGATCGCCCTGTCGATGATGCACGGCTATCAGCGCGACCGGATCAACATCTTCCTCAATCCGGAGAGCGATCCGCTGGGCACCGGCTATCACATCATCCAGTCGAAGATCGCGATCGGCTCGGGCGGCATTTCCGGCAAGGGCTTCCTCGAAGGCACGCAGAGCCATCTCGACTATCTGCCCGAGCGCCACACGGACTTCGTCTTCGCGACCATGGCCGAGGAATGGGGCCTGGTGGGCGGGCTGTTCCTGATCCTCGGCTATATGATGGTGATCCGCTGGGGGATGCGCGTATCGACCCGCGCCAAGGGGCGCTTCGCGCGGCTTGCTGCAGCCGGCCTCTCGACGACCATCTTCTTCTATTTCGCGATCAACCTGATGATGGTTATGGGCCTGGCGCCCGTCGTCGGCATCCCCCTCCCCCTCGTCTCCTTCGGCGGATCGGCGATGATGACCGTCCTGATCTGCATCGGCATGTTGATGGCGATCGACCGCAGCGCCCGCCCCGCCTGAAACGGCGTCGCGCTATGCCCCTAACAAGCTGATCGAGGCCGATATTCACCGGCCGTTCCGCGGGCGTTCAGCATCCGGCGAAAAAAAGTCGCCAAAGCGAATTTTGCCGGTTTACATTTCGAACGAGCGGGTGCTAAAGGCGCGCCTCCACGACGGGAGCTACCATCTCCCACCGCCGGAAAGTGGACGCATAGCTCAGTTGGTAGAGCAGCTGACTCTTAATCAGCGGGTCCTTGGTTCGAGCCCAAGTGCGTCCACCATTCCCCTCACATCCTGGTCTTTGTGGCGGGCGTTCCAGCGTGATGGGACTGCGGCCCGAGCCGTTCGCTCGCAGCGCGTGAATATCCCGAACACCGCCGGTGTGCTTTGGCATTGCTGTGCAGGGGGGAAGCCTGCATCCAGTCCGAATGACGTTCGCGCGCTTCCTTTCAGCGATGGCCTTGCTTGGCAGCGCGCTCGCCGGCTGGTCCTACTGGACGGCCATCTCCGATCCGATTGTCCGCTTCGTCGATGTCGACATCCTGCCGGCCGACAGTCGGCAACAGCGGCTCCGCATTCTTCTGCTTTCCGACATTCATGTGGCCGGGCCTGACATGCCTCCTGAGCGGCTGAGCCGGATCGTCGAGCAGGCCAATGCCCAGAAGCCCGATGCCATTTTGATCGCAGGCGATTTCGTAAGCGACAAGGCGCTTGCAACCAGGCGCTTTTCCCTGGGTGAGGCAGTTGCGCCGCTCCATCGTCTCAAAAGCCGCTTTGGCACCTTTGCCGTGCTGGGAAACCATGACCACTGGCGCAAGGCTGCGGCGGCGCGCGGCGCCCTGCTGGATATCGGCATCAAGGTGCTGAACAATAGCGCCGCTCGTGCAGGGCCTCTCGTGATAGGCGGTCTGGATGATGCCTATACCCATCACGACGACCTCGATGCCACATTGCGCGCCATGGCGGATCTGGGCGGCGTTCCGCTTCTGCTCAGCCACAGCCCGGACCCCTTCCCCCGCGTTCCGGCGGGCGTCAATCTGATGCTCGCGGGGCACACGCACTGCGGTCAGATCAGGCTACCTCTCGTAGGCGCGTTGTCCTACATGTCCGAACATGGCGACAGATATGCGTGCGGCGTCGTCGTCGAGAGAGGCAGAACGCTTGTGGTCGGAGCGGGATTGGGGACCAGCTTGCTACCGCTTCGGCTGGGCGCCGTGCCGGATATGTGGCTGATCACCGTCAAAAGCCGAGGCGCGCGGAGACGCTAGCCACTGCGTTTCTGTTCCGAGCGCCAGCACCGTCATGGCCTTCGAGATATTCTCACGACGGCGCCGGGTCTCGCATAGCTCTAATATCGATATTCGAGCGACAAGCCGAAGGTCCGGGGCATATTGTACCAGACATTCTGATAGCCGAAGAGGCCGACATCCAATATGTCGATAATGTTCACTTCCTTGGTCAGGTTCTTGACCCAAGCGCTGACTTCGAACCGATCGTTCGCACCCGTCAGTCCGACCGAAGCATTCAGATTCTGCGTCCGGCCCTCACTGCTGATCTCTTTCAGCTGCCGTTCGTCATAATAGCGGTTGCCGGTATAGGTATAGTCTCCCCGCAGCCAGAAGTCTCCGAGCGCGGTCGGAATGCTATATTTTCCGACCAGGTTGAACTGCGCATTCGGCGCGCCGATCAGGCGGTTCCCGCTGAGATCTTCGACTACACCGGCCACCGAGCGAACGAAATTCTTATACTTGCTTTCGAGCAGGCCGACGCTCGCGCCGAGTTCGAGGTTTCTGAACGGGACCGCCTGCACTTCCAGTTCGATCCCCTGGATTTCGGCATTGGAAGCGTTTTCGATGAACTGCAGCCCGGACGGCGTGAAGGTGAAGACCTGCAGATCCTTATAGTCATATTTGAAGGCGGTGGCATTGATCCGCAGGCGTCGGTTGAGCAGCGTCGCCTTCACGCCGGCTTCGTAGCTGATCACCGTTTCCGGATCGAAGGTCCTTGCCGCGCCGACCGGATCGTTAAAGGCACCCGTGTTGAAGCCACCGCTGGTGAAGCCGCGGTTGACGCTGATGAAGCCGAGCACGTCCGGTGCGATCTCATAGTCCAGCGCGACCCGTCCCGACCATTCGGTCCAGCTGTCCTCGAGGTTCAGGTCGAAGAGCGGCCCCGGCAGCACCGAGACGCCTGCGGCGGTCGTGCCGAAGGAGCTGTGGTCCAGCGAGCGCTTCTCATAGTTGATCCGGGCGCCCACGGTCAGGTGCAGCCCGTCCGCCAGGCCTAGCTTCCCCTGGGCGAAGGCTGCCAGCGTGTCGGTCTTCTGCGTGTAGGCCTGATCGAAGGCATCAAGACCGAGCGCGAAATTGACCGACGAAAGGTTGTAGAAATTGTTGACCGTGCCCTTCTCGTGGAATGCGAAGGCACCCAGAAGCCAGCTGAAGGACTCGCTGTCCGCCGAGGCCAGGCGGAACTCTTGCGAGATGGACTCGAAGGTCGAGGGTCCCCAGTCGATCGTGAAGATCGTGCTGGGCGCGCCATTGCCTTCCTGCAGGACGTGGCGCTTCGACTTCTCATAGCCGGTGACCGAGGTGAGCGTCAGCCCACCGAGATCGAAATCCCCCACCAGCGACACGCCGAACAGGTCGATCTTCGCGAAGGTGTCGGTGCCATAGGTGTTGACATAGGGGTCCGGATTGGGATCCCGATAACCGAGGATGTCGACGCCTTGGCGTGCGATGATCTGGTCGGGCGAGAGGCGCACGAAGCTGCCGAGCGCCGCTTGCGTCGGGTCAAACAGACCGCGATGGGCGCTGTTGTTGTTGGTCGAATCCGATCCGCCGCCATGGATGTTGAGGGTGATGTCGACCCCGCTCTGCGGTTGCCAGCGCAGCAGTCCCCGCGCCGCCCACTGGTCCGCGTCGTTGACCTTCGAACCGTTCCGGAGGTCGGTGACATAGCCATCGCGCTTCGACCAGGTTCCGGCAATGCGCGCCGAGAGCGTCGAAGACAGCGGCAGGGTCGCGGCGCCTTCAAGTTCATAGGCGTCGTAATTGCCATAGCCGGCCCTGGCATAGCCCTCGGCAGCGTCGCCGGGTTTCTTGGAATAGACCGAGATCGCGCCACCCGTTGCGTTCTTGCCGTAAAGCGTGCCCTGCGGCCCGCGCAGTACCTCGATTCGGTCGAGGTCGAACATCTGGAACAGCTGCCCCGAGGGTGCGGAGAGGTAGACCTGATCGAGATAGACCGCGACCTTGCTCTCGGCGGTCTGGTTGAAGTTGTTGTTGCCGATGCCGCGCATGAAGATCTTCGGGTTGGATGTTCCCCAGAGCGCCGAAATGTTGAGGTTCGGAACGGTCGACGACAGGTCTTCTACGTCCCGGAAGCCGGCCTCCTTGATCCGCTGAGCATCCAGCGCCGAGACGGCCAGCGGAACGTCCTGCAGCGATTCGGACCTGCGCTGGGCCGTCACCACGATATCCGCGATCCCGCCGGCATCCTCTTGCTGCGCCTCCTGGGCAAGCGCGACAGAGGGCAGCAGGCTCGCAAGCGCGATCGCACCATATGCGGACTTGGTCTTGCCTTTCAGCATCTTGATTCCTCCCGATTTTCTGAGTTTCGTTGTCGTATTTCGTTGAGAATGGGGTGCCTTCACCGCGTGGTCCGGCTGGTTCGCGGCTCCGCCCGTCGACGCGACAGGGTCGTCACTCGCCCGCGCTGTTCGCGGCCGGGGCCGAGGCCTCGCCGACATAATGGCCCAGCGTGCGGTGGAAATGCCGCAGGCGTACCTCGTTGCAGAGCGATAGGTTGATCACGCCCGTTGCCGAAGCTTCGAGACCGCGCTGAATGCGCTCCATGTTCGCCATGTCTTCGTCGAGAATATAGCCGATTGGGCCCATGGCCGGACCGCAGGCCTCATCTGCTTCGATGATGACGCGCTTGGCGGAAGGCGGCCGCTCTCCGCCGAACGGAAGCAGCAATATGATGTCCATCGTGCACCTGGACGGCCCGCCATCCGGCAGAAACCAATAGCCCAGCGGGTAGCCCAGCGTTGGCCAGGGCATGAAATTCGGAAACACATTATACCAGACATAGTCGATCATATCGAAGCGGTTCATCGGCGAGAGATCGGCGCCGAGATCGTTCCTGAACTTCCTGATCGTGATCTCGGCGATCTTCTCGCGCGCGGTCTGCCCGGGCTCGACGGTGAACTCCGAACAGCCTGCCAGCTCCGGCGCATAATAAGCGATGAAATGGTCGACCGCCTTCTGCTCGCGCGCCAGCACGGGCTCGCCCTGCTCCGTCAGGACACCGGCGACCCCGACGCCGCGTGCGAAATGCGGCTCCCCCGGAAACACATCCTGCCGCATCGCCTCCGCCGGCGCCGCGGGAACGATCGAGCCATGATGCACGAAGTTGCCGTGGAAGAACTCCATGAAGGCTTCCTGGGCGACCTTCCAATTGGCTCTGATCTTCTTGGTGACGTGGACGGCCTTGAACCTGTCGTGCAAGCTCCAGCCAGCCTCCTCCCATTGCTTGGGCAGGCCTCCCAGATAGGTCGCCAGAGGCGGCGCATCGGGATCGGGATTGATGAAGACATAGCCCTGCCATTCCGCCACCTGAAACTGCGGAAGGCTCATGTCCCGCCCGGCGAGCTCCGGGAAGTCCCAGCGTTCGGTGACGATCTTGCTCTGGCCGTCGAGCCCCCATGCAAATCCGTGAAACGGACAACGCAGAGAGCCGAGCCGTACGGCATCGTTGCAGATCCGCATGCCGCGGTGGAGGCAGCTGTTGTGGAATGCCCTGAGGCTGCCATCGGGCTGGCGCACGATCATCGCGGCCATGTCGGCCACGTCATAGGTCATCACATCGCCGGGATTGGGGATATCTTGCGCCCAGCCGGCGACCTGCCAGAGCTTTTTCCAGATATGCTCCACCTCGAGCCGGTGAAACGCCTCGGACGTATAGCGTTCGGTGGACACGCTGGACGCGGCGATCTCCTCGAAGGCATCGTCGAGAATGCCGGCGGGCGGCACCGTGCCATCATGTCGGAACATCGAGGACAGATTGTCGCGATAGATGTGGCGCGAACCGCGTTTCGCTCCAAGCCCCTCTTTCATCATCCCACCCCTGCTCATTCACGGGCCAGGGCATCGTCTTTCAATGCCGAACCTGCCGCTCATTTGTTCGCGTTGGGCTATCACTGCCCGGAGACGGGTACATGCGAATGGGCGCACCGGTTTTTGGTGGTTGGCGCAGCCTCGCGGCGGTTCGCCAGGCCGGATGACGTAGCGTGCAGCCAATCCGTGAAAGAGATTGACAAGCCAGTTTGCCTCAAGGCTAGATTTGGCAGGAGTGGATGAACCGTCGGCGGGGCGGTGCACGCGACAGGGATCGCTGCAGCACGTAACCACGTGTTGCGCAGCATTATCGGCGATCGACGACAGCAACCGGGGACCATGGACATATAAGATGGCCAATGCGCTAGCCTCTAACTGGACCGTCAGGGCCTTGGGCCGGCATAGCCCGATCCGCGAGGTCGAGAGTTTTCTCAGCAGCTTCAACGGTCTGTGGCGTATCGATCAGCAGGCGTCCGATGTCGGCGACATCGTGGTGGGCAGCCGAACCTTCGATGATCTGCTGTTCACCCGCATGCAGTTCGAGCTGGTCCATGGCGTGCGCGATCGGGAGGTCTTGAGCCGCGATCCTGTGCCCTTCTACAGCCTGACCTATGCCCCCTCCCGCGCCATCCAGCTTGTCTGTAATGGGCAGGATTTGGTGCTGCAGCCGTCGCAGATGTTCTTCTGGTCATCCGACGACAGCGTGACGCTGCACATCGATGAGACGAGCGAGTTCAACAATATCCTCTTTCCCAAATCGGCGGTGATGGACCGCTTGCCGAGCTTCTGGAACAGGCAGCACATCTTCGACTGCAAAGATCCGACCGTGGCGCTGACCGAGGCCTATTTCACCGCGCTCTCACAGAAGGCCAGCCTGATCGATAATGTGAACGGCGCCTATATCGGGTCCGCGTCGGTCTCGATGCTTCTCAACATGCTGTACGCCAGCAATGCCATCGGATTTGCATCCGACCTCGATGCCATCCTGATGAGCGCGGCGCATGACTATATCGACAAGAACCTCAAATCGCCGGACCTGTCGCCGGCAGCGGTCGCCAGTCACCTGGGGGTTTCGCTCCGCAAGCTGCAATATCTTTTTCAGGACGCCGACCAGTCGGTCATGGCACATATTCGCAAAAGGCGTCTTGAGAATGCCAGGGCCGATCTGGTGAACCCCGTCCTGCGCGATCGCCTGTCGGTGACCGATATCGCCTACCGCTGGGCCTTTTCGGACTCCGCGCAATTCTGCCATGCCTTCAAGAAGGCATTTGGCGAAAGCCCGAACCGGGTCCGCAAGAACAGCCTCGCCCAGCCCCGGGGCTAGGCATGGAAGCGCTCTCGCTGGACTATCTCGACGCCTTGGCCGAAGCGCTGCGCCCTTCGGTGGGGGAGCTCGTCTGGGACAAGCCCGCCAGCGATGCCCGATCGGCGGTGATGAGGGACGAAGCGCTTCTCGATCAGCTTGGTGCAGGAGACCGAGCGACCTCGCTGCTAAGGCTATGGTCCGGTCCCGCCGCATTGGTTGCGCCCCGCCATTTCGCCCGGAAGCCGGAGTTCGCGGCTGCGGTGGAAGAGAGCCCGATCCCGGTCGCCATTCGCGCGTCGGGCGGCACCGTCGTCCTCCATGGGCCGGGGTTCATCAACATCACCTATATCGTCGCTCGGACGAAGGGCAGCGATCTCAATGTCGATCGCCTCTATGCCGCGTTCGGCGACATTGTGATGGGCGCTCTCGCGCAGCTGGGTATCGTGGCAGGATTCGAGCGGGTCTCACGCGCCTATTGCAACGGCCGCCATGACATCGCCGTAGCCGGACGGAAGCTCGCCGGGACGGCAGCAATGGTTCGGCGATGTGCCGCGTTCGACGCCCATCTGGTTCATGCGACCCTGCGGTTGACGCCCGTTCCCGGTGAGATTGCGGCGATCACCACCTTCGAGCGCAAGCTGGGTCTGAATCCCGCCTATGATGAGCGGTCGCTGACGTCGCTTGCGGAGGAACTGGCGGGACGCTGAAGCGCCTTCACACGCTGCATGATCTGTTCGATCACATGCGGGCTTTCGACGGTGGCGGGTATGTCCGCCCGGCCGCGCTCGGCGATCTCGCGCAGCAGGCGGCGCAATATCTTCCCGGATCGCGTTTTCGGCAGCGCGGGAACCGTGATCACGTCGCGCAGCGCCGCGACGGGACCGATCATGTCCCGCACCAGTCGCACGATCTCCCGCTCGACCATGCCCGGTTCGGGCGAAACCGCCTTTTCCAGAACGACGAAGGCCCAGGGCAATTGTCCCTTGAGCGCGTCGGCAACCCCGACCACGGCGCATTCGGCGACGGCGCCATGGGCGAGCACGGCAGCCTCCATGCTGCCGGTCGACAGCCTGTGTCCCGCGACATTGATGATGTCGTCGATCCGGCCGTGGATCGACAGGAACCCGTCCTCGTCGATCTGGCCGGAATCGCCGGTGACATAATAGCCGGGAAAGCGCTCCAGATAGGATTGCGTCAGACCGGCCTCGTTATTCCACAGCCCGGTCAGCGTGCCGGGCGGAAGCGGCAAGCGGATGGCGATATCGCCGACAGCGCCCGGCGGAACAGGCGCACCATCGGGGCCGAGAATGGCGAACCTGTATCCGGGCACGGGGCGTCCCGCACAGCCTTCCCTGACCTCCAGATCGTCACGACCGGCGAGCGGCGACAGTGCCGGCCAGCCCAGTTCGGTCTGCCACCAATTGTCGAGAACGGGCACGCCCAGTTTCTCGCGCGCCCAATCTATGGTCGGCTGGTCGGCCCGTTCGCCGGCGAGGAACAGCCGCTTCAGTGGCAGCGTATCGCCCTTGCCGACAAGGCTGCCATCGGGATCGTCACGTTTGATGGCGCGGATTGCCGTCGGTGCGGTGAACAGGATCTCGACGCCATGCTCGCGCGCCACGCGCCAGAAGGCTCCGGCGTCGGGCGTGCCGACGGGTTTGCCTTCGTAGAGTATCGTCGCGCACCCCGCGAGCAAGGGGCCGTAGACGATGAAGCTGTGCCCCACCACCCAGCCGATATCGCTCGCCGCCCAATAGACCGATCCGGGCTGTGCCCCCATGATATTGCGCATAGCCCAGAGCAAAGCGGTGGCATGGCCGCCATGATCGCGCACCACGCCCTTGGGTTTGCCGGTCGTTCCCGACGTGTAGAGGATGTACAGCGGGTCCGTGCTGGCACAGGGAATGCAGTCGATCGGCTCGGCCATGCCCAGCGCCTCTTCCCAGTCGGTGACTGGCAGGGCGACGCGATCAGCCGGCACCTCCGCGCGCTGGTAGGATAGGATATGGGCGGGTTTGTGCGCGGCCAGCGCGATCGCTTCGGCGACCAGCGGGAGATAGGGCACGAGGCGGGACGGCTCGATCCCTCCGCTTGCGGTAAGAACGATCCGCGGTTGGGCGTCATCGATGCGCGTGGCCAGTTCGCGGGGCGCAAAGCCGCCGAACACGACCGAATGCACCGCCCCGATGCGGGCGCAGGCCAGCATGGCGAAGACGGCCTGGGGGATCATCGGCATGTAGATGATCACCCGGTCACCTTTGCCTATCCCGAGATTGTGCAGCATTCCCGCGGTCCGCGCGACGGCGGCTTGCAACTGGGCAAAGGAGTATTTCGCCACCTGCCCGGTCATGGCGCTGTCATAGATAAGCGCCGGATCTCCGCCGCGCCCGGCCGCGACATGCCGGTCGACCGCATTGCGGCAGATATTGATCAGACCATCGGGAAACCAGGCATTGAGGCCCGATGGGAGCGGCCGCGAGAGGCACTCGGGCGCCCTGTCCCACTCCAGAGCCGCGGCCGCGTCCATCCAGAAGCGATGGCCGACATCGTCGTCCGTATCGCACCCTGCCCCGGAAAAACGCCCCGTCACGTCACCGCCCCTTGTTCAGCTGCGCCAGCGGGGCGGCGGTCCGGCGGCTCAAGGCCGATCTCTGTCTGTTCGAGATCGCGGCAAAGTGCGGACAAAAATTCGCCGCAGGGAGCCCCATCGACGATCTGGTGATCGGTCGTGAGCGAGATGCCCATGCGATGGCGGGTGGCAAGCGCGCCATCGACGATCACGACCCCCTCCTCGATCTGCCCGAGCCCGATGATCGCCACCTGTGGCGGATTGAGGATCGGCGTGAAATAGCGCACGCGCGAAAGCCCCAAATTGCTGAGCGTGATCGTGCCGCCTTTCATATCGGCAATGGCGAGTGATCCCGCCATCGCCTTCTCGACCAGCGCCCGACGCTGGCGGGCGATATCGGTCAGCGCGATGGCTCCCGCATCACGCACCACAGGGGTGACAAGCCCCGAAGGCGAGGCGATCGCAACGGAGACATCGCATTGTCGCCACCGGGTCAGTCGGCCGTCACTGAAATGGGCGTTGAAATCGGGAAAGGACCGGACAACGCGACCGAGCGCGGCAATGACGACGTCCTCGAAACCGATGGACAGTCCCTGAGCCTTCCATGCGGCACGGGCCGCGATCACCGCGCCGACATCGGCCTCGGCGAAATAGGATATCTGCGCTGCTTCGGCCAGACTCTGGCGCATGCGCCGCGCGATCATGGCCCTTATCCCGCCAATCGGGGCGGCGACGCCGGCTTCGCTCATGCGGGTTCGATACGTCCGATGACCTGACCGCCGGCCACTTCGGTCTCGATGGCGAGCAATGGACGGAGCATCCCATCGCAGGGCGCCACGATCTCGAAGCTCACCTTTTCGCTCATTACTTCGGCGATCACCGTGCCCTGCTGCACCGGATCGCCATCATCGAAGAACCAGGTGGACAGCACGCCCACGCCATCTTCATCCCACAGGCCCGTCGGAACCAGTACATCCATCAGCGGTCGACCTCCATCGCGCGGCGGATCGCCGCGATGACCTTGTCCGTATCGGGCAGCACCGCATGCTCCATCGACGGGGCAAAGGGTATCGGGATATCGGGATGCGCCAGCCGCACGGGCGGCGCGCGCAGAACGACGCCTGCTTCGCAAACGCTGGCGATCACCTCGCCGGCAAGCCCGCAATGACGATAGTCGTCATCGACGACGACGAGCCGCCCGGTCTTGCGGACCGAGGCAATCACCGTCTCGCGGTCCAGCGGTGCGATCGTGCGCAGATCGATCACCTCGACGTCGATCCCCTCGCCCCGCAGTGCTTTCGCGGCGCCGAGGCCGTGATGCACGGTGATGCCGAGGCCTGCGACGGTCACATCGCCACCCTCCCGCACCACCGCCGCCTTTCCGATGGCGACTTCATAGGGTTGCTCGGGCACGTGGGTGATCGATCCCGGCACCGTTCCCAGCCAGCCCATGCCCTGCAACGCCTTGTGGAACATGAAGATCACGGGATTTTCGTCGCGCAGCGCGGCGAGCATCAACCCCTTGGCATCATAGGCGGTCGAGGGAAGCACGACTTTCAGCCCTGGAAGATGGCCGAAGGTCGCATAGAGGCACTGCGAATGCTGTCCGGCATCGCCATATCCGCCGCCGACTGAGGTCATCACCACCATCGGGCAAGCGACCTTGCCTGCGGAGAAATAGGCCTGCTTGGCGGCGAGATTGTAGATTGCGTCCATGCACACGCCGAAGAAGTCGACGAACATCAGCTCCACGACCGGGCGAAGACCCGTCGCCGCCATCCCCACTGCCGCACTGATGAAGCCGGTTTCGGAGATCGGCGTATCCCGCACGCGGGCACTGCCGAACCTGTCGAGCAACCCTGCCGTATTGCCGAACACGCCACCGAGGCGACCGATATCCTCTCCCATGACGATGATGCGGTCGTCGCCCGTCATTTCCTGCGCCAGCGCTTCGGCCATGGCCTTGGCGATCGTGAGTTTGCGCTGCGGTGCCGGGATGTTCATGCTGCGGTCCTCTCGACGAACACAGCCTCGAGGGCCTGCGCTGCACTGGGCATTTCGCTGCCGCGAGCGAATGCGAAGGCGTCGGCCACTGCGGCGGCGGCGATGTGCTCCGCTTCGTCGAGCAGAGCGGGGTCGACGCCCTCCGCTTCCAACCGGGCACGATAGGCCGGGATCGGATCGATCGCGGCCAGCGCAGCAACCTCCCCGTCCGGGCGATAGCCCTCCTGGTCGCCGATGAAATGGCCCTCGAGCCGGGTGGTGACGATCTCGATCAGGCTCGGTCCACCGCCGGACCGTGCGCGTGCTATCGCTGTCCCCGCCGCCTCGTGAATCAGATCGGGATCGTTGGCATCGACATGAATGCCGGGCATGGCATAGGCGATCGCGCGGTCGCTGTTGCGCGCCACTGCCGTGCAATGGCGCTTGGCGACCGAGATGCCATAGCCATTGTCCTCGATCACGAAGACCACCGGCGCCTTCCATATGGCTGCCAGGTTGAGCGCTTCGTGAAAAGCCCCCTGGTTGGCGGCTCCCTCGCCCAGAAACGCGACCGCAATATGCGGTAGCCCCTGAAGCGCGAAGGACAGGGCCGCGCCGACTGCAGGCCCCAGCCCCTGGCCTATTATACCCGAGCAGCTGAAGTTCACCGCCGGATCGAACAGGTGCATATGTCCACCCCGCCCGCCGGAAAGCCCGCTGGAGCGCCCGAATATCTCCGCCGCCATCGCCCTGAGGTTGACCCCCTTGGCAATCGCGACATGGTGTGGCCGGTGCGTCGCCGTGACGAAGTCGCCGTCCGTCAGATGCTCGCACACGCCAACCGCACAGGGCTCCTGGCCGTTCGAAAGGTGCATCTCGCCCGGGATCGGCCCCTTGGCCATGTTGAACAGCGGACTCTTGCCTTCGAAATAGGCTTCCTTGATCCGGCTTTCGAACAGCCGGCTCTGATGCATTTTTTCGTACATCCAAAGCCGATGCTGACGATTGGTGTGTGCAGTTACCATGATCCGACCTTCGATCGCAGCGCAGGGAGGGAGGCGTCAGCGAGCCTCGTTCACCACTGTATCTGGGTGAACTCGTGGAGCCCTTCTTCCGCGAAATCCACGCCGATGCCCGATCGCCTGGCCCCGCCGAAAGGCATGCTGGTCGCGGCGCGCATCGATCGCGTCGGCCGGTTGGTTGACCGGATCGCGCCGCGTCCGCATCGGCATTTTGCGCCATGCGGGGAAAGCGGCCTTTGCCGCCGCGACGGCCGCGTTCATCTGGCGCTCGGAACCGCGCGGGCAGGTTGCGAACACCGTTTCCGTCGCGGGGTTGATCACATCCATCGTCTCGTCGCCGTCGACGAGTGCTCCGCCAATCAGCAGCTTATACTCAGACATCGTCCGCCTCCTGCGAGAACGGTCGGCACCCCGTCTGGGCAAGGCCGACGGCGCATGCCTGGTGGGTGTCCGACGACCGTTCCCGGTTGAGCCCGGCGTTCAACCGCCGGGCAGACCGGTGCATAGCCGGTCGCAGGAGGAGAGCATGCGCGCAGGCGCACGGCGAGTTGCGTTTGCGCGCAGCATCGAGGCTAGCGCCGCTTATGCGGGAAGCATTCTCCCCGCTTTGCGGCCAGAAATTCGCGGAAGGCGACACGCGCCCGGTTGACCAACAAGTGGCCGCGCGCGCGTCAGGTCAGCGAGATCACCAAAGCAACGATACGGTGCGCAGGGAATTCCCCTCGCGCGCATAGCCCAATATCAGAACTCGGCGAGAAGCCGTCCGAGGCCGTCGACCCGGTCGGTGATGCCGAGGGTGCGCAACGCATGCCAATAGGTCGCCGTGTTGATCGCGATGACGGGCTTGTCGAGCTTCGCCTCATATTCGGCGGCAAGGCTCACCATGGACAGGTTGGTGCCAACCTGCACCACTGCATCGACGTCAGGGCCGTCGAGATGGTCGATCACCTCGCACAGACGCTGCGGCGTGACCTTGGCGATGTCGGTCCAGCGCTTGCACTCGAGCGGCACGTCCCGCACCACCGAAAAGCCCGACTCTTCCAGGAAGCGACGCACCTCGGCATTGGCCACCGGGTAGTAAGGCGAGACGAAGCTGACGGTCTTCACATTGCCATAGGCATGAAGCGCGGCGGCGATCGATTCCGAACCCGTGGATGCGCCGACCCCTGCCAGCGCCTCGACTTCGGCCTTGAACTTCTGGCCGCCCTCGACCCCACCGTAGAAGGTGATGGCCGACATGCCGAGAACCAGATATTCGGGGCGCAGCGTCATGACCGAGCGCACGGCGTCCATCGTATTTTCGGCGATCGCGGTCGTGCCGGCGATGAAATCCTCGTTCGACAGCGCGACGGGATCCTCAACGTAGATGCGCGAGAAATGGTTGGTGACCCCTGCGGGCCGCATCCGCTCCATATCGGGCTGGACGGTGGTGTTGGTGGAAGGGGCAATCACGCCGAGACAGGCACGGTATCCCTGAACGTCGACCATTTGGGTACTTCTCCGGTGGAACAGGCGCAGCAAGCCCCTCCGCTGCTGCGCCCGCTGTTGGTCAGTTGATCGCAGCCGCCTGGGCGAGGCTGTCGAACATGGCTTGCCGCATCAGATAGTTGCGGCGGGTCTCGTCATTCTGCTTGATGCCGAGCATTTTCAGACGGCGCGCCTCGTGCGCTTCGTCCTGTCCACCCTTGATGAAGGCCATGTTTTCCTTGGTCTGCATCTGGGTGAAGCTGTGCGTTACTTCACGCCGCTGGCGATCGTACAGCGCGAGATTGGCTTCGAGATCGGCCTGGCCCTTCAGCACCGGTTCCAGCTTTTCGAACAGGTTGAAGGCATCGTGGACCCCCGAGTTCATGCCGAAGCCGCCGAGCGGGTTGTTGAGGTGCGCGGAATCGCCCACCAGCATGACGCGCCCTTCGCGGAAGGACTTCGCCACCCGCTGATGCACGCGATACAGGGTACGGTGTTCGGTCTTGACCGATGCGCCATCGCCGATGAGCCGATCGAAGATTCCGTTCTTCATCTCGTCGGAGCGCAGCTCGTCGTCGCTGAGCGAGCCATCGGTCGGCACGAGCACGCGCCAGAGCGAAGGCACCCGCAACAACACCAGCCATTCCTTCGGATCGGAGACGTAGTTCACCAGCGCGAGGTTCGGCAGGTGATCGGCCAGTTCCAGATCGGTCGATAGACAGAGAAAGCGCTCGGGGTAGGTGAAACCGTCGAACTCGATCCCGAGCCATTTGCGCACGATGGAATTGGCGCCATCGGCTCCGATCAGGAAATCGGTGCGGATGCGACTGATCCCGTACGCCGTTTCCGTCCAGAGATCGACGCCGGCCTCGTCCTCCTTGAAGGTAAGAAGGCGGTTGTTGAACAGCATCCGGGCGTTGGAGAATTTCTCGAGCCCTGCGGCGAGCGCACGCGACAGATGATATTGCTCGCACTGGATGCGGAAGGGGTAACGCGTGACGTCCGAGATTTCCGACAGATCGAACTCGATGACTTCGCCCGAGGTGCGGTCGCGCCAGTGATAGACGGGCGCCTTAAGCCCCTTTTCGAGCAGCATCGGCGTGATGCCGATCGTGTCGAGCATTTCGAGCGTCGGCGGATGGAAGGTGGATGCGCGCAGATCCTGGGCGCAATCTTCGCCCGCTTCCAGCACCACCACGTCAAATCCCGCCTGGGCCAAAAGCGTCGCCAGAACCGTCCCCACGGGACCGGCTCCGACAATCGCCACCTGGCACCGATCAACCCCTGTCATATCGAGCGGACTCCAATCTTACTTGCAGATGGAACTATGGACCGCCCGCGTTCGAGCCGCGTCGAAAGCGGATGAACTATCCGCCTTGCGGTGATTGGCCGGTCGAACGGGGGAAATCGGAACGGCTGCGGTCAGACTGGCATTGTCGGCAGGATCGCCATCCGGCTTCCGGTCGTGCCAGATTGCGCAAACCGTTCATCGATGGATCAACAGCATGACGTCATCTACCCGGGCGAGGATCCTTGCACTCTCTCTCACCGCGCTGGCCCTTTCGGTTAGCGTGAACCCGGCGCTTGTGCTGGCCCAAAGCGAGGATGCCGAAGCGGTCTATCGAGCCCGGCTGGCGGTCTTCCTAAAGGACCCGGGCAACCTGCCCTATGAGCCGACCGAGCCGCTCGCAGGCGCTCCCGCTTGGAAGCCGCTTCCCGCCACGTCGGTCGCGAAGAGCGGAATCTCGGTCGAAAGCCTGGAAAAGGCCCGCGCCTATGCGGCAATGATGAACAGCAGCGCCTTCATGGTGTGGCGCGACGGCCGGCTCGTCACCCAATGGTATGCGCCCGGCGTCACCGAACGCACGCCGATCACCTCCAAATCCCTGTCCAAGCCGTTGACCGCGATCGCCATCGGCCGTGCCCTGGCGCTGGGCAAGATCCGCTCGATCGATCAGTCGATCGCCGACTTCATCCCGCGCGCCAAGGGCACGCCGAAGGAGAAGATCACGATCCGCTATCTTCTCGATATGCGCTCCGGGATGCTGGACCAGGGCTTCAGCGCTGAGCCCGACCACCCCTATAATCGAGTCCTGCTCCACCCCGATTTCGGAGACAGGATCATCGACAGCTACCCGATGCCGCACGAGCCGGGGAAGCATTATTCCTATGCAAACGCCCCGAGCGACACGATCGCCATGGTGATCGAGGGCGCGACGGGGATGCGCTATGGCGACTGGGTCAGCCGCGAAGTGCTCTTGCCGCTGGGCGCTCCGGGCGGGACGATGTGGGTCGGAAAGCCGGGCGGTCTCGCCCACGCCGGCTGCTGCGCGACCATGCCGGCCGACACCTATCTCCGCTTTGCCATTCTTCTGCTGCAGAATGGCGTCTGGCAGGGCAAGCGGCTGCTGCCCGACGGCTATGTCGCGGAAATGCGGAAGGGAACCGAGGCCAATCCTAATTTCGGCCTCGGTATATGGCTGGGCGAGCCCTATCGCCAGCGCCGCCCCTTCGGCGCTCCGGGAATGCTCGGTCCGCATGTTCTGCACAGCGAACCCTTTCTGGATCCCGAGCTGTTCATGTTCGACGGCAATTCGAACCAGCAGGTGGCGATCAGCCCGAAGTACCGGCTGATCGTCCTGCGCGTCGGCGCCACACCGCCGGCGCCGAAGGACGGCAGGCCCGAATGGGACAATGCCTTCCTGCCGAACACCCTGATCCGGGGACTCACCTCGCGCGGCGGTGACTGACCTTCGCTATCCACCGGGACAGGTCTCCGCCGAAAAGGTCCGGATTCTCGATCATGGGAAAATGACCGAGGCCGGGATAGCGGATCAGATCGACCCTGGTGTTGCGGAAGCGGGCGACCGAAGCCTCCGGCCCCTGGCTGATGACGTCGTCGACCTCGCACCATTGCAACAGGACTGGCACCGTCACCGCCTCGGCAACGGCGCCGACATCGGTGGTGCGGAACAGCTGGGTGTTGGCGGCGATGTAGCGGGCCTGTCGTTCGAGCGCGCCGGGAAGCGAATTCATATCGTAGATGGAATCCACGAACGCGCGCGGCGGCTCGAAATCCGGCGGCGTCGTGTCCTTTATGACGAGCCGCCAGAATTCGTGCGGCCGCCAGCCCGGCGTGAACTGGTCGGTCGCCTTGAGCAGCGTGAGCAGTCGTGGGTCGACCTTGCGCGTCTGGCTCGGGCGTTCGAGCGGCAGGATCGACAGCGCGATCGCGGTGGCATGGCCCGGATAGGCGCGATTATATTCGAGCGCGACATTCGCACCGTTCGATGTCGCGACCAGCACGAAGCGTTCATGGCCGAGCGCCCGCAGCAACCCGTCCATCAGTTCGGCCGCGCGCGGGGTGGAATAAACGTCCTTGGGATCTGGGCCGGTCAGGCCGTAGGGTGACCAGTCGAACCGGACGACGCGATAGTTCTTCTTCAGCAGCGCGGCGACCGCGTCCCATTCATGCAGGTTCACGATCGAACCGTGCAGCAGAACTACGACCGGATCGCCCTTCCGCCCCTCCTCGCGGACGTGGATCGGCACTCCGTCGACGGTTACGAAGCGCGACGGCGCCTGAGCCCAACGCGCTGTGACCGTGGCTCTGTCCGATGGGTTGAACTGTTCCGCCGACTGTGCGGGGCTCGCCAGTCCGAGCAGCGCACCGGCCGCAAGCGCAGCCTTACGCAGCAAGGTCTGCCTCCAGCGGACCGAGGCCCAGCGTGTCGCGCAGCGTCTTGCCGGGATAGTTGCGGCGAAGCCTGCCCTTTTCCTGCAGGATCGGCACCACTTGATCCACGAACAGCTCCAGCTCGCCGGGCATCCAGGCGGGTTGCATCGTGAAGCCGTCACAGGCACCCGCATCCACCCAGCGGATCATCATGTCGGCCATCTGTTCGGGCGAGCCCCTGAACACATTATGGCCGCGCGGCGTCCGTACATAGGCAGTCGCGAAGTCGCCCAGCGAAATCCCCTTCGATGCCGGCCCTGCCAGCACCTTGGCGATGTCCTCGCGCGGAGCGAGCGTGTTTTCCAGAATATGCTCGAGCGGTATCGGCGCGGAAGGATCCTGCCCGCTCAGATCGACCGTCAGCGATTCCGCCAGATATTCGATGCACAGATCGAGATCGGCAAGTTCGAGCAGCGCCGCGTCCTTGGCCAAGGCTTCCTCCTCGGTCGGCGCGAGGATGAAGGACAGACCCGGCATGATCCGCACCGCATCGGGGTTGCGTCCGACGGCGGCAATACGCTGACGCAGGTCGGTCCGAAAAGCGATGCCATCGTCGATCGTTGCGGCCGGGCAGAAGATAGCCTCGGCCGTGCGCGCAGCGAAATCGCGTCCGTCGCCCGACTGCCCGGCCTGGATGAAGACCGGCCGGCCCTGCGGGATCGGCACCTCGGCCTGTTGCCAGAGGCGGGTCGCTTCCGCCACCGTGCTCACCGCATTGGCGTAGCGTGCTGATTTCTCCGGCATCTGCTCCTCGCCGAAATTGCCAGCCGTCGTGGCATAGGCCGAGGTCACGATGTTCCACCCTGCCCGTCCGCCCGTTATACGGTCCATCGTCGCGAGGCGCTCGGCGAGCATCTGCGGCGAGTTATAGGTGGTCGAGATCGTCGCGACGAGACCGACATGCTCGGTCACCGCCGCCATCGCCACCAGCAGCGTGACCGGATCGAGCGTCGGCATCGCCAGCCGTTCCGACGTGCGTCCACCCGCCCCGCGCGAGTGGAGCTGATCCCCGAACACGATCGCATCGAAGCGGCCCCGCTCGGCCAGCCGACCGACGCGGCGATAATAGTCCATCGTGAAGACCTCGGCCGGCGTCGCCTGCGGATGCCGCCATCCGCTCGGATAATGGCCGATGCCCTGCAGAAAGGCCCAGAGATGGATCTGCGGCGCGGACTGGTCGGTCATCATGCAAACTCCTCAAGCGCTAGGCCGAGCCGCTGGCGCAGGGTCTTGCCCTCTCGCGCATCGACCAAAGGGCCGAAGCGTTCTGCTATCAGCGCGATGTCGGCCATCGCATCGTTCAATTCGAAATGGGCACCATCGATCTCGCCCCGGAAGAACCGCTCGGCGGTGGCGCCCGGGTCGCTGTCTACGCTCGTCTTGAGCAGCCGGCGCCGTGCGGGGAGCACCTGTCCTTCGGAGACCAGCGCGATGTCGGCATCCGCCGCGCCCACGGGATCGGCGCCATCGATGACCAGCAATATGTGCCCCTGCGGCGGACGCATCGCGTTGACCGGCCCGGCCACCTTGAAGAACGGCCCTTCATGGTTGGTGGATCGCACCCTGGACGCGTCGAGATAGCGGCCCGAGGCCTTGTCGATGATCAGCGTATCGGGATCCCAGCCATCCCACAGGCCGCGTACGGCCGCGACCATGTCCTCCGCCATGCCGTCGGGCGAATCGCCGGAAAGCGGCAGCCATCCACTCCGGCCGTCCGACAGGAAATCGACCGCCGACAAGGCGCGCGCCACGTGGAAGGGATGCGAGGTAGCGGCAGGAACGGCTGCTACAATGCCGATCCGGCTTGTCGCGGCGGCGGCCCAGCCGAGGATCACCTGCGCATCGAACGGCCGGGCGTCGGGACGACCCATGACGAACAGGTCGATCCCCGCCTGCTCGGCGGCGGACAGGACGCTGCGCGCCCAGAGAGGATCGTTCAGGCGCGGATCGCCTGTCGATACCGAAAGAAGGAAAGCTCTGCTCATAGAATGATCACCGGATCGTGGAGGGGGTGAATGGGCTCGCAGCCCGTGTCGGTAATGAGGACGAGATCCTCGCAATGCGCCGATCCGCCGATCCCGATGTCCATGACCGGGCAGTCGACCGACAGGATCATGCCGGCCTCGAGCATGATGTCCGGCTTGCGCCAGAAGCCGCCATGGTCCTCGCCAGGTTCATCGGTATGGGCGAGCCCGACGCTGTGCGGGCCGAAGCCGATGATCGTGTCGTAGCCGGCCTTGCGGACGGCATTGGCCCCGATTGTGCAAATCTCTGAATAGCGCAGGCCGGGACGCAGCCGCTCGCGCACGGCCTGCCAGCCGAAGGCGGCAGCCTCGGCGGCGCGGGCTGCCGAACGAGGCGGCTCGCCGACGAACACGGTCCGCGCGAAATCGCCATGATAGTTGAGGAAGTGGCTGACGCCGTCGAGCATCAGCGTCTGCCCCTCGACGATACGTCCGAGCGAATGATCGGCCGAGACGCGGTCGACATTCAGGAAGACCGCGCTGTTACCGCGCTGAGCGGTTTCGACGCGGAACAGGTCCTGCAGTTCGCGATGGGTCGCTCCTGCACGGATCGCCCGCCCGGTGGAATCGAGTGCCGCGACGTTCGCCGCTGCCGCGCGCGCCATCAGTCGTCGCTCCAGATCGGACTTGATGAGCCGGATTTCGCACAGCGCGTTGAGTGCCGGGACGATGCGGCCCGGATGGTCGTGACGCAGGCAGACCTCCGCGATCACCGGTTCGTCATAGCCGATCCGGCCCGCCCAGAGCCCAAGGTCGCGCATCGCGGCGACCAGCGCCGCGCCACTGTCGGCCATGGCAGCGCGCTCTTCCTCGGCCTGGGCGCCGACATCCATGCGATGCTGTTCGATCGGCGATAGCGGAACGGCGCCGCGATCGTTGAACAGCGGCATCGTCGCTCCGGCACGTCGACCGTCCGCTGGAGCGTCGTCGCCCAGCGCGTCGTACAGCCAGACCCCGACATCGCTGCGGCTGCGGCCATCGGCCCAACTATATTGATGCAGGAAGCGACTGATGACGAGGCCCCAGCGGTCCGGCCGTGCCCGCGCGATCAGCGCGAAAGTCCCCGCTGGCTGCCCCGCCCTGGTCCGGGCGATCTGGGGCCAGTGGCCCAGCGCATGAAACACATTGACTGGCTGGCCGAGGACGAGCCCGTCCAGGCCATGTCGGTCCATTACCGCCATAGCACGTTCGACGTTGATTGGTCCGCGCTGGCCGAGTTCGGCCAGCAGCAGCGCATCTTCATCGGAATTTAGGTTCGCAATCACCGGCCTAGTCTGCGGCCTGTTCCCTCGCCGGACTCCGAAAGCTTCGCTCTATCCGCCAGTTGGACAGGCGGATGAAGCTTGGCCGGCCGACCTGGGCATGGATTAGCCTCCTTGCATGGATGATAGCTCTCTGCCGTCGGGCCCCGCCCCCACCCCCGTTCCTTCGCACGCTCCGGAGGGCATCGAGCGGGCCTTCATCAGGCTCGAGGAAGGGCAGATCCACCTGCGCCGCCTCGCTGCCGTCGATCCTTCCGCTTCCCCGCTGCTGTTGCTCCACGCCTCCCCGGCATCTTCGTGGTTCATGCAGAACCTCATGCTGGCCCTGCGCACGGCGGGTGTTCGTGGCGAGATCCTGGCACCGGACACGCCGGGCAACGGCGATTCCTGCGCTCCTGCGCCGGACGAACCCGACATCGGCTATTTTGCAGACGCCATGCGCCGGCTTCTCGATGCTCAGGGCATTGCGACGGTAGACGTGTACGGCACCCACACCGGCGCGCGCATCGCCTGCGAGATGGCGGCGGCCTTCCCGGAGCGCATCCGGCGGGTGGTCCTGGACGGCATCACCGAATATCCCGACGAGCTGCGCGAAGCCGTGATCGCCAATTATGCGCCGGTGGTAGAGCCGGACGCCTATGGCCGGCACCTGATCTGGGCGTTCAATTTCTGCCGCGACCAGGCGCTCTTCTTTCCGCATTTCATGCAGCAGCCGCAGAACCGCCTCGCCGTTCCCATCCCGCCGCCGGAGATCCTCCACCGGATCACGCTTGACGTGCTGAAGTCCCTCGACACCTATTCGAAGCCCTACATCGCCGCCTTTCGATACAAGGCGTTCGAACGGATGGGGCGGATCGGCGCGCCGACCTTGCTCCTCAAGCCCGACAGCGAACTTGAAATCCTCAACCGTTCGGTCGAGCGCGCGCTCGAAATCCTTGGGGATGGCCGGGCGGTCTCCCTTGCAGCCGGCGATGCCGCCAAGGCGGCGGCTATGGCACACTTCCTTACCGGCGGAGACGCATGATGAACGCCACCCGCGACAAGCTCCCGCTGTCGATCTGCCTTGGCTTCGGCGTCGGCACGGTCGGCGTATCGATCATGCTCAACGCCGTCACCGCTTATTATCCGGCCTTCATGTCCACCGTGCTCGGGCAATCGCCGGAAATCGCCGGCTTCCTGCTGATGGTGTCGAAGCTGGCCGATGCGGTAATCGACGTGACGGTCGGCTCGATGAGCGATCGGACGCGCTCGCGTTGGGGGCGCCGCAAGCCTTTCCTGCTCGCGGGCGCGCTGCTGTCCACGGCATCCTTCCTGATGCTGTTCGCGCCGCCGGTCACCGGTCAGGGGCCGTTGATCGCCTGGATGATCGCCGCGCTGCTGCTCTATTCCACAGCCTATTCGCTCTTCAATGTGCCCTATATGGCGATGCCGGCGGAACTCACCAACGGCTTCCATGATCGCACGCGTCTGCTGTCCTTCCGCACGGTGTTCGTCTCGATCGGCCAGTTGCTGGCGATGGCGGGAACCGCAAGCCTGATCCAGAGCGGCGGCGGCGGCGCCGACGGATATTTCACCATGGGGCTCGTCATGGCCCTGATCATCGGTGGTGCGATGACGGCCACGGCGCTGGCCGTGCCGGTCCAGCATGGCGAGGGTGTCGCGACCGGCCGCCATCTGCCCGGACTGGCCGACCTCCGCTCGATCGCGCGCAACCGCCCCTTCATGCTGCTGCTGGGCGCCAAGGTCTTCCAGTTCCTGTCCTTCGCGTCGATCGCCTCCACGGGGCTGCTGTTCATGCTCAACGTGCTCGGCGTCGGCTATGACGGGCAGATTGTGCTCGCGGTGACCCAGAATATCGTCGTCGCGCTGTCGATGCCGTTGTGGGTGCGCTGTGGCCGGCGCTGGGGGAAGCGCGCCACCTATCTTGCGGGTGTCCTGCTCTTCTGCGGAACCGCGCTCAGCTGGTTGCTGGCCGACCGGTCCACCGACACGCTCGGCCTGGTGCTGCGCGGTATCACGAGCGGAGCCGGTTCAGGCGCGATCATCCTCATGTCGATTTCGATGTTGGGCGACACGCTGGCTTATGATCGGATCGTCAGCGGCCAGGCCCGCGAAGGCTTGCTGTCGAGTACGATCGCGGTGATCGAGAAGGTCGCCTTCGCGCTGGGCGTGGCGATGCTCGGCATGTTCCTGCGGCTGTTCCATTATGTGCCGACCACCGGCGGCGCGATCGTCGAACAGCCGGCCAGCGCCATGCTCGCCCTGCAGTTGGGCTATGCAGTCATCCCCATGGCGATGTTCGCGATCAACGGCCTTTTCCTGTGGGCCTACGACCTCGACGAGCAGAAGCTCGAAGGGGTCAGGAGCGCGGCAGCCGATAACGGCTGAACACGAGCAGGGCGATGCCCTGCAGGCTGGCGGGGATCACGCTGTACAGCAGGATGATGCCGGTGATCGCCTGATCGGTCTGCGCCGCAGCACCGCCAGTCGAGGAAACGAAGCCGAATGCACTCATCACGATCCCGGCGATGACCGGGCCGAGCGCGAAGGCCAGCTTCTCCATGGCCGAAAACAGCCCGGCGAAGACGCCCTCATTGGCCACGCCCTGCGTGCGGCGCTGATAGTCGACCGTATCGGTCATCATCGACAGCGCCAGCAGGATGAACCCACTGTTCGCCAGGCCGATCACCAACGCACGCAGAAGGATCAGCAGATGCTGGCTGTTGACGGGCTGGCCGCCCGGGAGCGTCGCGACATCGGCGCCGCCCTTCCCAACCCACAGCCAGGTCACCGTCACCGCCGCCCAGACGAGCGATGCGAGGACATAAGCGCGCGGCTTCCCGATCCGGCGCGGCAGCCACAGCCACAGCGGCTGAGCGGCGAGGCTGGCGATCGACATGCACAGGATGAAAATGGGGATCAGCCAGATCGCCCGGATGGCGTAGAGAAAGACGAAGCCGATGACGGTGTAGCTGGCGGCCTGTCCGATGTTCGACAGGAAACTGGTCGCCAGAAGCACGAGAAACGGGCGGTTGCGGCGGACGACCCGGAGCTGCTCGCGCAGGCTGCCGGCCACGGCGCCCGCCTGGATCAGCGGGACTTTGCGCATCCCGCTGGCGGTCGTCAGCATCGAGACGAGACAGATCGCGCCGAAGATCCAGCTCATGGCGTGCCAACCGGCGGCACCTCCGCCGAATTTCACGATGATCGGCTGCGCCAGGCCGACACCCACCAGCACGCCCAGGGTCGCAAAGACCATGCGCAGCACCATGATCCGGTTGCGCTGATGCGGGTCGCCGGAAAGCTCGGCGGCGATGGCGAGATAGGGGACCGAGTAGATGCTGAACGCGGTCGATGCGAGGAAGAACAGCGCGCAGATCGCCGCGGCGGCAACATAAGGGCTGGGATAGGCGGTGAAGGCGAACAGCGCGATGAAGCCGACCGTCGTTCCCACCGCCCCGCCGATCAGGAAAGGCGTCCGCCCTATCGCGGTCTTCAGCCGGTCGGACCAGGCCCCGACCAATGGATCGCACAGGATCAGCCACAGCTTGGGCACCAGAACGACCAGCCCCGCCAGCCAGGCGGGTACGCCGAGCATCGTCGTCATGAACAGCGGCAGGAGAACCGCCGGCGTGTCGCGGAACACCTGCGCGCCGAGCTGTCCCACACCATAGCGAAGGACGACGCCGCTCGGCACCTCGTCGTTCGGGTTGGCGGGTGCGGTGGCGGTGGTCGTGACGGTCATGGCGTTCCCGGAAGTAGAGGGATTCGGTCAGGCGAGTGGTTCAGCCTATCACACGCAGGCGCAGATGGTTTTCCATTCGAGATAGCTTTCCAGCGCCTGCTTGCCGCTGTCGCGGCCCCAGCCGGACTGCTTGATGCCGCCGATGGGGAGCGACGCATCGTACATCGCATGGCAGTTGATCCACACCGTCCCTGCTTTGATCGCGCCGGACAGGCGATGGGCGGTCGACAGGCTCTCGGTCCACACACTGGCGGCAAGGCCGTAGTCGCTGTCATTGGCGGCCGCGATGACCTCATCGGCTTCGTCGAAGGCTTGCACGACGAGCACCGGTCCGAACACTTCTTCGCGCACGATTTCCATGCCCGGCTTGACGTCGACGACCACCGTCGGGGTGATGAAGGTGCCGGCGTCACCGGTCCTTTCCCCGCCCGTCAGCATCGTCGCGCCCTCGCTCCGCGCGCGCTGCAGGAAACCCTCGACCCGCTCGGCATGGCGGGCAGACACGACCGGCCCGAGCTGCGTATCGGCAGCGAGGCCATGGCCCATCTTCAGGCCCTTGGCATAGGCGACGACGCCATCGACCACCTGGTCGTGCACCGAGCGATGAACGTAGAGACGGGAGCCGGCAATGCAGACCTGGCCGCCGTTGAAGAAGATCGCATTGGCGACGCCGGGAATGGCGATGTCCATGTCGGCATCGGGGAAAACGATCGAGGGCGATTTCCCGCCCAGTTCGAGTGTCACCCGCTTGAAATTGGTCTTCGCCGCATCGAGCACGGCCCGGCCCGTCGCCGTCGAGCCGGTAAAGGCGATCTTGTCGACCTGCGGATGCGCGGCGAGGGTCGCGCCGGTCTGGCCGCCGAGACCCGTGACGACGTTGAGCACGCCTGCGGGCACGCCGGCTTCCATCATAAGCTCGGCGAGGCGCAGCGCGCTCAGTGACGTGTCCTCGGCCGGCTTTAGAACCACGGTGCAACCGGCCGCCAGCGCTGGCGCCAGCTTCATCGCGGTCAAAACCAGCGGCGAGTTCCACGGCACGATTGCGGCGACGACGCCGACCGGCTCTCGCACGGTCCAGCTGCGCATCTGCCGGCCAGCCGACTGATAGTTGATCGAGCTCTCGATCGAATTGCCTTCGATCGCCATCGCCTGCCCAGCAAAGAAGCGAAATTGGTTGATCGCCCCCGGTATTTCAGCCCAGCGGCCGATGAACAGCGGCTTGCCCTGGTCGAGGGTTTCGAGCTCGGCGAGATCGTCGATATTCGCTTCGATCAGATCGGCGACGCGCCACAAGATCCGGGCGCGCTCGACCGGCATGGTCGCCTGCCAGGTGGACAGCGCCGCGCGAGCCGCACCGACGGCGGCATCGACATCGGCCGGGCTTGCCGCTGCAATTCGGCCTGTCTCCCGGCCGTTCGCCGGATCGAGCGTGGCGAAGTCCGCCCCGCCCTCGGCCTTGCGCCATTCTCCGTCGATCAGCAGCCCCTCTCCGCCCGCACGACGGGCAAGAAAGGCGAGATTGGCGGGGCGCAGCGCGAAGGGATCGAAAGCCATGACCGTGATTGCTCCTTGGAGGATGCTCCTTTGGTTGCAATCTGACTGCCTGCTCGGCTCGGCGGCAGCCATGGCGCCACGGCCGAAAAACCGCTTGGCGGATAGGTCTGTCCGAAAAGCGCGGCTTGCGTCCCGCAGCGCTCAGTCGAGCAAGCGCAGCGCCTCGAAGCGCGCACCCCAGGGCGTGGTCGCTGCCAGCGCCTCGACCTCGCCATGCGGCGCCCATTGGAATCGCACCGGCGCGCTGATCTCGCAAAGCGCTGCGGTCATTGCGGCCGCAAAGGCTGACAGGTCGGTCACAGGAAGCCGCACCGTCGCCCAGCCCCGCTGAGGCGGGCGGGCCGCCGAGAAGTCGGTACCGCCGCAATCATAGGCGATGATCTCGACCGACCCCTCCATGCGCCCTTGCGGGTGATAGATGCCGATGCGCATGCGGATTTCCCCCGCCAGCCCGACCGGCAGGCCCATGCAGTTCGCCCCGCCTATGGTTCCCGCCGGCCCTTCGGTCTCTTGCACAGCCAGCCAGCCCAGATGGTCGACCAACAGCGCGCGCGCGGTATCGAAGTCCGGCACGACCTGGGTCGAATTGAACACCCAGGACGCATTGCCGCCAAGGCCGTCATAGCCCGTCAGTGGCGGGTGGATGCGCTCCATCAGTGCGATGCACAGCCCATCGGCATCGCTCTCCACGACCTCGCGAACCGATAGCGCGCCGAAGTCCCAATCCACGATGGGGGCATGTGCGCGGAAGCCTGCTGCGCCGAGTTGGCGATGCAGCGCGTCTATTCCCGCCAGCGCGCGAATGTTGATGTCGAAGATGCCTCCGCTGTCCCAAGCCTGAGCGCCGTCGCGCATGAGGCTTCCGGGCTTGCCATCCGGCGTGACGAGACGGATCGCGCCGCGCGACGCATCGGGATGCGCGATCAGGATTTCGCGGGCCGCCACTCCACCGAGGCCGAGCAATTGACCGGCAGCCATGGGGAGAGCCCCGTCATGCCGAACCTCATAACCGAGGGCCTCGCAGAGGCGCTTTGCGCTTGCCTGACAGTCGGCGACGATGCCGACCGCCTCTTCGAAGCCATTGTCCAGTGAGAGCATCGTGCTGGTCCGCCAATATATCGCATCGAGGAGAAGGTGAATGTGGCCTATTTCCGGCCGATCATGCGGAGCAGCACCCTGTCCCGATCGACGAAATGATGCTTGATGGCACCGCCGACATGGAGCGCGAGCAAGGCAGCGCCTCCCCACAACATCCACACATGGGCGCGCGCGAACAGGCCATAGCCGAGCGGGTCATTCCACGGACGCGGGGCGACGAGGTGGGGAATGAGGCCGCTGGGGCCGAAGCCGTCATGGCCGAAGAACCACAATTCGGGCGCCGGAAAGTCCGCCCCGCCTGCCAGCGCCGAGAGCGCTGCCCAACCGCTGAGGGGGATCAGCAGGAGCAGTGCGTATAAGGAGGCCTGCACCGTGCGTGCGAGGAGCCGGCCGTGAACAGAGACCTCGGGCGGCAGGGCCGGCGCCGGATGACGCCACCGCCAACAGAGCCGGAACAGCGTCGTAAAGAGCAGGATCATGCCCAGCGTGTGATGGACCTGGCTTGCCCGGATGTGGAGCCCCGCGAGCGGTCCGCCTTTCAACCCGTCGAGATAGGTCCAGGCCATGGTGAAGCCCGCAGGGACCTCCACCACAACGGCGAGCGCGGTGCTCCAATGCAGCCACCGGGCGGTGCGCGTCCACAGCGTCGCTGTTTGGGCGGCACGCGCGCGCTGGGCGCTTTCATTTGCTGATCGGGTCATCCTGCGGTGATGCGCCACCGTTCGCTACGCTCAATATCGAACGCGCCCGTGCCCACTGGCCGGATAGACTGGGCGCTTCCTGTGGGTTCGGTGGCGGCAAGATGGTCCTGTACCGCGGGGGCCACTGGAGTGCACGGCATGCAGGCAGAAATTGATGGTGATACGGCCGATGTCAGGGGCACTGGCCCGCGCGAGAGCGAGTTCCGGCGGGGATGGCCCATACTCCTGGCGGCGCTTCTCGGCATAGGCTGCGGCCTGGCCGCCATGCCCTTCTACACGGCCGGCGTGTTCGCGCCGCATCTGGCGCGCGAGTTCGGCTGGTCGCTCGGCGAAATCATGGCGGGTCTGACGATCACCACCGTGACGGTCGTTGTCGCGGCTCCCGTGACGGGCATGCTGTGCGACCGATATGGAACCCGTCCGATCGCGATCGCTTCGCTTGCCTGCTTCGGCCTCGCCTATCTCTCGCTGGCCGCCCTCGGCAACTCGCTGGTCCAATTCTACGCGACTTGGGCGGTCGCGGCCGCGCTCGGGGCGGGCACATTGCCGATCACCTTCACGCGGACGGTCAACCAGTGGTTCGACCGTCACCGGGGCCTGGCGCTCGGCATCGCGATGACCGGGACCGGCCTTTTCGGGATCGTCTGCAAGCCGCTGCTCGCCTGGGTCATCGGGCTTCACGGCTGGCGCGCGGGCTATTTCGCGCTCGGCCTGCTCCCGCTGCTGGTGGCGCTGCCGATGGTCGTGCTTCTGTTCCGCGAACAGAAGGCCGCTGCCCCCGCCCTCACCGCTGTGGAGGACGGAAATGTCGAAGCGCTGACGGGATTAAGCCGGAAACAAGCGCTTGGCCACTGGCGCTTCTGGCTCATCGCCATCATCCTCTTTCCGATCTCCTTCGCGCTCGCCGGCGCCGTTCCCAATCTCGAGCCGATCCTGCTCGACCGTGGTCTCGACGCGCAGACGATCCTCACGATCACGCCGCTCATCGGACTGGCGTCGATTGCTGGGCGTCTGATCGGGGGCCTGCTGCTCGACCGTTTCTGGGCGCCGGCGGTCGCCTTCATATTGCTCGGCATGCCAGCGATATCGTGCGTCATCCTGGCGGGTGGCACGCTCGATCCGGGTATGGCCCGCTTCGCGATCCTGCTCATCGGCTTTGCGCTGGGGATTGAATATGACGTCGTCGCCTATCTGACCTCGCGCTTCTTCGGGATGCGCGCCTATTCGGCGATCTACAGCATCTTCTACGTGTGCTTCGCGACCGGAGCCGGCTTCGCCCCGCTGGTCTTCGGCGTGATTCGCGATCGCACCCAGGACTTCGCCCCGGCCTTGTTGGCTTCGGCGGTCATTCTTCCCCTCTGCTCGGCCGCTTTTCTTTTTCTCGGCCGATATCCGCGACTTACGGAAGCTGGCAACGCCGACTGATCCATTTGACATAAGAGTATATCAATATAACAATAGCGGCCGGCGCGCGTGCTCGGCATGCGGCCAACCATAAAAAGGGGAAAGACATGACCAGCCACCGTTTGCTGCTTACCTCGCTCATGGGCCCGATCGTTCTTGCGGCGGGTCCCGTCTACGCCCAGGCGTCCAGCCCCACCGCACCGCAGGCCAGTTCGGACGCCGTGCAGGGCCTCGAAGAGATTGTCGTCACTTCGCAGCGCCGCGCCGAGAAGCTCCAGTCGGTGCCGGTCACGGTCACCGCGTTCAGCGAGAAGATGATTGAACGGCTGGCGGTCTTCGATGCGATCAGCACATCGAAGTTCGTGCCGGGCATGATTTCCCAGCATAATGCGGGTCTCGCGACCGCGAATGCCTATTATCTGCGCGGCCTCGGCAACTCGCAGTCGACCGCAACCTTCGACGCGCCGGTCACGACCTATGTCGACGACATCTACATCGCGCGCCAGAATGCCAACAACTACGCTTTCTTCGACACCGAGCGGGTGGAGGTGCTGCGCGGTCCGCAGGGTACGCTGTTCGGTCGCAACACCACCGGCGGCGCGATCGCCGTCATCATGCGCAAGCCGTCGACCGAAGCCGGCCTGAAGGTCGAACTGACCGCCGGCTCTTATCAACGTTACACGATGAAGGCGAGCGTCGACCTCCCGGTCAGCGATCAGGTGTTGACCAAGCTGTCCGGCTTCGTGGTGCACGATCGGGGTTATCTGAAGAACATCACCAACGGCGACTGGCTGAACGGCGAGGAAAGCTACGGCGTCCGCGGCGATGTCCGCTTCCTGCCGACCGACGCGCTGACGATCGACCTGTCCGCCGAGTTCACGAGCAACCGGAGCACCTATACCGGTCTGCGCAACGTTCCGGGGACCAATCCTTACGTCAAGGGTGCGACGACGCGTCCGGTTTTCTATGAGAGCGCAGCCGGCCTTTCGCAGACCAACTGCGGTGGTGACAATGTCACCAAGCTGCTGACCCTCGAACGGGGCAACTGCAACCTGTCCGAGAATTTCGCGATCGGCGGCAATGCCAATTACGAGATCGAGAATGGGTCGATCACCTATATCTTCGGTTACCGCCACCTCGATCAGGGCTATATCAACGAATATAACGCCTCGGCCGTCAACAAATATGCCGGCTTCATCCTCACGGACAATGCCGTCCACGAGCAGCATAGCCACGAGCTCAAGCTGAACTATTCCTTCGGAGAGAAGGTCGACCTCGTCACGGGCCTTTTCTACCTCAAGGAGACCTCGGACGATCGTCAGACGAGCTTCTCCGGCGGCACCACCGCCTTCCGTCCGATCCAGGACGCGCTCTACAAGCACAGCGTGGAGACCGCCGCTTATTATGCGCAGGCCGATTTCCATGCGACCGAACAGCTGACCCTCACCCTCGGTGGTCGCTACACCTGGGAAAAGAAGAAGCTCGATTTCATCCGGTCGACGCAGTTCCCGACGCTCTCCTATGGCAATGCCGCCGTCACGGCGTTCGGCATCCCGCTCAAGCAGACCGTCAAGCGCTTCACCCCGCGCGTCGCGGTCGACTACAAAGTCAACCCTGAAGTCATGCTGTTCGCATCGGCGACCAATGGCTTCAAGTCGGGTGGCTGGAACGGCACCGCCTCGCTCCCGCAGAATGCGGTGACCTTCCGGCCCGAAAAGACCTGGTCCTATGAGACCGGCATCAAGTCCGAGCTGTTCGATCGCAAGCTGCGCCTGAACGTGACCGGCTATTATGCCCGCACCACCGACCTGCAGGTCACCGCCGGCGTTCCCAACTCGCTGGGTGTCATCGCCAGCCTGCCGTTCAATGCCGGCACCTTCCGGGTCTATGGCATCGAAGTGGAAGCGACCGCGAAGTTCGGTAACCTCAGCCTGTTTGCCAACCCGTCCTACATGAACGGCCGATATACCTACATCTCGCCGCTGGCGACGACGCTGACTACGGCTCTGACTCCGGTCCGCGTGCCGACCTTCCAAGTCAGCGCCGGCGCGTCCTACGATGTTCCGGTTGCGAGCCTTGGCGGCTATTTCACCGGCAGCACCAACTGGCGGCATAATTCGCCTTACTGGGTCGCCATCCTCAACACCACCAAGACCACGACCGAGGATTTCGTCGACGCAGCGATCAGCTTCACGACCGACGACGACCGCTATCGCATCTCGTTTGAGGTATCCAACCTGACCGACCAGCGCACCGTGACGGCGAACTTCCTCTCGCTGTTCCCGGGCGATCCCCGTCGCTTCACCGGTCGTCTTCGCGTGAAGATCTGACCGTTAAGCGGACATATGCGGTTGACCGGCCATGGCCAGTGCAGCCGCACGAACTATGAAGGACCGACGGCCCGCATTCGCCACCGCGCGGATGCGGGCCTCGGCGACACGAGATCATGGATGAAAACGATATGAGCATCGTCGGGACGAAAATGATCTGTGAGGACAGGACGGCCCGCCAGATTTTCGAAGAAGTGATGGCCAATCCTTCGCGCGCCAAATTCGGCTTCGGCGAGAAGCTGGCCATCGTGAATGTCGACTTCCAGAATGCCTATACGCGGATCGACCGGTACAAGACCGCCTATGAGACCGATCCGCGTCAGATCGAACACACCAATAGCATCTCGCGCCTCGCCCGCGCCAAGGGCATGCCGGTCATCTGGACGCATGTCGCCTATGCCGAGGATGCGAGCGATGCCGGCGTCTGGGGCACCCGCACCAATACGCCCGACAGCCTGCAGAACATCAAATATGAATCCGATCGCCACGCCTTCGACGAGCGCTGCGAGATCGATGCTGCCGATACCATCTACACCAAGCGCATGCCGTCGGCTTTCTTCGAGACGCCGCTGCAGAGCCTGCTGGTGTGGCACAAGGTCGACACGGTCGTGATCACGGGTGGCTCGACCTCCGGCTGCGTCCGGGCGACCGCCGTCGACAGCCTCAGCCGCGGCTATCGGACGATCGTTCCGATCGAGACCTGCGCCGACAAGCATGAGTCCTATCACTTCGCCAATCTGACCGACCTCCAGCTGAAATATGCCGACGTCGAACCGGTCCAGACCGTGATCGACTGGCTGGAGGCGCGCTGATGCAGGAAGGCAGCGCAGATCCAGGGCTTTATGATTTCTCGCCCTATCGCGGGCGCAAGCCATTCAGCTGGCCGGGCGACAAGAAGGTCGCGGTCTGGGTGTCCCCCAATCTCGAATATTATGAGATCGACCCGCCGAAGAACCCGCATCGCGCTTCATGGACAAGGCCCCATCCCGACGTCGTGGGTTATGCGCATCGCGATTATGCCAATCGGGTCGGACATTGGCGCATGGCCGAGGTGATGAGCAAGCATGGCTTTCCAGGCTCGGTCAGCCTGTCGGTCGCTTTATGCCAGCACCATCCGGACGTGGTCGCCGATGCCAATGCGCGCGGATGGGAGTTCTTCAGCCACGGAATCTACAACACCCGCTACTCCTACGGGATGGACGAAGCGCAGGAGCGCGCGATCATCGAGGATTCGATCCGCACCGTGCACGACGCGACCGGACAGACGATCCGCGGCTGGCTCGCCCCCGCCCTCACCCACACGCCGCGCACGCTCGACCTGATCGCCGAATATGGGCTCGACTATACCTGCGACCTCTATCACGACGATCAGCCGCAACGCGTGAAGACCACCAGCGGCGATCTGATCTCGATGCCCTACAGCCTAGAGGTCAACGACCATTATGGCTTCTTCATCTATAATATGAGCCCGCGCGACTATGCCCGGACGCTGATCCGGCAGTTCGAACGCCTCGCCGACGAGCCTTCGGGCTCCGTGATGTGCATTCCGCTCCACTCCTATCTGATCGGTCAGCCGCATCGCATCGGCGCCTTCGAGGAGGTGCTGCGCCAGATCGCCGCCGATGGCCGGGCGTGGATCACCCGCTCGGGCGACATTGCCGACGCCTGGCGGACGGCGCAGGCAGGAGCCGACGCATGAGCCTCGATCCCAGCTATCTCGACTATCCGCGTCGCCGGCTCGGCTATGATCATGATCTCTATGCCTATTCCGCGCTGCCGACGCGCAAGCCGCTGGCCTGGCCGGGCGGCAAGGGCGTGGCGGTCTGGATCGTGGTCAGCCTCGAATGGTTCCCGATCACGCCCTCGGACACGCCTTTCCGCGCGCCGGGGCACATGCAGACGGCCTATCCCGACTATCGTCACTATACCGCGCGCGAATATGGCACGCGCATCGGCTTCTATCGCCTGCTCGACGCCTTCGCCAAAGCGGGCGTGCAGGTATCGGTCGCGGCGAATGGCGCCATAGCGCAGCGCTATCCGTCGGTGATCCGCGACATTGTCGATGCCGGCCATGAGCTGATTGCCCATTCGACCGACATGAACGGCACGGTCGCCTCGACCCTGCCGGTCGAAGAAGAGCGCAGGCTGATCCGCGACAGCATCGCAACCTTGTCGGAGGCGGCTGGAACGGCACCGCGTGGCTGGCATTCCATTGCCCGCTCGCAAAGCTTTGCCACGCCGGACCTGCTGGTTGAGGCCGGGATCGAATATTGCTGCGACTGGGCCAATGACGACATGCCGTGGAGCTTCGCCAACGGGCTGGTCAACCTGCCCCTGAACCACGAATTGTCGGACCGGCAGATCATCAACGTGCAGCAGCAGTCGGTCGACAGCTACGCCGAACAGATGCTTGACGCACGGGACTGGCTTGCGGGCGAAGCTGCGGCCGGCGGCGGCGGGCGCCTGCTGCCTCTGCACCTCACCCCCTATATCATCGGCCTGCCCTACCGGATGGACGCTTTCGAGCGCCTGCTTGCCGACCTCAAAGCCAGCCCCGCGACGTGGTTCGCGCGCGGGAGCGACATCCTCGATTCCTACAGGAGCCAATCGTGAAAGCCTATCAACTCGGTCCGCAGAACGGCCTCGAATCGCTGAACCTCGTCGAGCGCGCCATGCCTGTCGCCGGCCCCGGCGAAGCGGTCTTGAAGGTCCGCTATGTCTGCCTCAACAATCGCGACCTTCAGATCCTCGAAGGCCGCTATGGCGCGAAGAAAGCCGAAGACCGCATCCCCTTTTCCGAGGGCCTGGGCGAAGTGGTGTCGCTCGGCGAAGGCGTATCGGGCATTGCGATCGGCGATCGCGCTATCCTCGCGCACTTCGTTTCGTGGATCGATGGGCCGTTCGAGATACGCCATTTCGGCGCCGACCTCGGCACCACCCTCGACGGATGGATGGCTGAATATGTCAAGGTTCCGGCTGCTGCGCTGGTGAAGGTGCCCGACAGCCTCAGCGACGAGGCTGCGGCACCTCTGGCCGCTGCGACGCTCACCGCATGGCATGCGGTCGTCGAAGTGGGACAGGTTCGCGCCGGCGACCTCGTCTTGGCGCTGGGCACCGGGGGTGTCGCCATGGCGGCCCTCCAGATCGCAAAGGCCAATGGCGCTTTCGTCGCCATCACCTCGTCGAGCGATGCAAAGCTGGAACAGGCGCGCAAGCTGGGTGCGGACTATACCGTCAACTATTCCACCCACCCCGATTGGGCGGCCGAGCTTCACCGCCAGACCGGACGTCGCGGCGCCGACATCGTGGTCGAGACGGGAGGCCAGAACACACTGGCCCAGTCGATCGACGCCTGCGCGGTCAACGCCCGCATCGTCATCATCGGCGTCACCGGATCCGGCGAACCGCTGCCCAATTATGGCTCGATCATTGGCAAGAACATCACGCTGAAGGGGATCGCCGAAGGCAGCCGTGCGATGCTCGCCCGGCTTGTCCGCGCGATGGAGGCCACCGGCTTCGCGCCGGTTATCGACCGCACCTTCACCTTCGACCAGGCGCCCGAGGCATGCCGCTACCTCAAGTCAGGCGCGCATCTTGGCAAGGTGTTGATCAAGGTCGGTTGAGGAGGCACGGCGCAGCCTCGCATCTAAGAGGCTGGAGCCCGGCAGCCTTCGGCATCAATTTGAAGCAGGGCTCTGCCACAGTTTGGCAGAGCCCGAGGATCAGGCGGCAGGCGTCTGCAGATCCAGCCTGACGTGAAACCGGTCTGACCGATAATGCGCATAGGTTCGCAGGAACGGCGTATCGTTCCGATCGTAAACGGTCCGCGTGATGCGCAGGATGGCGGAAAGCGGTTCGACATTCAGCGCCTCGACCAGGGACGGGTCCGCCAGCATTGCGCCGATCGTCTGCTCTGCCCGTTCGGCGTGCAGGCCGGCCTCGTCGAGCAGCTTGAGCAGCGGCGCCCGAGGCAATGTTTTCTCGGAAATCACGTCGGCAAGCTCACCGCGGACATAGCTCACAATATAGCCGATCGGAATCCCCTCGAGGCACCGCACGCGTACGGCGCGGACAACGTCGGCCCCCTCCTCGATCCGGAGTGCATTGGCAATGATGTCTGTCGCCGCTCGGTGCTCGACCGAGATGACATTGACGGTCGTGCCTTCTCCCAGGGCCATCAGGCTGTCCACGGCCTGATCTATGTTCGCCTCGATGGGTTTGGCCGGCGACTTGAAGATGACCCGCGTGCCAAGCCGACGGCGACGTTCGACATAATGCTGGTCGGCAAGATCGTTCAGGACACGGCGAGCAGTGATGCGAGATACGCCATAATGCGCCGAAAGCTCCTGCTCGGTCGGCAGGACACTGCCGCAAGGGCGCTGCCCGCTCAGGATTTCGTCACGCAGGCTAAGATAGATCTGGTGGTATAGCGGCACTGCGCCTTGGCGATCGAGCACTATGCCTCCCCTGCTGGCGGCCAACGTGGCGAAAGCGACATTCCGCTGGTCCGGCGCACCGCTCTTCGGAGGTCGACCGCGCTTAGTCAAGTCGCTCGCGGAGTCCGCTGCTCCCAGCACATAACCGAGACTCGCGGTTTCGATCAGCTTGCTCACGCGGCGTCCTGCGGCCAGCGGGGATATCGGCCCATGGCCAGCAAGGACAGGCTCCCAAGGAGGAGGCAGCCAATCCCTGAGAGCAGCGCAACATCGTAGCGACCGGTCGCATCGAACACGCGGCCATAGACCACCGGCCCCATTCCGCCGCCAAAGGCGATAACCGTGTAGAAGGTGCCGTAGATCATGCCATAGGCGCGCCGCCCGAAATAGCGCGCGATCAGATAGGCCAGGAGGTCGAACTCGAACCCTGCGCCCAGCCCCAGCGTGACGACGGCTATGGCCGCATGGCTCGCGTCAAGTTCGGGACGTGACAGCATGTAGCTGCCGATCATCGGCAGGACCAGGATGGCGAGCGCGCATCCCGGAGCCCAGAAACGATCGAGCAGCCAGCCGCCGGCGATCCGTCCTGCGATGACGGACAGGCCGAAGCCGGCCGTGATCGAGCCGATCTGGGTCAGCGTGAATTTCTGGGTTCGCAAGATGTTTTCGAGATTGGGCGTGGGGGCGGTCAGGGCGAAGGCGATCAGCAGAAACGCGAAGGTCATGATCCAGAAGCGGCGGTCATGGAGGGCCTCCCGCACGGTCAGCCCGGACTCCACGACCGTCCCTGCGGCTGCCTTCAGCGTTGCCGTTGCCGCATTCGTTCGCTCGCGGAAGAGAGCTGCAACGACAGGGATGCCGATCAGGATGGGCAGCGCCCCGATCACGAAGAACCCCGTGCGCCAGCCATAGCTGCCGATCAGCCAGGCGGCGAAGGGCTTGATCAGGAAGCCGGTGATCCCGGTGCCGGTGCTGGCAATGCCGATCGCCAGGCCGCGATGCCGGTCGAACCAGCCGTTGACGCTGTGCATCCAGGTTGCCGTGAGGGTGCCCGCCCCGAGCGTCGACATCAGCACCCACTGCCCATAATAGACCCAGATATTACCACCGCTCAGACCCAGGCTCATGAACGTGAGCCCGAACAGGGCGAGCGAGATCAGCGCAACCGGCTTTGCTCCGTACCGGTCGACGGCAAAGCCGGCGATTGGTCCGGTTGCCATCACCACCACCGATTGCACGGTGATCGATCCCATCAGTGCCGCAAAGCTCCAGCCGAACTCGCGCTGCAGCTCGGGTGCGAACATGCCGATGGTGTAGAAGGGCAAGGGACTGAGGCCGAGCGCCAGCCCCACCATCGAACCTGCGACCACGGTCCATCCTGCCAGACTGTCTCTTGGAGCGAGAGGCTTCTGGGCTGAGCTTTCGGTCAAGGCGGTCATCGCGCTCCCTGCTTGGCGTTGTGATCCGGGGCTGGACAAGGGCCGGATGATGGCACATCAATAGGTATATTAATATATCAATTAAAGCGGGCGAGCGGACCTTATGCGTGAAGGCTATAGTGCGTCTATCACCCGATCCTATGTCAGCGTCCCTGCGGCGGGTACGCCCCGGATGGTTCATTACAGGGTTGCAGGTTCGGGCTCGAACATCGTTTTGCTGCACGATTCCCCCCGCTCGTCGCGCCTGCACCTGCCGCTGATGAAAATGCTCGCCAGTCGGTTTCGCGTCTTCGCGCTCGACACGCCCGGATATGGCAATTCCGATCCCCTCGACATCGAAGCGCCGACGATCCCCGATTTCGCCCAGGCGCTCGGCACCGCACTCGAGGCCCTTGGTCTGTCGGAAGCACCGATCTACGCGACCCATACCAGCGCCAAGATCGCGCTGGCATTGGCGGCGCGCGGCGGGCGCATGCCGATGCTGTTGCTCGACGGGCTGTCGATTCCGGATCAGCCTGCCGATGATGAATTTATCAAAGCCTATATGCGTCCCTTTGCGCCCGAACCGACCGGAGCCTGGCTTGCGGCAGAATGGAGCCGGACGCGCGACATGGTGCGGTGGTTTCCGTGGTTTGCCTGCACCCCCGACCGGCGCATTGCAGCGGAGCCGCCCTCGCCCCTATGGCTGGAGGATTATGGCATCGACCTGTTCAGCGCCGGTCCCCACTATGCCGATGCCTATAGTGCGGCGATGCGTTGGTCGCCGATGGAAGACCTGCTCGCGGTTCGGGTCCCCACCATTGTCGGGGCGCGCGAGGACGACGTCCTGTTCCCACAGCTCGCAAAGGTGCCATGCGACCGAAACCCGGCGCTTTCGGTCCAGCGCCTCGGCACAGATCGCGCGGCGTGGATCGAATGGATCGGGCAGTCGCTAGCCGGCGTGGCAAGCGGCGATCGAACCGCCATCACGGCCGACACGCGATCCAGCGATGCGAGAGGATATCTGGCGCTGGACCATGGTCAACTGCACTGGAGCCGTTCCGGACATCTCTCCGCTAAGGAGCGCCGCCCGCTGCTCATATTGTCGGCCCCCTCGACACTGGAAGCCAGCAGATGGGCGCGTGCATTCGCGCCCATCCGACCGGTCATCGTCCCCGATCTGCCGGGCTTCGGCGATTCCGATCCCCTCCCCTCCGGCGGCGCGACCGCAGACGCGATCGCCGATGCGCTGGCGGCCCTGGTCGACGCGCTCGAGAGCGATGCGTGCGACGTGATGGCCATCGGCCTTGCTGCGCCGATAGGCGCTCGGATGGCCGCACGCTGGCCGGATCGGGTGGCGTCGCTTGTGACTTGGGGAGCGCCGGCATTGGCAGAGGCCGACGCAGCGCTGATACCCGAGATAGCCTTCGATCCCGTTGGCGGCTCGCACCTCCACCGCTTCTGGCACATGCTTCGCGACGGGTGCGTGCAGTGGCCCTGGCATGACGCACGACCGGAGGCAGCGCGTTCCGGCGAGATTGCCGATCCGGACGAGTTGCACCGCGCGCTCACCGGAATGCTCAAGCAGCGGATAGACTATGGACAGGCGATTGCCGCTGCCATGGCTGCCAACCAGCCTTCCGACTGGCAAGAGGTGCAGGTGCCTGTCGTTGTTGCCGTGGGTGATGATCCATCCATGGCGTGTGCGACGGCGCTTCTTGCACTCTTGCCCGATGCGAAGGCCTTCAGGGTTCCGCAGGACCACGCAATAGCGGCAGCGGCGCTGGATCAGGCCTTGGCCATGGCGAGCGGACGGGCGCAGGCAGAGGCCATATCGTGATGCCCAGTGCTGACATGACCCAATCCCCGCAGCAGAGCACATGGCCGAGGCGCTCCTACGCGTGGTATGTCCTGTCGCTTCTCACCCTCGCTTATGCGCTGGCCATTCTCGATCGGGTGTCGATCGCGCTGTTGATCGAGCCGCTCAAAGCGGCACTCGCGATCAACGACACGCAGTTCGGTCTGCTCCAGGGCATGGCGTTCAGCATCGTCTATTCGGTGCTGGGTCTGCCCTTGGGGATGCTGTCCGATCGCCGCCGGCGTGTGACGCTGCTCTTCGGGGGCCTGATGCTGTGGAGTGCCGCCACGATCGGCTGCTCTTTCGCGAGCAATTTCCACGAATTGTTCGTCGCACGCATGCTCGTCGGTGTCGGCGAGGCGGCGCTCGTCCCCGTCGCCACCTCGCTCATCGCCGACTATTTCGAGCCCGACATTCGCCCTAAGGCCTATGGCATCTTCGTTACCGGCAGTTCGCTCGGTACGGCCACCGCCATGGCGCTGGGTGGCCTGTTCCTCGATTGGGCGGAAAGGCTCATCGCCGGAATGCCGGGCCTGTTCGGCGCGATGCAGGCTTGGCAAGTCGTGTTCGTTCTTTGCGGCACGCCGGGCCTGTTGCTGGCGGTCATCCTCATCCTGACGGCGCGCGAGCCGGCACGGCAAGGCGGTACGGCGATAGCGCCTCCGCTCAGTCTGAAGCCGCTGCTGCTCCTGTTCGTCGAGCGGCCCGGAGCGTTCGGGCTTTTCATGCTCGGTTCGGTGCTCAACCTCGTCTGCGTCTATGCGATCGTCGGCTGGTTTCCCGCGCTGTTCATCCGCGCGCATGGCTGGACGGCGGCGGAGACGGGCAAGATCCTCGGCGCCGTCGGGCTGCCGATCTCGATCTTCGCGGCGGTCAACAGCGGTTGGGTCATCGCCTGGCTGAAGCGGCGGGGGCATGCCGACGCGCCGATCCTTTGCGCCATGGGCTGCTCGGCATCGATGTTCATTTTCGGCACGCTGGCCTGCCTCGCCCCCAGCGGCAATCTGGCGTTGCTCGGCTACGCGTTGAATGCGCTGTTCCTGAACTGGAACACCTCCGCCGTTTACAGTGGCTTCGCACAGATTACCCCCAATGCCCTGCGCGCCCAGATCATGGCCCTGCAGACCATCGCCTCCGGGCTGATCGCGCTTACGGCAGGCAATTTCATCGTCGGCTTCCTGTCGGACACCGTCTTCACATCGCCGTCCGGGATCGCCTGGTCGCTGGGCAGTGTCTTCCTGGGCTGCGGTCTTGCCGCCTTCTTCATTCTCATGGCCAGTCGACGCAGTTTCCGCGCAGCAGTCGCAGCCAATGACATCGCCTGACCTGAGAGGGGTATAAGATGGCGCGGCCGCATATCGAGTTCGTGTACGCGCAGAATCTGCACTGGGTCATCAGGCCCGACGGTGCCGAGGAGAAACTGCTGAATTGGGATCCCGAGGGAACCGAACAGACGCTGATCGTGCGGTACCCGCCCGGTTTTTCGGCCGGCCCCAATCGCGTCGATGCCGAAGCCGAGGAATTTCTCGTGCTCGACGGCACGATCGAGATCGACGGCGTTATGCGCGGCTATCATGCTTATGGGTTCCTGCCGCAAGGTTCCGGGCTCGGCTCGCGGACGACCGCAACCGGCGCGGTTCTTCTGGTGTTTCGCCACGGACGCGACGATCGCAATGCCAAGGCCGGGACAGCGGACGCTATAGCTATCGCAACGCCCGAGATGCCCTGGGACGTGTCGACCTATGATCCGAAGCTGTCTCACCTGCGGCTCGCTCGCAAGGTGCTGCGGCTTGGCCCCAATGACAGCGGCCGGACTTTCCTGCTGACGGGCATGGCGCACGGCGTGCCGACGGACGGCGCCAAGCTCGCGGCCGAGATGCACGATCATGCCGAGGAAATGTTCATGCTTCAGGGCGCGATGTGGGCGCCCGAGGGCCGGATGGGGCCTGGCGCCTATTTCTATCGCCCGCCCGGCATCCTGCACGGACCGCATGTATCGGAGACCGGCTTTTTGCAGATCATGCGATCGCCCGGCGCAAATGCGATCGTGACCAAGTGGAGCGACACGCCAAGTTCGCTGCCCATCGGTGCGGCATATGCCCCGGTTCTGCCGGAAGGAACGCCGGCATCCTGGGCTCGGGAGGTCGAACCCGTACCCGCCTGGTAGCCAAACTGAAAAGGGCGCCCGCACTTTCGCGCAGGCGCCCTTCCCTGTCCGTTCCGATCGGCTCAGCGGTTGAGTTCGACCAGCTCGTACCAGGTCTGCATATAGCCGCCGACGCCGCCCTGTACGAAGATCGAGTCATCGTCGGCGGTCACCCACACCTGATAAGGCGGATGCGCCTCGCCGCCGACCGAGATCATGCTCGCGTCCTCGTCGGAGAATTCATATTTGTAGCAGTCGAACGTGCCCGCCGGGACGGTCACCGTTTCCTGTCCGACATAGGCCAGATTGATCTCCGACTTCGAGATCAATGGCGGGGTTGCGCCGCGATGGTCGGGCGATGGCAGAAAGCAGGGGAACTTGCGCTTATGCGGCCCCTTGCTGCGGTCCATCTTGCGCGTGATGTAGGCATCCGCAACGATCGGATGCGTACCGAACCCGTCGAAAGGCGCGTCGATCGGCATCGTCTGCGAGATGCGGCCGATGGAGGGGCCATAGCTTTCGCATTCCACCCTGTCTTCGTGGATGATGAACAGGCCCGCGCCCATGAACGCGTCACCGATCACGAGGCGGACGAAGCAATCCATCGGACGGTCGTTCGCATCGAGGCTGTAGGTGATGTCGCGATGCACGGTCGGGGCCGGCTCGTCGATTTCGCAGCGCGCGCGCAGGGTGCGCTTGCCGTCACTGTGCAGCGTCCAGGTGAATTCCTCGCGGCCCCGCTCTTCGCCTTCGCGGCCCGGCTTGCGCGACGTGTAGAGGATCTTGCCGCTTATCGTGCGATGCTTCTGCACTGGAAATCTCCTGGTTGTTTAGATGATTTGGTTGCGCTCAAACCGGCGTGGCTATCCCAAGCAGGCAGGCGATCAGGACGACGATCCACAGCGTGATGACGGTCGGCTGGGTCACTGCGATGACCCCGGCGATGGTGCGGTCGCCTTCGGGCGTCGGCCCGTGCTCCCGCAGCGCGATGATGGCCGGGAAAAGCGGTACCAGCTGACGACGCACCAGCAGGCCGATGGAAATACAGACGGCCAGCGCGAGCAGTTTGAGGGAGATGAACAGCGGCAGCGTGACCGCGCCAGTCAGACCCGCAACTGCGCTGCCGATGAGCCCCACCAGCACCGCATAGCGGACGGCCATGTCGACGCGCTTATAGCCCGCACCCGCCGGACCATGTTTCAGGTGCACCGCCCAGGCGAGCGCCAGCCAGGCGAGACCCAGCACCCACACGCCGATGGCTGCCACGGCCGGTGCCTCGATCCACCCCTTGGCGACCGCCAGGCCGAAGCCGGTGGGGAACGCCAGGATCAGGGTTGTGCGCGGCGCCATGTCGATGTTGTTGAGGATCTTCAGCGCCATCATCCGTTCGGGCACCGAGCGCGCCGGATCGACCATGAACCGCGATCCATAGAAAGCACCGAGATCGCCACCGAGCCAGTAGATCGGGATCAGCAGGTGCAGCAGCGTCAGGAAGGAAAGCCCCAGTTCCATCGATCAGGCCAACGTGCCGAAGAAGCTGTCGATCGCCGCCTTGCGCGCTGCCCTGAAATCCTCGGCATCCAGGCGCGGAAGCTCTTCGAACTTCCCGTCGGTCAGCAGCTTCTCGAGCTCGACGCTGGAGTCATAGAGGGGATCGTTGACGGCGGCGGTCACAAGCGTGGGGCAACGGAGAAGCGGCAGGCGCTCGTCGGCGGGCCATTTGAACGCCGCGCGATAGTTGAGGTGGTAGGTCGTGCTGGCCTTCATCACCTCGGTCAGCCAGGCGTGCAGGTCGGTCGCATTGCCCAGCCCGCCGTCGCGCCGTCCGGCGCGGGTGCGGCGATACCAGGGGAAGAACAGATATTGATCGCGGCAGAACTGGAATAGCCGCATCAGATAGGCGCCATCGAGGTCCGGTTCGAACGGGAAGGCGTAGCGATCGAGCACCTCTTCCAGCTCCGCCCCCTGCATCAGGCTGACCCCATCCAGAACCAGCCCCGACACGCGCTGCGGCGCGAGGATGGCGAGTTCGGTGGCGATGGCCGCTCCGGTGTGCGATCCGTAAACGCGAACCCGGTCGAGGCCCACGGCATCGAGGAAATCCAGCATCGCTGCGGCCAGTTCGGGGACGGTCGGCTCCCGATCGAAGAGCGCGACGCTGTCGCCATTGCCGGGCGTGTCGGGCGCGAATACCCGCGCCTCTGCCGCGAAATCCTCAATGGTCCGCACCTGCTGGCGCGAACTGCCTGGCGAGGCATGCAGGATGAGCAGCGCCTCACCCGTCTCGCCTGCCTGGCGATAATGCATCTGTCCGTGCGGCAGATCGACGAACCCGCGCTTGATGGGCGTAACGGTCATCAGAGTTCCCCGCCTTCGACGACCTCAAGCAGCGCCCCTTCAGGAGTCGTCAACACGCCCGTCCGGCGCCCGCCATAAACTGCCCCGGCGCGGACCACCGGCGCGCTCGACCAATGGCTTTCGAGGCGATCGAAGTCGGGGTACACCATCGTGGTGATGGCGACACCGGGCGGCAGAGCGCCTTCGTGACGTGGGCGCTCGGTTGCCGCATCCGGATATTGATCGAGTTCGAGGAAGACCTGCCCTCCTCCGCGCGCCGTCGTCAGTTCGATCTTGGTCGTTTCAGGAAGGCCGAACGCCTTCTCGATCATCGAATAGCGGATCGCAACGGGGTCGATCATCGGAAGGTCAAGCACGTCCTTCACCCATTGCGCCGTCTTGCGCAGGTCGGGACAGGCCAGCACCATGATGAAGGGGCGGTCGATCAGCGATTGTGGCTGCGGCAGGCCGGTATCCGGTCCCGGCTGCAGAATCTGCGTGAGGTAGACGGTTTCCAGGTCGGCCCCGCGGACCTGCATGGGCTTGACCGTCGCGAAGCCGTCGAGCGGCTTGGGTGGGCCGATGACCTCGAACGGGCTCTGCAGCATCTTCGCGTTCACCGCCTCGACGTCGGTCACGCAGAGTTCGATGGCGGCCCATCCATAGGTCCGGATCGGCAGATAGTCCGGTACCGGATCGCCTTCGACGAAGCGCAGAAAGACCTCCGCGCCTGACGCCGGCTGCAACACTGCATAAGAACGGTTCGCGCTGGCGGGAGCATCCCATGCTGCCGCCAGATCGGACGGCACTTCGCCCCGCTCGACAGTGCGATAGTCCATCCAACTTTCGTAGCGAGCGATGGCATTGTCGAGATCGGCGACGACGTGCGTGGCGCACTTCAGTAAGGTCATTGCGAGTCCCCCGCTGTATCGACTTTAAATGATATAATGATAATACAAATACAAGCGTTTATGCGATCACGCCGCTGCGTCGGATTGCCGCGAGCGCATCCGGCTCCCGCTCGAGCCCTCGCACCGTTTGACCGAGCGTGTCATGCGCGTCGGGCAACGCCGAAAATCTGAAGCAATCCAGCGCCTTTGCCGCATGCTGCGCATCGCTCAACGGCCATGCCGGGGACCCGAATTGCGCCGTGACGCCCTGGACGAGTTCGCGCCCGTCCTTGGTGCGCGCAACGGCGCGTGCAGGGACGAACGCCGCCATGTCCGGATTGCCGTCGGCGACGACGCTTATGCGCTCGGCCAGTGCCAGCACGTCCTGATCGTTCAGCGCCTCATCGGTAAAGTCGGTCAGCGATACCGTCCCGCGCAGCAAAGTCACGGCGACCAGATATTGCATGCATAAGCGTGCATAGCCCGGCTCCATGCCCATGTACGCCGGGCGCCCGACGAGGCGATGGATGAGCGGTGGTGCATGATAGGCGAAGCTTTCGAGATTGTCGGCTGTGAGCCCCTGCTTGTCGCGCAACTGCTGCGCCGCAACGATCCCGCCATGCCCTGCCCGTCCGGTCGGAAAGGGCTTCCAGCTGACTTCGCTGATCCGGTGCCCCTGCCCCAACTGGGCGAGCGCCGGAGCGAGCGCCTCGCGATCCTCCATCAGCGCGAAATAGCCGAAGGGCCCATCCAAAGGATGCGAAACGCCCGGCATGCCGCTGCGGGCGAGGTCGATGGCCAGCAGGCTGCCGCGCGCCGCATTGGCCACCTGCAACGGCAATGCAGGCTTGCCCTCGACATGGGCCTGCATCGTCCCCGATACCAGCGCCAGGGCGTGACCGAAGGCATCGAGCGCCTGTGCCCGTGGCATGGTGCGGAGCGCCGCTATCGCGGCAACGCACCCGAAGATACCGGCGGTCGCGGGGCGGAAGAATTTGAGCGCGCCGGGCGCAGCGATGCCCAGCGTCACCGCCACGTCGACCCCCGCGACGATCGCCGTCAGGAACCGTTCGCCATCGACCGTTTCGCCGCGGGCGGCCTCGGCCAGCAGGGCCGCGAGCACCGTTGCCATAGGGTGCAGGACGGCGGGTTCATGAACGCAGTCGAACTCCTGCCCGTGGATCTGGAAGGCATTGACGAAGGCTGCCGATGCGGCGGGCAAGCGAATGTCGGGGCGGCCAAGCACGCCTGCATCGTCACCTCGTCCCCATCCTTGCGCGATCGCCAGCACCGCGTCGGCGTGCGCAGCATTGCGGCCCGCAACGCCCACGGCCAACGAGTCGTGCAGAAAGATCTTCGCCCGCTGCCGGGCATCTTCGGGGATGCCGGCCCATCGCAGCGACAGCGCCTGATCGATGAGCGCATGCGCCGGATTGGGAGCGTCGGGGGTGGCCATATTCAGTGCGGCTCCTCACCCCCGGAGACGTTCATGCTTTCGCCGGTGATGTAGGAGGCTTCGGGGGAGCAGAGGAAGGCCACGGCATTGGCGGTATCCTCGGGCAAACCGGGGCGACCGAGCGGAATGCGCGCTGCCATATTCTTCAGATATTGTTCGACGCTGATGCCCTGGACTGCGGCAAAGTGCTCGTTCTGCCATTTGCCCAGTCCGGTCGTGACATGGTTGGGGCAGACATTGTTCACGGTGATGCCGTGGGCTCCGAGCTCGATCGAGGCCGAGCGCACCAGTCCAACCAGGCCATGTTTCGATGCGGTGTAAGCCTGTGCGTGCATGAAGCCTGACTTCGCGGCCTGGCTCGCGATGTTGATGATGCGTCCGCCGCGGCCTTGCGCAATCATCACCTCCGCCGCCGCCTGCAGGCCGAACCAGGCCCCGGTCAGGTTCACGTCGATAACCGCGCGCCAGTCACTGGGCGAGACTTCCCCCAATGGTTTCATGATGTAGCCGATGCCGGCATTGTTCACCCAAATATCGAGCCCGCCATGCGCGGATACGGCATGCGCCGCCAGCGCCTGGACTTGATCCGGATCGCGCACGTCGCAGCAGAAAGTCGATGCCGCACCCGGCATCGAATCGGCCACGTCACGCATCTCCGCCTCGGCGCCGATCATCGCATCGGGCGTCGCCGAATCGCGCGAGCCGCCGATGTCCGCGATCACGACGGTTGCGCCTTCTTCCGAAAGGCGCCGTGCAATCGCCTCGCCCAGACCGTGCCTGCGGCCCGATCCGGTGATCACCGCAACCTTGCCGGCGAACTTCATGCTTCCACCTCCTCGGTGGTTAGGAAGGTGACGTCGACCATGTTGTTGAACGCGGCTGCCACCTCGCCCATCGCGGCCGTCGAAACGTCCTTTTCGAACTGCGCCATATCGGCGACGTCGAGCACCTCGATATAGCCGAAGGGCGGCTTGGCATCGCTCCCCAGCACACCGGTGGTACGGAAAACGCGAAAACTGGCGATCGACGGCAAGGCGTTGACCGTCGGAATATCGGTGCTGCGCGCCCAGGCGAGGTAATCCTCTTCCGAGACGCCGGATTTCAGGTTGAACACTGCGAAAATATGCATCGATCTGTCCTTCTTACCGTCTGCCGGTCAGTCCGGTTCTTGAACCTTGCATCGTCACACGCGTCAATATAGCATATGAATATAACAAATGAGGAAGGCCGTGATCTCTTCATCAGACACCCCGTCTCCCGCAGGGGAAACCCCCGTCGCGAACGACCCTAGCGCCGGCTATGAGGGGCCGCCCGACTATCGCGTGATTGGCCGCCACGCGGTTTTCCCGCAGACCAGCCATGACGAGATCGAGCGGATCAATTTCCTCGCCCAGATGAACCGCCATCTGGCCGCGCGCGTGGTCCCCGGGGTGAAGGCGGCGTTCGACACCCGGGTCGTGCCGGCGTTCGAGGCGCAGCATGGCCGTGCGATGGCCGACAGGCACGAGGCCCGCCGCGCGCTTCTGGAAGATCCTGCCTTCCAGACCTGGTCGGCTCTTCGCCGCATGACGATGGAACAGCGCCAGCAGGCCGGCCGCTGGACCGCGCTACGCCAGCGCGAACAGCTGAATGCAGTGGCCCATGCGCTGACCGAGGGCGACCAGCGGCTGTCGCTCGATCCTTCGCTGCCGATCCCGCGCTATGTTTCTGCGGTGGATCATCACTGCATGCCCGGAAGCTACCACAGCGAATATTTCCCGGGCGATGTCGTCAACGGCGCCAATTACGACCATGGCGGCTTCGTCACCACGGGCGGCCTGCTCGGCAAATATAGCGATGGCGGCGGCCATGCCGTGGTCAAATGGGTCCGGCGCAATCTGCCCGATTTCAAGCCGCAGAAGATCCTCGAAATCGGCGGCACCGTCGGCCACTCCTCCCTCCCTTTGGCGCAGGCCTTCCCCGAAGCGGAGATGACGATCGTCGATCTGGGTGCGCCGGTGCTCCGTTATGGCCTCGCCCGGGCCAAGTCGCTCGGCGTGGACAATATCAGCTTCGTACAGGCCAGCGGCGAGGATCTGTCGATCTATCCCGATGCCAGCTTCGACTGGATCCAGACGACGATGTTCCTGCACGAACTGTCGACCAAGGCGCTGCGCGCGATCTTCGCCGAGACGCGCCGTCTGCTGAAGCCCGGTGGCATCGTGCTGCACGTCGAGCAGCCGCAATATGCGCCCGACATGCCGCTGTTCGAGCAGGCGATGCGCGACTGGGATGCGTTCTACAACAATGAGCCCTTCTGGAGCCGCATGCACGAGATGGATCTCGACGCCGAGATGGTCGCGGCGGGCTTCGACGCGGACAAGCTCATCCATGGCGGCGTCACCGGCGTGGTCGATCGCGAACTTTTCCCGGATGCGGAAGAGGATGATACCGAAGATTATGGCCGCAAGGCGGCCTGGCACGTGATCGGAGCCGTCGCATGAGCTTTTCCGATGCCCTCGCCGGAGCCGGCGCCAAGCCTGCGGGCAAGCGCCCCTATTTCCTCGAGCCCCAGGTCGAGCGCGTCCTGGCGATCACGATGTCGATCGCGCAGGAACTCGCGGTCGTCCGCCAGCGCAATGACACGCTCGAGCGCCTGCTGCTGTCCAAGGGCGTGCTGACGCAAGGCGAGATCGACGCCTATGTGCCGGATCGCGGCGCATCGGCGGAGCGCCAGATGTGGAACCAGGAATTCATCGCCCGCATCCTCCGCATCGTCCAGCAGGAGAACGAGGCCGTGACTACGTCTCACGACGTTGCCTCGGGCGACGTGGGCGAAGAGCTGGCGCGCGACGGATGACCGCATTGGCTGTGCCGGGCGCTGCATTGCCCGACAGCCGGATAAGGCCGGAGCAAGCCGACATGTCTCCGCGCCCTTTTTGACATATTTCAATACCAATTGACTGCGGCAATGGCAGGCCGCTCTCAGACCAGAAGCGGAAGATCATCGATGTCAGACAGCATGACCCTCAGCCGCATTGCCCCCGCCCCCGCAGATCTGCGCAGCCGACTGGAAGCCATTGTCGGGGCCGGGCACGTGACGTCCGACGAGAAGACCTTGCGCCTGTTCAGCGAGGACATCTGGTCGCGCAGCGAACATGTCACGATGCTGTCGGTTGCGCCCACCAACACGTCTGAACTCGCGGCCGTCGTGACCGCTGCCAATGATGCCGGCGTCGATATCGCACCGCGTGGCGCCGGCATGAGCTACACCGGCAGCTATATCCCCGCGACCGGCAACACCATTACCCTCGACATGCGCCGGATGAACCGGGTGTTGCGGGTCAGTCCCGAAGACATGACGGTCACGGTCGAGGCCGGCTGCACCTGGCTCGCGCTCAACGAGGCCGTGAAGGCGCACAATCTGCGCACGCCTTTCTGGGGTCCGATGTCGGGCATCTATTCGACCATCGGCGGCGGTCTGTCGCAGCTCAACGCCATGTTCGGCGCGGGCCATTATGGCACGTCGAGTGAAAGCGTCGTCGCGATCACGATGGTTCTCGCCGATGGCCGGACCCTACGCACCGGCGCGCGGGGGCCGGATGGCGACACGCCGCATTATCGTCACTACGGCCCGGATCTCGCAGGGCTGTTCATGGGCGATTCCGGCACGCTGGGCATCAAGGCCGAAATCACCCTGCGCCTCATCCGGACGCCGGCGTTCGAGGATTCGGCATCCTTCTCGTTCAAGACCGGCGAGGCGATGCTCGAAGCACTCGCCGAGATGACCCGCGCCGGCATCGCCTCCGAAAGCTGCGGTTTCGATCCCGGGCTGACGCGGGTGCGTATGAAGCGCATGTCCATGGCGAGCGACGTGAAGACGCTCGGTAAGGTCATCGCCAAGGAAAAGTCCTTCGGGAAGGGGTTGCTGGCTGCCGCCAAGATTGCGATCGGCGGCCGCAATTTCATTCCCGAGGAAGAATATCCGCTGCACATAACGGCGGAAGGACGCTGCAAGGAAGCGGTCGCCGCAGACATTGCCACCGCCCGGGAAATCGCAGCCAGGTTCGAAGGGGTCGAGATCGAGAATTCGATCGCCAAGGTCATCCGCGCGATGCCCTTCCCCGCCCCCAATTCGATCCTGGGCCCGGAAGGCGAAAGCTGGGTGCCGGTCCACGGCCAGGCTTCGCTTTCCACCGCAGCAGCCATGTTCGCCGAAATCCGCGCCTATTTCGACTCCATGCAGGAGACGTTCGACAAGCACGGGATTTTCAACGGCTTTCTCTTCTCATCGCTCTCGACGACGGCATTGGTGATCGAGCCGGTGTTCTTCTGGCCTGAAGGCTACCGCCCGATCCATGAATCGATGGTCGAGCCTGCGCACCTCAAGAATCTCAAGCAGCTTGGCCCCAATGCGGAGGCGACGGCAGTCGTCAATGAGGCGCGCGAGAAGGTCAAGGCGATCTGCAAGACATATGGCGCTGCCCATTTCCAGATCGGGCGGGCCTATACCGCCTATCGCGAGAGCCGCGACGAGGCCTTCAAGGATGTGCTGGATGCCGTGAAGGGCGTGGTCGACCCGCGCGGCATCTTCAATCCCGGATGCCTTGGATTCCCGGTGCGCGAAGGCCGGAACTGAGCGCGTGACGAAACAAACCTACCGCGCGATCCGGCTGATGCGGATCGCGCCCTCCTTCCGCGAGGGCGCCGACATCGTCGAACTTCCGGTCGAGCCACCGGCGCGCGGCGAGATACGGGTCCGCAACCTGCATTGCGGCGTAAACGCGATCTTCGACACGCAGATTGCACGCAACGCGGTCGATTATGTGAAGATCAGCCTGCCGACCTTCACCGGCGTCGAGGCGATCGGCGTGGTCGACGCGGTCGGCGAAGGGGTTAGCAGCTTCGCTCCGGGCGATGCTGCGGTCACCGTGCGCTTCACGGGCGGCTATCGCGAGCAGAACACCGGCCCCGTCGCCAGTTTCGCTCCCGCTCCCGCAGCCACGCCAGACTATCTCGCTCTCGCCTCGACCGGCGTTTCGGCGCTGGTCGCGCTCGAACGGATCGGAGAGGTGAAGAGCGGCGAAACCGTCGCGATCTCGGCAGCGGCAGGCGGCCTGGGGCATCTTCTGGTGCAGCTGGCTTTGCTCAAGGGCTGCCGCGTGATCGGTGTCGCCGGCGGCGCGGAGAAATGCGCCTTCGTTTCCTCGCTCGGGGCCGAGCGCGTGATCGACTATCGGTCGGAGGATGTCGGCGCGGTTCTCGCCGCCGAATATCCGCGCGGTGTCGACGTCGCCGTCGATACGGTGAGCGGCACGATCTTCGATGCCTTCCTCGCGAACCTCGCCAATCATGGACGCCTCGTGGTCGGCGGCGCCGCAGCCGACCTGGAGGGCAAGCCGGAGATAGTGAACGCTCCACGCATCGCGCATGCGATCTACTATAAGGGCGCGTCGGTGCGCGGCTTCATGAACGGATTGCTGATCCCCCATTGGGACGACGCACGCAAGCGCCTGTTCGATCTGTACGCCCGGGGTCTGCTCCGCGTGCAGGTCGACAGCCAGCCGAACATCGGCATCGAAGGAATCTACGACGGGATCGAACGGCTGCTCTCGGGCAAGTCGATGGGCAAGGTCATCGTCGATCTCGAGCATAACAGGGGGTGAAGCCGTCGTGGGGACGCTGCGTCTCCGCGCCCGGCGAGAATGTTGATGACAGATTTGCCCAAGACGCTCTTCGAGAAGATCTGGGATACGCACCATGTCGCGCAGACCGCCGGTGGTGCGCATCTGATCGCGATCGATCGCATATTCCTGCATGAACGGACTGGCGCATCCGCGCTCAAGTCGCTGGCGGCGAGCGGTCGTGCAGTGCGCGATCCCGCGCGGGTCTTTGCGGTCATGGACCATATTGTCGACACCCGGATCGGGCGCGGCGACGACACGCTGATGCCGGGCGGAAGCGCCTTCATAACGGAAACCCGTGCGGCTTCGCAGGCGGCGGGGATAACGCTGTTCGACGTCAACGATCGCGATCAGGGCATCACCCACGTCATTTCCCCCGAACTGGGCATCGTTCTTCCCGGAGCGACGCTGGTCGCTCCCGACAGCCACACCTGTACGCAGGGCGCCCTGGGGGCCTTGGCCTGGGGCATCGGATCGTCCGAAGCCGAGCATGCCATGGCTACCGGTGTCCTGCGCCTCGACAGGCCGAAGACGATGCGTATCACTGTGACGGGCCGGCTTGCTCCGGGTGTCACGCCAAAGGATCTGGCACTCCACCTGCTCGCAGAACATGGCGCCGGCGGCGGGGCCGGCCATGTCGTCGAGTTTGCCGGAGAAGCGGTTGCAGGCCTCGACATCGAGGGGCGCATGACCCTTTGCAACATGGCGACCGAATTCTCGGCCATGACGGCGATCATCGCGCCGGACGACAAGACCTATGCCTATCTGGCTGGCCGCCGTTATGCCCCCGCGCGCTTCGACGCGCCTTATTGGAGCTCGCTCTCCACCGACGAGGGCGCGACCTTCGATCGGGAAATCCTGATCGATGCCGCTACCGTCGCGCCAATGGTCAGCTGGGGCACCAGCCCGGAGCACAGCATTGCGGTCACCGGTTCCGTGCCGGAGGGGCCCGAGCGTGCCCACCTCTATATTGGCCTTCAAGCAGGGCAAGCCATAGCTGGCATACCCATCGACGCAGCCTTCATCGGATCCTGCACCAATGCGCGTCTGTCGGACCTGCGCCGCGCGGCGGATCTTCTGCGGGGACGGCGTATCGCGCCTTCGATCCGCAAGGCGCTGGTCGTTCCGGGCAGCTCAGCCGTCAAACGTGCGGCCGAGGCCGAGGGGCTGGACAGGATATTCACCGACGCCGGCTTCGAATGGCGCGCCAGCGGTTGCTCGCTCTGCTTCTTCGCCGGCGGGGAGAGTTTCCCGCCGGGCTCTCGCACGATCAGTAGCACCAACCGCAATTTCGAGGGTCGCCAGGGCCCCGGCATCCGCACCCACATCGCCAGCCCGGAGACCGTCGCTGCGAGCGCCATCGCCGGTGCCATCGCCGATCCGCGCGAGCTTGCCCGATGACTCCGTTCACCACCCTCTCGTCGATCGCCGTTCCGCTGCTGCGCGACAATGTCGACACCGACGCGATAATCCCGAGCCGCGAGATGAAGAGCACCGGGCGCACCGGGCTGGCCGAAGGGCTGTTCGCGCCGTGGCGCTACACCGACGTGGCGGCGCGGGTGCCGGACCCCGCTTTTCCGCTTAGCCGACCCGAAGCGCAGGACGCACAGCTCCTGCTTGGTGGCGCCAATTTCGGCTGTGGATCGAGCCGGGAACATGCCGTCTGGGCCTTGGCCGAATATGGCATCCGCTGCATCATCGCGGAAAGTTTTGCACCGATCTTCCGGGCCAATTGCATCCGCAACGGCATCCTGCCCATCGGTCTCGAGCGCGCGCTCGTGGACAGTCTCGCCTGGCAGCGCGTCGAAGTCGACCTCACGGCGCAGACCGTCACCGCCGGCAATCGGACGACAGCGTTCGCCATTGAGGAGGAGCCGCGCCAGATGCTCCTCGAAGCGCTGGATGCCATTTCGCTGACGCTCAAATCCTTCCCAGAAATCGACGCCTGGACGGCAGCCGACCGCGCCCGCCGCCCATGGATCTACGCCGGACAATCCGCATGACCGACATCCTCGTTTCCGAAGTGGGCCCGCGCGACGGGCTGCAATCGATCAAGACCGTGCTGCCGACCCAGGCCAAGAAGGCGTGGATCGCGGCAGAGGCGGCGGCCGGCGTGCGCGAGATCGAGGTCGGTAGTTTCGTGCCGCCCAGCTTGTTGCCGCAGATGGCGGACACGGCCGAGCTTGTTGCATTTGCGCGCGGCATAGAAGGGCTGAACGTCGTCGCCCTCGTCCCCAATGCCAAGGGGGCAGTCCGTGCGGTCGAGGCAGGGGTTCACGGCATTTCGATCCCCTTCTCGATGTCGGAAACGCATTCGCTTCGGAACGTCCGCAAGGACCATCCGGCGATGCTGGCTGAAATCGCCGAGGTCGCCCGCATCGCGCGCGATGGCGGCGTGCACTTCGCCGTCGGCCTCTCCACCGCCTTCGGCTGCACCATCGAAGGGGCGGTGCCGGAGGATCAGGTCGTGCGCCTCGCTGTCGCGGCCGCCGAAGCCGGAGCCCAGGAGTTCAGCCTCTCCGACACCACCGGCTATGCCGATCCCGCCCAGGTCCGGCGCCTCGTCCGCAAGGTCAGGGCGGCGGTCGGCGCGGATAAGCTGACGACGCTTCATCTGCACAACACCCGCGGCCTCGGCCTCGCCAATGCGGTGGCCGGACTGGAGGAAGGGATCACCACACTCGATTCCTCGCTGGGCGGCCTGGGCGGCTGCCCCTATGCGCCCGGTGCTTCGGGCAATCTCGTAACCGAAGATCTGGTCCTGATGCTCAATTCGATGGGACTGCGAACCGGGATCGATCTCGAAAAATTGCTCGCTGTTCGGACGATCCTGGCAGAGGCCCTGCCCGGGGAGCCGCTCTATGGCTTTACGCCTGACGCGGGCCCGATGCTCGACTATGCGGAAAGGATTGCCCGTTGACCGGCGCGACCGGACCTACCCCGCTCGCGGGGATCAAGGTCATCGAATTCACCCATATGGTCATGGGGCCTACCGTCGGCCATATCCTCGCCGGCCTTGGCGCGGATGTGATCCGCGTCGAACCTCTGGGTGGGGATCGCACGCGCCGCCTGCTCGGTTCCGGCGCGGGCTATTTCCCGATGTACAACCGGGGCAAGCGCTCGATCTGCCTCGACCTCAAGTCGGACGAAGGCAAGGCCGTTGCGCGCGATCTGTGCGTCGATGCCGATATACTGGTCGAAAATTTCCGTCCCGGAGCACTCGATCGGCTGGGCTTGTCGTTCGAGGCCCTGTCGGCGGCCAATCCGCGCCTGATCTACTGCTCGGAAAAGGGGTTTCTCCCCGGCCCTTATGAAGATCGCACCGCGCTGGACGAAGTGGCGCAGATGATGGGCGGCCTCGCCTATATGACCGGGCCTCCCGGACGCCCGCTGCGGGCGGGATCCAGCGTGGTCGACGTGACCGGCGGCATGTTCGGCGTGATCGGCATCCTCGCCGCGCTCGAAGAGCGTCACCGCACGGGCAAGGGCCAGAAGGTCGTCGCCAGCCTGTTCGAAACGACGGTCTACCTCGTCGGCCAGCACATGGCGCAGTTCGCCGTCACCGGAAAGGCGGCGGCACCGATGCCCGCGCGCATTTCGGCCTGGGCGATCTACGACGTGTTCGAGACGAAGGACGAACCCGTATTCATCGGCGTGGTGTCGGACAGTTTGTGGGAGAAGTTCTGCGTCCTGTTCGCGCTCGACGATCTGTGGGCGGACGAGGCGATCCGGACCAACAACGAACGTGTCCTGGCCCGCGACCGGATCCTGCCGCGCATCCGCGACCTGATGGCCTCGATGACCCGGTCGGAAATCGTCGCAAAGCTAGAAGGTACCGGACTGCCCTTCGCACCGATCGGCCGACCGGAGGATATGTTCGACGATCCGCAACTCGCAACCGGCGGGCTCGAGGAGGTCGTGCTCGACGATGGCAAGCCGACCAGACTTCCGACCGTCCCGCTGGAGATGGATGGAAAGCGCCCCGGCAGCAGCGTGGTTCTGCCGCGCCCCGGTGCCGATTCACGCGCGATCCTGGAGGGGCTGGGCTACCCGGCGCAGCGGATCGAGACATTGATCGAACAGGGTGCCGTGGAGACGGCCTGACGCAGCCCGAAATCGAGGGGAGTACGAATATGACCGAGTCCGACACCAGCGACGAGACCTTCCTCCTCAGCCGGCGCACCCTGTTGACGGGGGTGGGACTGACCAGTGCCGGGCTTGCCGGAGCCGGTTTGCTCGGCGCCGCGCCGACACTTGCCGCTCCCCTTGCCCGGGAGGAAGGCATTCCGACCGACCCTGCGGCCCGGATCGCGATGATGCGCCGCATGCGCCTGCGCACTGATCCCGGCATCGTCTATTGGTGGTTCCGCGGCCGCAACTATGCGCAGCAGGGCGCGAAGCTGACGCCGCTCTGCGAACTCGTTTTCGGTGCGGTGATGAAGGTCACGCCTCTGCCCGACGGTGGCCTCGAAACCACGCAGTACGAGCTCGGCTTCCGCACTGCGCCGGGCAGCAGCGAGCGCACCGACCAGCTCCGCAATCCGCTGACCGGAGAGATGGTAGACGTGCCCTTCGTACCGGTCGGCCCCACTACGGTGCGCTATACGCCGAACAACGACCTGATCTTCGATGGCGCCATCGCCAACACCAAATTCACGGTCGAGCATGTGCCCGAGCTGTTCTACCATATCGGCGATCAGATCAGCTTCCAGACGCATACCGCCGCCGTCACCGAAACGCCCGGCCTGCCCTCTCGCCGCCTGAACGACATGTCGATGATAACGAGCCCGGCCAAGGAAGCGCTTGATCCTCGCGTGCACTGTGCGAGCGCCACGGGCTATGGCACCGACCTCGGCGACTATGCGCGCTGGTGGAAGATGCCGGCGGGCATGGGCAATCAGTGCCTGCGCAGCGTGGGCCGCAAGGAAACCAGCTATTCGGGCATGCCCAAGGACTGGGTCGAAATGCTCGCGCGCGTCAATCCCGAAGGCGCGCGCGATCCGATGAAGCTGCTTGCGCTCAAGCAGGAAGAATATCGCAATTGATCCGCGCACTGGGTCTTGTCCTTGCGGCCGGCCTCCTGATGGGGGTTGCCAATGGAGATGACCCGCTGACCCGGCCGATCACCGGAACCGACGCGGCGCGCTGGCTTGAGCCGGACGCGCCGCTGCGGGTCTTTCCGGACCTTGGCTATATCGGACCCAGGCGTATCAAGCAGGGCGTGGTCGATACCGGCAAGGGACTCGTCCTGATCGACGCCGGCCTGCCCGAAGGAATTCCCATCCTGCGCGCGCATCTGGCCGAGCTCGGCTATCGTCTCGAGCAGGTCAGATGGCTGCTGGTCACCGAGCCGCATTATGATCATGCCGGGGCAATCGCCGCTGTCGTCCGCGAAAGCGGCGCCCGCGTCTATGCCTCGGAAGCCACCGCGACCGTCCTGCAACGCGGCATAAGCGGCGACGAAGACCCGCAGCGGGCCAGCCTGATTGCCTACCCTCCGGTCGCGAAGGTCACTGTGGTGAAGGACGGGCAGCAACTGCGCTTCGGCCCGGTCACGATCACGGCGCGCGCGATGCCGGGGCACACGCCGGGATCGATGGGCTGGTCTTGGCGGTCCTGCAGCGCGGCATCCGGCTGCATGCCCGTATTTTTCGCGGCCAGTCTCAACTCCCTGACGGCCGGCACCTATCGCTATCGGGATCATCCCGAGCTCGTTGCCGCTTTCCGGCGCAGCCTGGCCATGCTGCGCGAAGAAGCTTGCGATGTCCTTCTGTCCAACCACGCGGAGCATTCGGGGGCGGACCTGCGCGCGATGGCGAGACGCAGCGGCGCGACGCCCGATCCGATGCGCGCTCCCGCTGCCTGCAAGGCTATGGCGGACAGATATGCCGCTCTGCTCGACGCCCAACTCGCCCGTGAGGACGCGCTCTTAAAGTAAGGCGCTAGAACGAAAAGGGCGGCCCGACAGGACCGCCCTTCCCTTGTTCGATTTCGTCTTGCTCAGAACGGCTTGACCGTTCCCAGGAAGCAGATCCCCGAGATGGTGATCCAGTACACATAAGCCATCAGGCGACCGTACAGGAATTCCCGCTCGAGCGCGGCTTCTTCGGCCGGGTTCGGACCTTCGGCCAGACGGCGGAAGCGAACTGTCCACAGGCGCATGATCCAGCGCAGGCCGAGGCCGATGCACAGGGTAAAGCCATAGAGCGTCAGCTTCGTGGCATACCAGCGCGAACCTTCGCCCGCCTCCAGCGGTCCGTGGCCGAGCAGCGAGGAGATCCCGACCACGAAGATCACCGGAATCAGAACCCAGCGGATCTTCTCGTCGAGCTTGGTCAGCATCACGCCCGTATCGGTTTCGCGCTTGATGAAAGCGCTCCAGCACAGGGCAAGCCAGCCAGCCACAAACACCCACATCGCGGTCAGGAAATTCCCGCCATAGGGCTGCAGGCCGTAGATATGGCCCATATGCAGCCCCAGCGGGAGCAACAGGATGATGCCGGTCCGCGCCAGGATGTCGATGCGATAGGCGGTTTCCATGTGCCGCCTGCGCTCCTCCATCGAGAGCTTCCGGTTGATGATGTTGTAGCTGGTCTGGAAGACCCCCCACTCGCCGCCCAGCCAATAGACCATGGAGACGATGTGGACCCAGCGCAGGATCAGTACTTCTTCCAACAACGACTTTCCCCTTATATGTGGAAGCCGCCACTAAGCCACTGCGCGTCAGCCTCGGGAGAGCCGCTCCACCCAGTCGGTGACCGGTGGATCGGGATCCTCCATGGCTTCGACCTCCTGCTGGAAGCCGCGCATGACGCGGGCGATATACGCCCTCATGGCGATGCCTCGTTCCTCGCCGGCACTCGCGCCCGGCTTGAAGTTCTCGATGGCACCCCGGCTGAGGGAGCCTTGCGCCTCCAGCAGCCGTTCAACTGTGTCCAGGCGTTCCCGCGTCACGGCCAGTTCCGCCGTCAGCGACAACGCCAGTGAATAAAGGCGGTCGACAGCCATCTCGTCGAAGAAGGCCGGCCGCCCGCCCTTGGCGCGTGCGCCCGAACGCGCGATCCAGTCGATTTCCTGCGTCATGCCGAAATCTCCTTTGCTGCTGCCTGGCTTGTCACCTGGGGTTTCCATGCCCCGTAGGCGTTCCAGATCGCAGCGCGTCCGTAATCCTCCTCCTCGCCATCGGGCGATCCACGGAACAGGCTTTTATCTGGAACTGCTCGCACACCGGTCACAAATTGATGATCGATCGGGAATCCGGCCTCTTCCATGACCGCCTTGAGATCGATCCCGTGCATCGCCGACCAGAAGGGCTCGTTATTGTTATAGGCATCCCAGTCGCGGATGAACTGCTCGTAGAGCGGCATGTCGGGACCATATTGCGGCTGCTCGACGTGGAGTAGCAGGCCGCCGGGCTTCAGCACCCGCTGACACTCGGCCAAGATCCTGGGCATGGAGTCGGCCGAAAGTTCGTGCAGGAACATCGTGGTCTGCACCCAGTCGAAATGACCGTCGGGAAAGCGCGACAGATCCTCGCCACTCGCCTGAATGAACCGGATGTTCTTCACACCCAGCCCTGCCGCGCGTGCCGCGCCATAGCGTAGAGAAGCCGCTGCCGTGTCGATCGCGATCACTTCGGCGTTGGGGAAATGCTGCGCGAAGGGCACCGCGTTGTGGCCGACCGTGCAGCCGACGTCGAGGATGCGTTCGGGGTACCAGTCAGGCCGGTTGGCCTTGACCCAGGCGACCACGGCCTGGCCACCCCCGTCGTTGAGACTGCCGAGCGCGCCGCCTGTCGTCGCAAAAAGGCCCACGTCGTAATTCGCCCCGACCGTCACGTCGTCAGGGTGCTCGCCGCCATGATAACCGCCGGGCTGGCAATGGATGTCCACGCAGGCAGCATAGACTGGTTGCTCAATGCCTGGGTTCAGTTCGAGGAGGCCCGATGCCTCATTGAAGGCCCTGGCCCTGGCATCGAGCGCGTCCAACTGGCGCAGCACGATCTGCCGGCCATTCTGCTGGCGCATTTCCATCGAGTTGCGTTTCAGGGCCGACCATGTCCGATGAAACGGGTCCTGGTTCATCGCCACGCGGATTTCTTCGCGGTCCTCGGGATCGCGCCGATGGATTTCCCTGAAGGCCGGCAGAACCCGCTTCTCGTAAGCGATCCGGTTGCCCCGGCCTATGTCCCCGGAAAGATAGCGGTTGAACAGAGTGAGAAAGTTGAACCGCGCGGCCTCGTCATGGCTGGCCTCCGGCATCATCGGATGGCGCTTCAGGGCGGTATAGGGTGGCGGTAGCTTGTCCTTCATGGGGCCTCCTTGGTTCGGAAGGTCGTTCGCGGGCCGGCGCATCAGCGCGGACGCCACGACGACGGAAACCTCACAGGACCGGGGCCAGGAATGATTGATTTGTATCAATATTAGAACATAACATTTCCGAGGCAGGATGGCGTCATCTTATGAGGCCACGGCCCGGGAGCTTGCCGAGCCGATCATGCGCCCACGAGCAGAATGTCGATGTCCGCCAGCCCTTCGCGCAGGCGCTTGGCCTCCGCATAGTCAGGCGAATTGTAGAAGGACAATGCCGCTTCCCGGTTCGGCCATTCCGAAACGACCACGGATGCGCCTGCCGGTCCGCTGCCTTCGAGAACGGCGGCGCCGGGAGCGCGGATGACATAGCGGCCGCCATGCGCCTCCAATATGGCCGCAGCCTTCTGGGAATAGCCGCAGGCCATGAAGGCATCGCGATCCCTGATCTTCGCGGTTATGACGAGCCATGCGGCCATGATGACGCTCCTTTTCCTTGTCGGAATGGGCAATGCACGCGGGGCTCGCCGCCGTGACGGGGATATCACCGACATATCCGGTCTGCGGATGGCAGGCTATCGCCTTGCGCTTCTGGCCCGAAGCCACGGTTGTTGAACGCAGCCCTTTGTGTGCGCCAGCTGCTTCCGGAGCCGCTCGCGGGGGGTGGACGGCAGGCAAGAAAAGCCGCTTGGCGGATAAGTCTGTCCGAAAACGTCCGGCGCCCCGGACAGACCCTTAGCACCAAGGCCTGGAACCAAGGCGGCGATTCCGCCGTGAGACAAGCCATCGGGGATGACATGACCTATCGACTGGGCGTGGACGTGGGCGGCACCTTCACCGACCTGCTGTTGTTCAACCAGAGCAGCGGCGAGTTCTGGCGCAACAAGACACCTTCGACGCCACATGACAGCTCGGAAGGCATTCTCAACGGCGTCACGGCGATCTGCGAGAAGGCCGGGATCAGCCCCTCCGACGTTGAATTCTTCCTGCATGGCACCACCGTTGCCACCAACGCGGTTCTCGAAGGCAAGGGCGCGCGGGTCGGCCTGATCACCACCGATGGCTACCGCCAGGTGATGCAGATCGCGCGCAGCTTCGTGCCGGGCGGCCTGGCCGGGTGGATCGTGTGGCCCAAGCCGCAGCCCCTGGCCGCGCTGGAGGACACGATCGAGGTCCGCGGTCGCATGGATGCCCAGGGACGCGAGCTTGTACCGCTCGACGAGGAGCAGGTTCGTACGGCGCTCATCGCGTTGCGCGACAATGGTGTCGAGGCGCTGACCGTCAGCCTGATCAACGCCTATCTCAACGGAGCGCATGAGAGCCGCATCGGCGAACTCGCCGCCGAGATCATGCCCGGCGTGCCAATCTCGCTGTCGCACCAGGTCCTGCCCGAAATGCAGGAATATGAGCGCACGCTGACGACCGTCGCCAACGCCGCGGTTCGGCCGGTCGTGGGCAAATATGTCCGCAACCTCCGCGACCGCCTGCGTGGTGCGGGCATGGCCGGTTCGCTCTCGCTGCTGCGGTCGGATGGTGGTCTGATGTCGTCGGAAAAGTCCGAGGAGCATCCCGTGTCGCTGCTCATGTCAGGTCCGGCGGGCGGCGTCACCGGGGCGATCTGGGTCGGCCGCAATGCCGGTATCAAGAACATCCTCACGCTCGATGTCGGTGGCACCTCGACCGACGTGGCGCTGATCGAGAATCTGGAGGCGCGGCGCCAGCGCACCACCGAAGTCGGCCATCTGTCGGTTCGCGCCTCGGCGCTCGACGTCAAAACAGTCGGTGCCGGCGGCGGCTCGATCGCCTATGTGCCCGAACTGACCGGCGCGCTGCGCGTCGGCCCGCAATCGGCGGGGGCGGTTCCTGGGCCCGTAGCCTACAGCAAAGGCGGCACGCTGCCGACCGTGACCGACGCCAATGTCGTGCTCGGCTATCTGCCGGAGAACCTGCTCGGCGGCACGTTCAAGCTGGACCGCGAGGGCGCCAAGAAGGCGGTCCAGACGATCGCCGACGCGCTCGGCATCGGCCTGATGGAAGCCGCACGCGGCATCATCGATATCGTCAACGAGAATATGTTCGGCGCGCTGCGCATGATCTCCGTCCAGCAAGGCTATGATCCGCGCGACTTTGCGGTGATGGGCTTCGGCGGGGCCGGTCCGCTCCATGTCAACGCGGTCGCAAAGCTGATGGGCAGCTGGCCCGCCATCTCGCCGGTGAGCCCCGGCGTGCTCTGTGCACTGGGCGATGCGACCACCCGCATGCGCACCGAAACCGCCCGCTCCTTCAGCCGCAGGGTCGACCAGACCGACGAGGCCGAAGTTATCGCGCTGCTCGACGAGATGGCCGCGCAGACCCGCGCAGAGCTTACTGCCGAGGGCATTTCCGATGCCGATGTCACCAGCCAGTTCGAACTCGACATCCGCTATGAGGGCCAGGCCTTCGAAGTGCCGCTGTCGATCGACGCGGAGGTTCTTCGCCGCGACGGGCTCAAGGGCGTTACCGATCGCTTCGATGCCGAGCATAAGCGCCTTTTCACCTTCAACATGGACAGCGCCCATGAACTGGTGAACCTGCGCGCGGTGGCGATGGGCCCGGCGCTCGACCTGCCGGCCCCGCCGCTCGAACAGGGCAATGGCGATCCGTCGGCCGCGAAGATCCGCGACCATGAATTATGGGCCGACGGCGCCATGGTGCCTGCGGTGATCTACGAGCGCTCCCGCCTGCGCGCCGGCGACGTCATCCCTGGCCCCGCGATCGTCGTGGAGATGGACTCCACCACGCTGATCGAAGCCGGCTGCACCGGCACGGTGGACCATGTCGGCAACATCCTGATCCATCTCGCCTGAGGACAAGCACCATGCCCGCACAGATCATCCAGGCCAATCAGACCCCCTTCGCCACCGTATCGGTCGATCCGGTAACGCTCGACATCATCGAGAATGCCCTCCGCAACGCCCGCATCGAGATGGATGCGACGCTCGTCCGCACCGCCATGTCTCCAGGCATCCGCGAGCAGGGCGACGCCTTTCCCCTCATAGCCGACCATAGCGGCAAGATGATCGTCGGCCAGTTCGGCTCCTATATCGGCCCGTTTCTCGACGGGTTCGACGGCACCGTCGAGGATGGCGATCTGATCTTCCTGTCCGATCCCTATTCGGTCGGCGGCGCCATCAGCCATTCCAACGACTGGCTGGTGCTGCTGCCGGTGTTCAAGGACGGACGGCTGATCGCCTATACCTCGATGTTCGGCCACCAATCCGACATCGGCGGCATGGTGCCCGGTTCGATGCCGATCCACGCCTCGTCGATCTTCCAGGAGGGCGTGCGCATCCCGCCGGTCAAGATCTGGAAGAAGGGCGAATATAACGAGGACCTGATCAAGCTGGTCATGCACCAGACGCGGACGCCGGACTGGTGCAAGGCGGACCTCAACGCGCTGATCGCCTCGTGCCGCGTGGCCGCGCGTCGCGTGATCGAGATGGCTGCGCGCTTCGGCGACGATGTCTTCGTTTCTGCGACCGACCTGCTGCTGGAGCGCAACCACCGCGCGATGAAACAGCTGATCGAGAGCTCGATCGGCGAGGAACCGGTCAGCTTCGAGGATTATATCTGCGACGACGGCAAGGGCTTCGGTCCTTACAAGATCAAGTGCACGATGTGGCGCGAGGACGGCCGGGTCGTGCTCGACTTCGCCGGTACCGATCCGCAGAGCCAGGCCTCGATCAACATGTTCCTCAATGAGAACATGATGAGGATGTTCTTCGGCATCTACATGATCATGGTCTTCGATCCGCAGATCCTGTTCAACGATGGCTATTATGACCTGATCGACGTCCGGATTCCGGAAGGTTCGCTGCTGAAACCGAGATTCCCGGCGGCCCTGTCGGGGCGCACCCATGTGCTGGGCCGGCTGTTCGATATCCTCGGGGGCCTGCTCGGTCAGAAGACCCCCGAATTCCTGAACGCCGCCGGCTTCTCTTCCAGTCCTCACCTGTTCTACGCGGGCACCGACCGCAATGGTAAGTGGTTCCAGCTGTTCCAGATCGGCTTCGGTGGCATCCCCGGCCGGCCGCTAGGCGACGGGCCAGACGGGCACTCGCTGTTCCCCGGCTTCACCAATGTCCCCAACGAGTTTCTGGAGCGCTATTTCCCGCTGGTGATCGAGCGCTACGAGACCGTAGCCGACAGCGGCGGCGCCGGCCTCCATCGCGGCGGCAACGGTATCGACATGGTCTATCGCTTCCTCGAGCCCGGCACGATCGCGATCCACGACGACCGCTGGTTCGTGCCGCCCTGGGGCGTCAATGGTGGCGAACCCGGTGCCCGCGCCCGCAAGGTGCTGATCAAGGCCGACGGCACCGAGATCGTCGTCGGCAACAAGATCGAGGATTATCCCGTCGAGCCGGGCGACCGCCTGCACTTCGTGACCTGGGGCGGGGGCGGATGGGGCGATCCGCTCGACCGCGATCCGTCCTTGCTGGTCAAGGAACTGAAGCAGGGCCTCGTCACCGAGAAAGGCGCATTGCGCTACGGTGTCGTACTTGTGAAAGGCGAGGTGGACAGCGCCGCAACGGAGAATCTGCGCGCGAAGATGCGCGCCGAGCGCGGCGAGATCGGCGTGTTCAACTTCGGCCCCGACATCGAAACGCTGCGCAAGAACTGCCTCGCGGAAACGGGCCTCCCCGCCCCGACCCCTCCGCGCTGGGCCAAGGCATAAGGACAATATACAGGTGGCAAATCCGATTTTTCGCCAGAAGCTCGAAGCGGGCCAGTTCTTCGTCGTACCCGGCATTCAGGACATGCTGGCGGCTGTCATCGCCAACAAGGTCGGCTTCGATATCGTCTATGGTACCGGCTATTGGCTGACTGCATCAGCATGGGGCCTGCCCGACGCGGGCATCGCGACCTACACTGAAATGCGCAATCGGATGGAGACGCTGGCGCGCACGAGCAAAGCCGCCGTCATCGCCGATGGCGACACCGGCTATGGCGGGCTGCTCAACGTCCACCACACGGTGAAGGGCTATGAGGCCTCGGGCGTCACCGCAATCCAGATCGAGGACCAGGAATTCCCGAAGAAGTGCGGCCACACCCCCTATAAGCGACTGATCTCCACCGAAGACATGGTCGAGAAGATCAAGGTCGCGGTCGATGCGCGCTCGTCGGAGGACTTCGTCGTGATTGCGCGGAGCGATGCGCGCGAAAGCGAAGGGCTGGATGGCGTTCTGCGACGCATGGAGGCCTATTCGAAGGCCGGAGCCGACGTGCTCTTCCCGGAGGCGCTCCATTCCGAAGAGGAGATGCGCAAGGCCTGCTCGACTCTCGACAAGCCCTGCATGGCCAATATGTCCAACCACGGCAAGACACCGGTCCCGCCCGCCGCCGTTCTGGCCGAGATCGGTTATGCTTATGCCATTTATCCATCGCTAACCAGCCTCGCGGCCTGCGCTGCGATGGAGAAGGCGCTGATCGACCTGAAGACTGACGGCATCGGCCAGCCCGATGGCCTCTTCGACTTCTCGGAGTTCTGTTCGCTGATCGGCTTCGAGGACGTCTGGGCGTTCGAGCGCAAATGGGGCAAGGCGGACTGATGCCGACGCGTCGTATTGCCGCCGCCGTTCTGTCCCGGAGCGGCGAAAACCCCGCGCCTTATGCGCAGACGAGGCCGCTGGAGGTGAAGACCCTCGAACTCGCCGATCCTCGTCCGGGCGAAGTCCTGGTTCGGATCGACGCCGCGGGACTGTGCCATTCCGATCTCTCGGTGATCAATGGCGATCGCCCTCGCCCGATGCCGATGGCGCTAGGTCATGAGGCCGCAGCGACGGTGCTTGCGCTGGGTGACGAGGGCGACGGGAGCCTGTCGATCGGGGACCGGGTGGTGCTGGTTTTTCTCCCGTCCTGCGGATATTGCGTCGCCTGCGCGTCGGGCGAGGGGTATCTCTGCGCCAACGCAGCGACGGCCAACGGCAAGGGCGAGCTCCTGCGCGGCGGATCGCGCCTGTCCTGCACCGACGCCGAAGCCGGTACGGCGGTGCATCATCACCTCGGCGTGTCCGCCTTCGCGACGCAGGCTGTGGTCGATCGCCGTTCGGTGGTGAAGATCGACAAGGATATTTCTCCCGAGATCGCGGCATTGTTCGGTTGTGCCGTGCTGACCGGTGTCGGTGCGGTCATGAACACGGCGCAGGTCCGGCCGGGCGAGAGCGTGCTGATCTACGGCTTGGGCGGCGTCGGACTCGCAGCGCTGATTGGCGCCCTTGCGTCTGGTGCACAACCCGTCGTCGCGGTCGACCCTGCTCCTGAAAAGCGCGCGCTTGCGCTCGAACTCGGCGCGGCGGCAGCGGTCGCCCCGGGCGAGGACGAGGTGCTGTTCGGCACCGACGTCGTGATCGAGACCGTCGGCAAGGCCGCCGTGCTCGCCCAGGCCTACCGGGCGGCACGGCGCGGTGGACGCATCGTCACGGTCGGCCTGCCCAACCCGTCGGAAAAGCTCGAGATCAACGCATTGTCTCTGGTCGCCGAGGGCAAGACGCTGATGGGCAGCTATATGGGCTCGTCGATCCCGACGCGCGACATTCCGCGCTACATTGCCTTGTGGCGGTCGGGCCGCCTGCCGGTGGAGAAACTGCTTACTTCGGTCGGGCCCCTCGAGGAGATCAACGAGCTGATGGACAAGCTCGCCGAGGGCAAGGCAGTACGACAGGTCATCGTGCCGGGTTGGTGATTGGCGGCCCGGCCGATGCGTTCCGATCTGCGGAGACATTTATCCGACAGGCGAATAATTTGTTGAACAAATCGGTCATATGACATTCTCTTGGCACTCTCGCGACATCTGGGTGCCAAGGGGAGTCGTTCACATGGAAAAAGGCGTTCCTATCCGTTCGATCACACGGTCCATTGCCGCTCTGAAGGCGATCAACCGCCACGGTTCGCTCTCCATGATGGAGATCGCGAAGTCTGCCGAAGTCCCCTACCCCACCGCCTGCCGGATCGTGCAGACTCTGCTCTACGAGGGCCTCATCGAACAGGAGCCGGCACGCAAGCGCTACCGGCCGACTGCTCTGGTCCAGACACTGGCCACCGGCTTCCAGCATGATGACGAACTGGTCCGCATCGCCCGACCGCACATTGTCGGGCTCACCGCGCGCGTGGGCTGGCCGGTTTCGATCGCGATACGCGTCGGGCGAGAGATGATGCTGCGCGACAGCACCCACGCCAATTCCTCGCTGACCTTCGAGCATTATTATCCGGGTTTCACCCTGCCGATCCTCGACAGCGCGTCGGGGAAGGTGTCGATGGCCTTCGCCGATCCGGAAGAGCGCGAGATGATCCTGCGCTTCATGCGCGTCTCGCAGGACATCAACCTCAACTATCTCGCCACGGCCGAGGTCAGTCTCGATGTCGATCGCATCCGTGCGGACGGCTATGCGGTACAGGGGCGCAACCATTTCAACCTGACGCCGGGCAAGACCTCGTCGATCGCGGTGCCGATCTTCCGCAACGGCCATTTCGAAGCGGCCATGACGATGGTGTTCTTCGTCGCAGCGATGAAGCTGTCGGCCGCGCTGGAGGCCTATCTCGACGATCTGAAGGCGACGGCAGCCGCTATCAGCTACGACCTGTCCAACGCTCCGATGGGCAGCGCCTGATCAGCGCTGCTTCTTCGCGATCGTCGCGGTGAAATCGGGATCCTTATTGGCGACCCAGTCGACGAACTTCTTCACGGCCGGATTGTCCAGCAGCTGCTGGACATCCATGCCGGCGCGCTGAAGCTCGGAATTGGTGAAGTTCACCGTCAGCGTCTGCTGGCAGATGCCATGCATCGGCACCACGTCACGCCCGCCCCGGCTCTTCGGGATCGGGTGGTGCCAGATGATCGTGCTGCCGGTGGGGCGACCGCACAGCCAGCAGTGAACGACCGGCTTCGGTGCCTCGTCGGCAGCGGGCTCGTCATCATAATCGTAGCGGGAGCGTTTGCGGGCCATGGGTCATGCCTTACAGCATGGCGCAACCAACGCAATCAGAGCCGCGCCGTCACAGCCTTGGTCTCGAGATAGGCGTCGAGCCCCTCCTGCCCGAACTCGCGGCCCCAGCCCGACTGGCCATAGCCCCCGAACGGAATGTTGGTGCCCACCGCACCATGACAGTTGATCGACACCTGCCCCGCGCGGATCCGCCGCACCAGGCGATGGGCGGTGGAAAGATCGCGCGTCCACACGCTGCCCGACAGGCCATAGGGCGTATCATTGGCGAACCGCGCGATCGCGTCGAGATCGTCGCTCTCGAACCTCTGCACCGCCATGACCGGGCCGAATATCTCCTCGCGCATCAGCGCCATGCCATTGTCGCAACCGGCGAAGACGGTCGGCTGAATGAAATTGCCGGGCCGATCGAGCTTGTTGCCGCCCGCAACCAGCGTCAGCCCGTCGGCCTTGGCGCGATCGATATAAGACATGACCTTGGCGCTGTGCGCGTCGGAGATCATCGGTCCCTGCATTGTCGCCGGATCGAGCCCGTGGCCCAGCCTCATCTGGCCGGCGAAGGCAGCGACGCCCTCCATCAGCGCGTCATGGACCGCGGCATGGGCAAAGACGCGCGTGCCGGCCATGCAATTCTGGCCCTGCAGGAAGAAGGTCGCCATCGCCACGCCGGGTATGGCGAGCGACAGGTCGGCATCGGGCATCACCACCACCGGGCTCTTGCCGCCCAGTTCCAAGCTGACCTTCTTCAGGTTGCCGAGCGCGGCCTGGATGATCCGCCTGCCGGTGGCGGTCGACCCGGTGAACGAGATCTTGTCGACACCCGGATGCTCGGCCAGCGCCTGACCGGCCTGCGCGCCCACGCCATTGACGATGTTGACCACACCCGCCGGAATGCCGGCTTCGAGGATCATCCGGCCAAGCGCGAGCGCGGACAGAGGGGTTTCCTCCGAAGGCTTCACCACAACCGTGCAGCCGGCGGCCAGCGCCGGCGCGAGCTTGAGGATCGCGGTCGACAGCGGCACGTTCCACGGCATGATCTGTCCCGCGACGCCGATCGGCTCGCGCAGCGTATAGGTCAGCGCCTCAGTCTCGGACGCGATATGACGCGGCGGGGCGGTGGTGGTGCCCTCGATCCGCATGATCGCGCCGGCATAATAGTCGATCATCTCGACGCAGTTGGCGGTGGTCAGGCCAGCGATGAAGCGCGGCATGCCGTTGTCGATGATGTCGAGTTCGGTCAGCAGCGTCGCATGGCTGTCCATGACCCGGGCGAGCCGGTGCATCAGCGCAGTGCGCTCGGCGACCGTCATCCGGCCCCAGGGACCCTCGAACGCGGCGCGCGCAGCCTTGACTGCCCGGTCGACCTCTTCCGCCCCGCCGATGTGGAAGCGCGTGAGGACCAGACCCGTCGCCGGGTCGCGCGTCTCCATCTCGCCCGAGCCGTCCACCCAGTCGCCGCCGATCAGCAGCCTGTGCCTTTCCTTGAGGAAGGCGTCGGTCTCGGTAGCGATGCTGTTGCCGTCGAAAGGAACCGGGCTGCCGCTCATATCTCGACGGTCCTCGGATCATAGGTGAACAAGCCGAGCGATTCCTCATCCTTCATTTCGCCGAGTCCGAACAGATCGGTATCCTGCCCCTGCATGCGGTCCGCATTGGCATTCGATTCCTGCTGGATGAAGGTGGCGCGTTCGTGGCGGGCCTTCTCGTAGCGCGCCAGACCTTCGGCGGCACTGTCCGATGCCGCCAGCGCTCGTGCCAGAACCACGGCATCCTCGATCCCACAGGCCGCGCCATGACCGAGGAAAGGCGTCATCGCATGCGCCGCATCGCCGATCAGCGTGACATTGCCGTCGAGTACCCAGCTCGGCATCGGCTTGCGGGCATTGATGGCCCATTTGAACAGAGGTTGCGTGTTCGCAGCCTTGAGCAAACGCTGGGCATCGGCGCACCAATGGCCGAAGATCGACTGCAGTTCGGCGGGATCTGCGGGGGTCGTCCAGCCTTCCTCGTTCCAGCCCTCCTGCCGCGCGAAGAACACGAAGTTCATCACCTTGCTGCCGCGTACATTGTAGCGGTTCATCATCGCGCCGGGGCCGATGATGACACCCGGAAAGTCGGAAAGATCCTGTATGTCTGCGGTAACCGGCACCAGGCAGCGCCAAGCGACATGGCCGGTGAAGTGCGGGCTGTCGTCGCCGAAGCGCTGGCGGATGACGCTCTTCACGCCATCGGCGCCGACCAGCACGTCCGCGCCGAAAGTCCGTCCGTCGGCCAGGGTCACCGTCGTCCCCTCGCTCGATATCACCGGAGCCCCGGCGATCATCCGAACTCCGGCCCGCTCGGCCGCGCGGGTCATTACGCCGTGGAGGTCGGCGCGATGCACGGTGATATAGGGCGCGCCATATTTTTCACGCTGGGTTGAGCGGTCCATGGCGACCAGCGTCCGTCCATCCTGCCAATGCTGGATGCGCTGGCGGCTCGGTTCCACCGCGACCGCGGCCGCTTCCTCGCAGATACCGATGAAGTCGAGGCCCTTCATCGCATTGGGCGTCAATGTCAGCCCGGCGCCGATCTCCCCGAACTGGGGAGCGGATTCAAGCAGCGTCACCTCGAAGCCCTGCTGGGCGAGCGCGGCCGAAGCGGTCATGCCCGCCACGCCGCCTCCGACGACCAGGATCGTGCGGGGCTTGCTCACTTGGTGCCGCCCTGAAGCTGGCCGGGAATATGGCTCTCATGGTTGGCGAGATACCAGTCCGCGATCTCCTCGCGGGTCGCCCACCACACGCCGGGCAGCGACTTGGCATGCTCGATGAACTCACGCAGCGCGCGGATGCGATGCGCACGGCCAGACACGTGCGGGTGAAGGCCGAGGTTCATGATCCGGCCGGTCTTCGCGCCCTCGGCGTGGAGTACATCGAGTTCTTCGATCAGCGCATCGCGATATTCGTCGGTCGTATAATTTTTGCGAGTGATGAAGGTGAAGTCATTGATCTCGTTCGAATAGGGAACCGAAACGATCGGACCGTGCGGGGTCCGCAGCAGATAGGGCTGATCGTCGTTCATGATGTCGCAGTAGAAGGTGCAGCCATATTCGGCGAGGATGTCCGCCGTCTGCAGCGTGCCGCGCAGCGACGAGGAGAGCCAGCCCTTCGACTTGCGCCCGGTGAACTTCTCGAACTGGTCGAGGCTGCGCAGGATGATGTCGCGCTCTTTGTCGGGTTCATGGGCGAAGCTCGAAAGTAGTTCCCCCTGCTCCCAATTGTGCGTCAGCAATTCCCAGCCGCGTTCGAGCACGGCGTCGGTCATCGCCTTGCGCCGTTCGAAGGTGACCGCATTGGTCGTGCAGCTCGCCTTGACGCCCAGCTCGTCGAACAGGTCGATCAGCCGCCACAGGCCCACGCGCTGGCCATATTCGCGCCAGGTAAAATTGGGGAAGTCGGGGGTGTTGCCCGGAAGCACATCGGGCAGAATCGCCGGTCCGCCTGCATAATAGGGCTTGTCCGTATCCTTGGTCAGGTCCCAGGTTTCGAGATTGAACGTCAGGATCAGCGCAACCCGTGCGCCGTTCGGCCAGACCAGGGGATTGCGCTGCGGCAACGGGACATAATCATATTCCATCAGTCACTTACCTTCGACTTCTCGCCACCGGTGGCAGCCTTATCCGATCAAATTCTTTAGGCCGTCAAAACTTCCAACGCGACACGTTCGGCCGACTCCAGCGCGCCTTCCAGGCCCCGCGCGGCGAGTGCGGTATGTTCGCCGCAGAAATGCATGCGGCCGGCGGGACGGATCATCTCGTCAACCCAGCTCACCTGCCCCGGGCCGAAATAGGACACGTCGCCACCATTGAAGCGTTCGCCCGCCCAGCTGAAATAGCTGTGCGCTGCAACCTTGCCCTTGGCGGCGGGACGCAGTTTCTCCAGCTGGCGCACGACCATTGCCTTTGCCATCTCCGGCCCCATGCGATCCCAGTGGAGCGCGAGATTGCCGCGCGCCTGGACGATGAAGCCCGTGACCTCCTCGGGCGTTGCGCCATAGCGTTGCGGCATCACATTGCCGAGCAGTCCGTCGGTCCACATGCCGGGGGCGAGCTTGTCCTCCTCCCAGAAGGGCGCGTTCGCCGTGACGAACACCATCGAGATGGGCTGGTAGCCGAGCTGGGCGACGGCGCGCGCCTGCACGCCTTCGAGGGCGGGCAGCAGCTTGACGTTGCGCAGCGCCGAGAAGGGCAAGGAGCAGATCAGCCGCGCGGCGCTGAAACTCGACCCATCGGCGCAATGCACCGTCACGCCCGTCGCATCCTGGTCGATCGCTACCGCCTCGCGCCCGAGCAGCACGTCGCCCTTGAGCAATTTCGCCATGCCCGTAGCAAGGTGGATATTGCCGCCCTTGACCGACAGCGAACCCGTCCCCGCCCCCATCTGGGCTTTGATGAAGCCGTCATTATATTCCATCATCAGAGACGAAACGCCCCAGGCGTCGATGCCATAATAGGGCGCCAGATCGTGGCACAGATGGATCGCTGCATCAGACAGCCCCTGGGCCTTCAGATAGTCGTACAGCGAGATGTCGAGCGCGGCGTTGGCCGGATCGTGCCAACTCGTCCAGTCGGTGAGACGGTTCTTGTCAGAGACGATCTTTCCGACGAGTTCGCCGGGCAGGAGCATCTTGAATTTCTCGGGGAAGGGATTGCCCGGGAAAGTGGCCCATTCCGCCCGTGTCAGCGGCTTGCCGTTGATCCACAGCAGCGGCGGCGCGCCAAAGCGATAGCGCGCGCCAACTTCCTGCAGCGCCACGCCTGCACGATGGGCCGCGTCTATCCCGCGGCCATAGCCCTCGGCCATCGAGTTGAAGCCCATCTCGGGATAGCCGGGCTGGTCGAGCAGCGTCCAGATCCGTCCACCGACCCGCTCGCGCGCTTCCAATATGGTGACGCTCTTGCCCTCCTGCTCGAGCATCCAGGCGGCCTGAAGGCCGGACACACCCGCCCCCAGAACGATCACGTCGCTTTGTCCCGGCTTGCGCAAGCCGGTAGCCGACGGGGCAGTTGCCTTGCGCCTGTCGGCGCCAAGCGCAGGGACAGCCGCGAGGGCTGCAAGGCCCAGCCCGCCCAGGGAGAATGTGCGCCGGTCGATCATCATCTGCCTTGCCCTTAACCCCCGGATTGTGGCCGCACTTCAGGCCCGTTCATCCTGTCAGACGCCACAGGCTGCGCTGCCCTGTCGATCCACTGCCCGGTGCTCACCACCAGTCGGATAGAGATGCATGGCTTTCGGAAAATGCGCCATTGGCAGATAGCTGGGGGGTACTGCCTGATGTTAACCGCCTGCGTCGGAGATGTCATGAAACCGCTGCACCTGCTGATATGCGCGGCCGCCATAGCGCTATCGACCCATGCCGCGCCGGGGCTGGCGCAGCTTGCCGCCACCGCGCCCGATTCGCCGCAGACGCCGCGGCTGACGGTTGACCAACTGCGCGCGCGCTATGGCGACGGGCAGAGCCGCTACATGACGGTAAAGGGCATGGAGATCCATTATAAGGACGAAGGACCACGCAACGCCCCGGTCCTGCTGCTGATCCACGGTTCGCAAAGCAGCCTGCGCACCTGGGACCGGATCACGGTTCTGCTCAAGAAGCGCTACCGGATCATCCGCTTCGACATACCCGGCTACGGCCTGTCCTCCCCGGCGACAGACGAGGCGGCGCGCAGTGTGAAGCCGGTCGAGGTTACCGAGGGTCTGCTCGAGCAGCTGGGCGTGAAGCGCCTCGCCGCTGCCGTGGGTGTATCGAGCGGCGGGACGATGGCGATGTACCTCGCGGCCAAGCGCCCCGAAATGGTCGAGCGGCTGATCCTGTCCAACACGCCGTCGGACCCCGTCGACACCAGCCACATGGTCCAGACGCCGGCCTTCCTTGCCGCGCAGGACCGCGTGCGGAAAACCGGCTATCAGGACCTCGACTTCTGGAACCAATATCTCTCCTTTTTTTCGGGCGATCCCGCGCGGATCAGCGCAAGGACGAGAGCGGAATATTGGGACTTCAACCGCCGCGCGCCCGAGCCCTATCCGATCGCGATGGTCGCCCGGATCGGTGACGGTAAGCAGGCCGCGATCGAAATGGCGAAGATCAAGACGCCGACCTTCCTCGTCTGGGGCGCTGGCGACCCGTTGCTGCCCGAGGCCGCCGTCAAAGCCATCACCCGCTATCTGTCGAACGCCACCATATCGAAGGTGTTGATGCCCGACGTCGGCCATTATCCGCCGCTCGAAGTCCCCGACCGCTTCGCGCGCTGGATCGAAACCTATGTGGAGGCGGGCGTGCCGCTGGCCGGGGACAAGGCGCGATGACCGCCAGGACGCTCTACGAGAAGTTGTGGGACTCCCATGTCGTCGCCGAGATCGGCGATGGCGAAGCCCTGCTCTATATCGACCGCCACATCGTCCATGAAGTGTCGAGCCCGCAGTCCTTCGTCGCACTGCGCAGCAAGGGGCGCAGACTGCGGCGGCCGGAAACGCACCTGGCCGTTGCCGACCATGCGATACCGACCATCCAGCGGGACTCCATCGACGACCCTCTGGCCGCATCGCAGATCGCCGAGCTCGAGGCCAATGTCCGCGAATTTGGTGTGCCCTATGCAGCGGTCGACGGGCCCGAGCAGGGGATCGTCCATGTCATCGGGCCGGAAACGGGCTTTACCCTGCCCGGCACGACGATCGTCTGCGGCGACAGCCATACCACGACCCATGGTGCGTTCGGTGCGCTCGCCTTCGGCATTGGGGCGAGCGAGCAGTCGACCGTGATGGCGGCACAGGCGCTGCGCCAGACCCGCGCGAAGACGATGAAGGTCGAACTGGTCGGCGAACGCCATCCCCTGGTCTTCGCCAAGGATATCGCCCTCGCCCTGATCGCCCGGATCGGCGCCAATGGCGCTGTCGGCCATGCGGTCGAATATGTCGGCCCGGCTGTTTCCGCCATGTCGATGGCCGAGCGCATGACCCTGTGCAACATGACCATCGAGGCCGGCAGCCGCATCGGCCTCGTCGCGCCCGACGAGACGACCTATGCCTTCATCAAGGGGCGCCGGCTTGCGCCCCGGGGCGAGCGCTTCGCGCAGGCCTGCGCCTATTGGGACAGGCTGCCCAGCGATCCGGGCGCGACCTATGACCGGGTCGTGACCCTCGACCTCGGCGCCATCATTCCCCAGGTCAGTTGGGGTACGAGCCCCAACCAGACCCTGCCGGTCAACGCCAGCCTGCCCGATCCCGCCCATATCGCGGATGCCGCCGAACGACGCGAGGCGGAAAAGGCGCTGGCCTATATGGGCCTCGAACCTGGCGCGGCGCTGCTCGGAATCCCGATCAGCCATGTCTTCATCGGATCCTGCACCAATGGCCGGATCGAGGATCTCCGCGCCGCTGCCGCGATCGCGCTGGGCCGCAAGATCGCCCCCGGCGTGAAGGCCATCGTCGTGCCGGGAAGCATGGCGACGCGCGCCGCGGCCGAGCGCGAAGGGCTCGACCGGATCCTGATGGATGCGGGATTCGAATGGCGCTTTGCCGGCTGTTCGATGTGCGTCGCAATGAACGACGACCGTCTGTCTCCGGGCGACCGCTGCGCCTCCACCAGCAATCGCAACTTCGAAGGCCGCCAAGGCGCAGGCGGGCGGACGCATCTCATGAGCCCCGCGATGGCCGCCGCTGCCGCCATCGCGGGCCGAATTGCCGATGCACGGGATTATATCGCATGACGCCCTTCACGACCGTGACCGGCCATGCCGCGGCGATGCCGGAAGAGAATATCGACACCGATATCATCTTTCCGGCCCGCTTCCTGCTGCTTACCGCCAGAGAGGGGCTCGGCCAGCACGCCTTCCACGATCGTCGCTATCATCCCGATGGCAGCGAGGTTGCGGGCTATGTTCTCAACAGCGACCCCTTCCGCAATCCGCCGGTGATCGTGGCCGGCGCGAATTTCGGTTCCGGCTCGAGCCGCGAACAGGCGGTCTGGGCGCTCCATGGGCTCGGTGTTCGCGCGGTTATCGCCCCCGCCCTCGGCGAGATTTTCCACAATAACTGTCTGCGCAACGGCATCGTCCCGATAATCCTGCCTTCAGAGATTGTCGGTGAAATGCTCGCCTCTGCGGCGGCGGGTCTCCGGTTCACCGTCGATCTCGAGACACAGACCGTAAGCGTCGGCGACCGCGCGCCCATAGACTTCGCGATCGCGCCCGAAAGGCGCCTCGCTCTGCTCAATGGCTGGGACGAGACAGACCTCGTCCTCGCCCGCTTCGCCGACGACATCGCAAGCTTCGAAGCGGGCCAGCGCGCCCTTCAGCCATGGCTCTACCCCGAGGAGAGCGAAGCATGAGCGACAACGACGACCTGCTGGCGAATTACAAGAAAGCCTATGACCGTCGCGTGGGTTTCGGGCGCCGCCCGGCCCTGATCCTGATCGACTTCTGCATGGGCTATTTCGACCCGGGCTGCGAGCTCTATGCGGGTGTCGAAGATGCGATCGCCTCGGCGCTGCGGGTCCGCGCGGCAGCGCGTGCGGCCGGCGTTCCGGTCATTCTGACCAACGTAGTCTATCACCCCATGGCGATCGATGGCGGCCGCTTCTTCGAGAAGGCTGCGCCGCTCAAGAATTTCGTCAAAGGCCATCCTATGGGAGCCTGGGGCCCCGGGCTGGAGCCGTTCGAAGACGAACTCGTCATATCGAAGCAATATCCCAGCGCCTTCTTTGGGACCTCACTCGCCTCCACCCTCACCGCAATGGGCGTCGACTCGGTCCTGCTCACCGGCCTGACGACGTCCGGCTGCGTCCGCGCCTCGTGCGTGGATGCGATGAGCCACGGTTTCCGGACCGCCGTGATTGCCGAGGCCTGCGGCGACCGCCATGCGGCCCCGCACGAGGCCAATCTGTTCGACATGAACGCCAAATATGCCGATGTCGTCGGCGAAGACGAGGCGATCGCCTTTCTCCGGGGGCTCGCGGCCTGATGAGGCTCGCCGGACGGGTGGCGGTCGTGACGGGCGCTGGCCTGGGCATCGGCAAGGCAACCGCGCTTCGCCTGGCCGAGGAAGGCGCGCAGGTCGTGCTTGCCGAGCGCGATGAAGCGCGTCTGGCGGACGTCGATGCCCTGCTGCACGATGCCGGTCGCCCATGCCTGGCGGTGGCGTGCGATGTCACCGACGAACGGAGCGTTGCGAATTTGGCCGAGGCGGCAGCCTCGCTCGGCCCGGTCTCGATCCTCGTGAACAATGTGGGTGGCGGCCGCAGCGGTCGGATCACCGACCTGACGGTCGCCGACTGGGATCACACAATGACCCTGTCGCTGCGTTCCATGTTCCTGTGCACGCGAGCGTTCGTACCCGGGATGCGGGAACGGGGCTATGGTCGCATCGTCTGTCTGTCGTCGGGTGCGCGCAACGGAACCGTGTGGAACGCCTTCCATGTCGGGGCGAGCGCCTATTCGACGGCGAAGGCGGGAGTCACCGGCTTTATACGCGCGCTCGCGATCGAACTCGCGGATGACGGCATCACCGTCAATGCGGTCGCGCCGGGACCGATCGATACCGAACTGGCCGGCCCCTATCTCCGCAAGATGCATGAGGACGGTCTGGAATATTCGCCGATCCGGATGACCCCCCTGCACCGCCTGGGCACGGCGCGCGAAGTGGCGGACGCCGTGCTGTTCCTGTCATCCGACGAGGCAAGCTATATCACCGGGACTACGCTCGACGTTACCGGCGGACGCTGAACCGCGCTGCCGGCCGGAATCAGGGCGAACTGTTCCGACAGGCGGACAGAGGCGCATTATGTCAGTCCCCGGCGCGCAAATGTCGTCATTCTATAACAAATAAGAGCTGCTTTTCGGCGCCGTATCGAGGGACTTAGCCAGATGACCGCTGACCTGACTCGTCGTTCCCTGATGTCCGCTCTGCCGCTTGCGGCCGGTCTGGCCGCCGTTCCCTCGCTCGCCGAAGCTGCGGGTGGCAAACAGGCTCGACCAGTATCTCCAGCCATCTCGGATGCCGAGGCCATGGCGCGCCTGGCCGATCCCGCCACCCGGGCCCGCGTTCGGGCCCGCGTCGCCGGATCCTGCGAGCAGGAGACGGTGAACATCTTCTATCGGCTCAACATCTATGGTTTTACCGGCGACGGCAATCTGGTGCCCTTCTTCACGCTGAACCATCTGAGCGTTAACGAATGGACTCCGCTGTCCGGCAACCGCTACCAGGCGAAGACCTTCGAATGCGGCGTCTACTGCGCGTTCGATACGGATGACGTTCTCGAGGAATGGAAAAACCCGATCACGGGTGAGGTGCGCAAGCCGTTCCAGTTTCTCGGCGGCCCCTTCACCGTGACCCATGGACCTGATGGAATGGTCGCCATGGGTGCGGAGCTGACCCCGAGGCCGATGCGGATGGAAGCTTTTGGTGGCATGTTGTTCGTGGGCGCCATGGCGGACATGGCACGACCCAATCCGGTCAGCCCGGAAAAATATCCGAAATTCTCCTCGGGCCCGATCGCCTATTGGGACACGGTCTCGACCACGGGCGCCCCGGTCGCCCAGGCGTTCGACGATAGCGTGAGCTCGGCCGACGCATTCCACCATTTCCAGAATCTCGGCTCGTGGCATCCATGGCTCGCCATGGGATCGCGGCCCGGCCGCACGCATGGCCGAGCGGCCGGTGTAAAGGTCCGCTCGCTGGACGACATACCGGTCAAGGCGCTCAAGGGTCTGCAGGACTACACCCCCGAGATATTCGACCGGAAGAGCTGGACGAAGCTGCGCTTCGACACGCTCGACTATATGGCGACCAACCCACAGTAATCGTTGCTTTTTTGGAGAACAAGAAGCCGTTCGTCTCGAGCGGATGACATCGCTCGTCCCGAGCGGATCAAGAGCGCGGAAAGCGCCGCAGCAGGAACGAACCCGGGCGCGATGGCGCGGCCCGACTTTCAACGAAGGGGAATTATGATGAGGGAGGCTATCCTGAAGCGTTCGGTCGCTTCGGTTTCGGCTATTTCGATGATGGCGGCGCTCAGCGTCGCCATGCCGGCTCATGCCCAGGGTGCCGCAGAAGCGGACGCTCCGCAGGTGGCGGGCGAGATCGTGGTTACGGCGCGTAAGCGCGAGGAAAACCTGCTCAAGGTCCCGGTCACCGTGACCGCACTGACGTCGGAGACGCTGGAGAAGCGCGGCGTCGTCTCGATGCAGGACCTGGCTTCGTCGACCCCGGCGCTGAACATCAACAACAACTCCTCCGGCCATGCCGACCGCTCTTTCCAGCAGATCGTGCTGCGCGGCTTCACGCCGTCGACGACGCTGGCCACCACGACGTCGCTGTTCATCGATGGTGTCGCGGTATCGTCCCCTTCGGCTTTCACCGCCATCTCGGCTCCCGAGCGGATCGAGATACTGAAGGGCCCGCAGAGCGCCTATTTCGGCCGCAACACCTTTGCCGGCGCGATCAACGTCGTGAACAAGACCCCGTCGGGCGAATGGGCGGGCGAACTGACCGGCATGGTCGGTACGCGTGACAATTATCGTCTGCGCGGCGAGGTCGAGGGTTCGATCATCGGCGACGCGCTGACTTTCCGCCTGAGCGGCGAGCGGTTCTCGAAGAGCGGTTCTTGGAAAAACGCTGCGGACGGCAGCACGCTGGGCGACCAGTCGACCAACAGCGGTTCGCTGCTGATCGTCGCCAAACCGACCGAAAAGCTGACGATCAAGGCGTTCGGCCTCGTCTCGCAGGACAAGGACGGTCCATCCGCGCAGACCCGCCTGCTCGCCTATGACATCAAGGATGCGGCGGGCAATGTGTTGTACAAGAGCCAGTCCAACTGCACGCTCACCGGCAACAGCGTCGGCGTGCAGGGTTTCGGCACGGCGACCAGCAACCCGTTCATCTGCGGCACGCTCCCCGGCCTCGTTAACCCTGTGTCGGCGAACACGGTCAACGATTCCATCACGAGCAATTTCCTGGCCATCCCGCAGCGCCGCACCGTGCCTGCCAAGGATGGCGTCGACGGCTATGGCTTGCTGCGCAACTATCATCATCTGCACGCGGCCATCGATTATGAACTCAGCGACATTTTGAGCGCGTCGGTCCTCGCCGGTTACAATTACGAGGAATGGACGACGATGATCGACCTCGACGGCAATGACACCAGTGCCATCGCGTCGACGACCAATCCTCGCGGCTATTTCGATTTCCCCTTCCTGATCGAGCGCCGCACCCGCGACTATTCGGCCGAAGGACGCCTCTCGCTCGACACCGGCGCGCTTCGGGGCGTCGTCGGCGTCAGCTATCTCAATGCCTATCTGATTCAGGGCCAGGGCGGCGGTATCGGCGCGTTGACGCAAGCCGTGCTTACTCCAGGCGGCAAGAACATCAACAAGACGATCGGCGCTTTCTACGGCCTGACCTACGACTTCACCGACACACTGTCGCTCAGCGTCGAAGGCCGTTATCAGATCGACACGCTCGAGGCGCATGCGGCGCCGACCGGCCAAGTCGTTGCGAGCAGTGCGTTCGTTCCTGCTGGGACCTATGCGCCAGGCCAGCTGCTCGCGAAGAAGAAGTTCAAGAACTTCCTGCCCCGCGTGATCGCGAACTGGCAGGCGACGCCCAGCACGATGATCTACGCCTCCTTCTCGAAAGGCGTGAACCCGTCGCAGTTCAACAGCAGCATCATCGCACAGACCGCGCGCGTCCAGCAGGCCGCCGTGGACGCGGGCGTGACGCTGACGGTCGACCCGGAGAAAATCACCAACTATGAGGCGGGCATCAAGGGCCGCGCACTGGACGGCAGGCTGCGCTACACCGCGGCCGCCTATTTTGCTCAGTGGCGCAACCAGATCAACGCGATCCTGCTCACCATTCCGGATGCAGGCAGTGCGACCGGGACCAGCTTCGTCAACGGTTTCTCGAACTCGGGCACCGTCGACATCAAGGGTCTCGAGATCGAGACCAGCCTCAAGCTGAGCGATCTCATCACGATCGACGCTGCAGGCGCCTATACCGATACCAAGATCAAGGACTTCCGCAGCACGCAGGTCAGCAAGCTGACGGGTATCTTCGACTATTCCGGCAAGGAAATGCCGAACACCTCGAAATGGTCGGCCAATGTCGGCGTCCAGTTTGCCGGCGATCTCCGTGGGTTCGACGATGCCAGCTGGTTCCTGCGTGGCGACTGGAACTTCAAGTCGGGCATGTGGTCGAACCAAGCCAACACGACGCGGACCGCCGACCTGCACCTGTTCAACCTGCGCACCGGCGTCAGCAAGGGCAAGGTCAGCTTCGAGGTCTTCGTAAACAACGTGTTCAACAACAAGACCTACACGAGCATCGCCGACAATTACGTCATCGACCAGACGCTGTCGCGCCTCGGCAATTTCTCCGCAGTCCTCGTCGGCCTGCCGGAACTGCGCACGGCGGGCATTCAGATGAAGGTGGCCTTCTGATCCAAAGGGTCAGCCCATCGATCAGAAGAATATGGGGCCGGGCGTGCAAGCGCCCGGCCCTCTTTCGTTTCAGCAAGGGAGCATTTCCGGATGAAAACACTTGTCCTCGCACTCGCTGCGCTCGGCCTGCCCGCCAATCTCGATGCCCGATCAGCCGAGGCGCCTACCACGAGCGGAAAGGTCGCAGGCTCGCTCGAAGGCGATGTGGTCATTTTCCGAGGTATTCCCTATGCCGCGCCGCCGCTCGGCGAGAAGCGCTGGCGCAGTCCCCAGCCAGTGGTGCCGTGGCAGGGCGTTCGCGAGGCGACCGCCTTCGGGCACGATTGCATGCAGAACCCCTTCGCCCGCGATGAGGCTCCGTTGCGCACGACGCCCGCCGAGGACTGCCTCTATCTCAACGTCTGGAAGCCCGCCGCCGTAAAGGCCGGTGCCAAGCTGCCGGTTCTTGTTTGGATCCATGGCGGCGCCTTCGTCACCGGCGGTACCTCGCCAGCCATCTACGACGGTTCGGCCTTCGCACGGGATGGCGTGGTGTTTGTCAGCTTCAACTATCGCCTTGGCCGTTTTGGCTTTTTCTCCCATCCAGCGCTGACGGCGGAGGCCGGCAAGCCGGTCGGCAATTTCGCGATGGAGGACATGGTCGCGGCTCTCAAATGGGTCAGGCAAAATATCGCCAGCTTCGGCGGCGACCCGGCAAGGGTAACCATCATCGGCGAAAGCGCCGGCGGCACGGCCGTGATCAACCTCATGACCATGCCCTCGGCGCGCGGCCTGTTCCAGGGCGCCATCGCCATGTCGGGCGGCGGCCGGTCACTCCTTCCGACCGCGTCCATGGCAAAGGGCGAGCAGGTCGGCGTGGATTTCGCGCGAAGCCAGGGTGTGACCGACAGAGGGGCTACAGGCCTCGCCGCGATCCGGGCCCTCCCCGCCCCGACCGTGCAGGGCAGCAACCTCTTCGCGGACCGCTTCGCCACGCCGCCCACCTATGTCGGTGGGCTGGTGGCCGAGGGCTCGGTGATCGCGGGTCCGAGTGACAGGCTGATGGACGCGGGGAGGATCGCACCCGTCCCTGTGATGATCGGAATGACCAGCGCCGATGGCGGGATCACCGCCGCAAAGGACAAGGATGCGCTCTTTGCAAGCTTCGGCGCGCGGGGGGCTGCTCTGCGCAAGGCCTATGATCCCGACGGCACCACCGAGTTCGGCGACGCGATGCGCCATCTGACGGGCGACCAATATATGGCGGAGCCCGCCCGCTTCGTCGCCCGCCACGCACTGGCGGCGGGGCAGCAAGCGTTCGTCTATCGTTTCGGCTATGTTGCGGAAAGCAAGCGTGGCGAGTGGAAGGCGGGGGCGCCACACGCGACCGACATTCCCTACTTCTTCAACACCGTCGACGCCCGCTATGGTCCCTCCACCACCGCGCAGGATCGCAAGGCCGCGGCTCTTGCCCATGCCTATGTCGTGAACTTCGCGAAGTCGGGGAATCCCAACGGCCAGTCGCTTCCGCTTTGGCCCGCCTATGAGCTCAAGGGCGAAGCTCTGCTGCAGCACAAGCCTGACGGCACGGCCGAAGCCGGCGCCGATCCGTTCAAGGAGAAGCTCGACCTGATCGAGGCGTTCGCGAAGACCAAGCCCTGATCCTCCGGCCTAATCCTGCGGCAGCTCCCTGGCGACGCGGAAGCCGAGATGATCGTTGCGCGCGCCCGGCGGATCCCCGATCCGCTGGGCGACACGTACGCTCCACCCGGACAGGCTCCAACCGCCGCCACGCACATTGCGCAAGGTGCAGGGGCCACCCATCCACGCCGACCCGTCGAGCGGTGCGCCGACATAATCATCATGGTGGCAGTCCTCCACCCACTGCGCGACATTCGCGGTCATATCGTGGAGGCCGAAGCGGTTCGGTGGATAGGAGCCAACCGGCGTCGTGCGGTCATGGTGGTTGCCGTAATTGGCTCTGGACGGGTCGATCGCGTTGCCAAACGGATACCATGTATCGGTGCCTGCCCGCCCGGCATATTCCCACTCGGCTTCCGATAGCAGGCGATAGCGCTGGCCCGTCCGCCGCGACAGCCAGCTTGCATAAGCCTGCGCGTCGGCAAAGTTCACGTTGATCACCGGGCGGCGGCCACGCCCCCACCCTGCATCGTCGGCCCGATAGCCGTTGCAGCCACCATCGGCCACGCAGGCATCCCATTCATCGAACGTGACCGCATAGCGCCCGACGGCGTAGCGATAGCCTATGGTGACGCGGTGTCGCGGTTCCTCCATCCGGTCGAACATCGCGAGTACGCCCAAGGTGCGCCGCTCGTCCGCCGTCGATCCCATCACGAACTCGCCCGGTGGGATTACGACCATCTCCGGGCAGTCCCGGCAGTCGGCAAAGGCCGCGCCGGCGACGACGGGCGGAAAGCGCGGCGCAGGCGCTGCCCGCTTGGGAGGAACATAGCCGTTGGCCGGCGGGGCATCGGCGGCCAGCGCCGCAAGCAGGAACAGCATGATCATCCCCCGAGCGGTGGATCGACGGCGTCGGCACTCGTGGCGCGCGCGGCCGCCTTGACCCGGTCAATCAGGTCAATCAGGCGCGCGGCGTCTTTGCCGGTCGGGCAGCGATGCGGCTCCCGCCGGACGGCAGCAGCGAATTCCCGCAGCTGCTGTGCAAAGAAATGGCCGAGCTTTCGGCCACCCATGGCTGTCGGCTCGATCAGCACTCCTGCCGGCGGCGCGACCAGGACCTCGCCATTCCATTTCAGGATTTCGCCATCCACGATCTCGGCCACGCCGTGCGCGAAATGGAGCACCTTGCGGTCGAACACACGGCGCTGGTTGTAGGAGATATGGACGCTGGCCATGCGCCTACCCGGGTAACCGAGCAGGATCATCGCCTCGTCCTCGCCCTGCCAGCCCATCTGCCAGCGCGCGGCTTCCACTTGCACCCGGAGGGGATCATCCTGGCCCATGACGAGCTGGACGAAATCGAGCGAATGCGGCGCGAACAGCGAGAGGATCAGCCCCTCCTCGGCTGTGCGTTCTGCCCACCATGGCGCTTGGGGGCCGTCCCAGAACACGCAGGACGACACTTCAACGGCCCGCAATGGGCCCCATTCCGGCATTCGATCGATGAGCGTGGCAACGGCAGCGTTGTGGCGATAGGTATGCCCTGCGGCGAGCACCAGCCCGCGTCGCTCTGCTTCGGTCGCCAGCGCCCGTGCCTCCATCCCGCTTTCGGCCAGCGGTTTTTCCACAAGCACATGCTTGCCGGCTTGCAGTGCCGCCAGGCTCTGCGGCCCATGAAGGGCGTTGGGGCTGGCGATCAGGACCGCGTCGACCTGCGGCAGGGCCAGGGCCTGCGCAACATCGGTCAGGGCAAGGGCCGCGAAAGGCGCCGCCGCGCGCTCTGCCGCCGCCGTGTCGCTGTCGACGGTGGCGACGAGACGGATCTCGTTCTCGAGCCCTGAGAGCGCGGCCAGATGCGCGCCCGATATCCGGCCGCAGCCGATCAGCAAAAGTCCGAGCGGCTCAGGCATGGGCCAATGCTCCCTCAGGCGCTTTCGGCTTTTCATGCACGAAACGCCAGATGATGAACGCCGCGATCAGCTTGGTTACGCCAGGTACCACCGAATAGGCCATGATCGTGCCGGTAATCGCCTCGGCAGACTGCGCGATGCCCGCCCGTGCGGCGGTCGCGTCGAAGCCCCAGGCGGATAGCAGCGCACCCACAACCAGGGTTCCGCCGAAGGCGATCCCCGCCTTCTCGATCACCGACCAGATCGCCGAATAGGTGCCCGCACGATTTTCGTCATGCTCGTCGCGGGCGTGGGCGATGCAATCCGACAGGAGCGAGAGCACGATCGTACCCCAGCCGGCGTTGCACGCCGCCATCATGGCCGCCAACGCCCATGCCACCGGCATTGGAACGTCGGCCATCTGACCCCAGAGAAGCGTGATGAGGCCATGGCCGCTGGCCGCGATAACATAGGTCCGCTTCTTGCCGATTCGGCGCGCAACCATCACCCACAGCGGCGAACCCGCCATGACCGCCACCGCCATGATCGCCGACATCACGCCGATGTCGTGCAGCGGTTCCGGCCGCGCCATCGCATATTTCACGAAGAACGGGAATCCGGCGTAGGAAATCCCCGCCCCTACCGTCATCACCACCGCAGACAGGCACAATATCGCGAAGCGCCGATCGGCGAAGGCCCGTGGCAGGTCCTTCAGCGCGAACGCCTTGGCGCCACCGCGCGGTTCGCGAATGCGCGCCGCGAAACGCCACGCCACCAGCAGGCAGCTCATCGCAATCAGCCCGAGCACGACCATCGTGATCAGATGCCCCTGCCGGTCCATGCCAAGGGCATTGACGAGCATCGGCGCAAAGGAAGACGAAAGCAGGACGCCCAGCCCGGTGAAGCCGTGCTTCCAGCCCATCAGCTCGGTCCGTTCGACCGGATCGGAGGACATTTCCGTGAACTGGGCGAGATAGGGTACCGAGAAGGTCGAGTAGACCGCCATATAGGCACTGAAGGTCACGAAGACCCAAGCCACCTGGATAGCCAGCGCGGCGTCGGGCACGGCGAAAGGCCCAAGCATCGCGAAGGGCGCCGCCAGCCCGCCGATGAGCAGCCACCTGCGCCGGGGAAAGCGCGTGGCCATGCGGTCTGAGGCGACGCCGATCCACAGATCGAATATGACGCCGAAGACCACCTTCGGCACGAATATCGAGGCGCCGGCGATAGCAGGCGGAATGCCCATCACATTCGTCAGATAGAAGAGCAGCAGAAGAGAAGGCGCATCGCGGAACAACTGCCCCGCCACCTGCCCCAACGCGAAGCCGGCCTTGACCGGCTTGGTCAAGCCCGATGCGCCATGTGATTGATCTGTAAAAGACATTCGGACGATCTCCCCATCCGTCGAGGCCCCTGCGGGTCGGGCATCCGCAAGATCTCGCCCGGATCGGGAGCCAAGTTGCCGCGCAATGGCCGCCGCCGCTCGGGCCATAGCAGAATCTCCGATTGGCGGATACTCACAAGTCTGATCGTTGTGAATGGAGGGGATCGGATCAAGCCTCATAATCCGAAAGCAGGCTCGCCGAATTTCCGGCTTACTCGCAGCTGGACGGCCCATAAACTGCTTCAAACACTGAAACAGCCGGGATTTTCCGGAAGATATTCTTGCGACTTCGAAATAATTCGGCGTCGGATAGGGGGCAGAACATGAAACGCTACGTCAAGTCCACTTCGCTCACCATGTTGTCGATTGCCTTGGCAGGCACCGCGATTGTTGCGCCGCCGCCTGCGTTCGCGGCAGAGGCCGAAGCGCAGGCGGCGGCGGACGATAGCGGTTTCGGCGTGATCGTCGTAACGGCCCGCAAGCGCGAAGAAAGCCTGCTCGACACGCCGATCGCGATCTCGGCGCTGACCAGCAAGGACATCGAGCAGCGCGGCATCACCAGCGTCAACGACGTCGTGCTCAACACGCCCGGCATCAACGTATCCAACACCAATTCCGGCCGCAACGACCGGTCTTTCCAGCAGATCTCGCTGCGCGGCATGACGCCGTCGACCACGACCTCGACGCTGACCGCCAGCTTCATCGACGGCGTGCCGGTCGCCTCTGCCACCGCGCTCAATGCGGTGATCGATCCGGCCCGGATCGAACTGCTGAAAGGGCCGCAGAACGCCTATTTCGGTCGCAATGCTTTTGCCGGCGCGATCAACGTCGTGACGAAGTCGCCGGGCAAGGAGTTCGGCGGCTCGATCACGGCGATGGGCGGCACCCGCAGCAACTACGACGTTTCGGTCGCGCTCGAAGGGCAGGTCGTGCCGGATATCCTCAGCTTCCGTATTACCGGACGCAGCTTCTCGAAGGACGGCTCCTACAAGAACGCCGCCAATCCGAACGAGACGCTCGGCGATCAGAAGACCCGCACCGGAACGCTACAGATCGAGCTTACGCCGTCGGACTCGCTCAAGATCAAGGCCATGGGCCTCTATTCCGAGGATGATGACGGTCCGTCGGCGCAGGGCATGCTGTCCGCTTACGAAATCCGCGCCAACAACGGCAGCGTCAACATTCCGGCCCGCAGTGGTAGCACCGCCGGCACGGTGATCGTACCGAGCCTCGCCAACTGCACGCTTAACGGCACCAATCCGTTCATCTGCGGCGCCCTCCCCTCGCTGCCAGCTGGCTTCAGCCCCGCGCAGAACACGGTCGAAGACGCTCTGCTCGCCCGCATTCTCGCCAATCCCACGCAGCGCGTCACGAACCCGAAAAAGGGCACCCGCGGCTACGGCCTCGTCCGCGAATATTACCATCTTCACCTGAACGTCGATTATGAGCTCGGCGATACCGGTGTCACCCTGTCGTCGCTGACGGGCTACAATAACGAGCTCTATTCGCAGATGGCCGACCTCGACAATTACGACAGCTCGCTGCTTCGTAATCCTGTCGCGACGGCAGCCAACGGCCTGCGAACCTTCTGGACCTTCCCCTTCCTCGTCGAGCGCAAGAACAAGGACTTTTCGCAGGAAGTTCGCGCATCCTATGACAAAGGTGGTGCGATCAAGGCGATGCTCGGCGCCAGCTATCTCGACACCAAGTCAGCAGGCGCGCTGCTGAGCGTGTTCAACGAAGAGCAGTTCGCCGGGGCACGGTCGACCAGCACGCTCACGCCGCCGGGCCGCGCGGAAACCTGGGGCGTGTTCGGCAGCGTCAGCTATGATGTCACCGAAGCACTCAACATCAGCGCCGAAGGACGCTGGCAGCGCGACAAGGTCTATGCCTATGTCGGCGGCCGCCCGCTGACGATCGGCGCCGCCGCAGCCAGCACCTACGGCTTGCCCGCCGGCACGTTCGCGCCGCTGACCTCCTTCTTCAACAAGTCGTTCGACAACTTCATGCCGCGCGTCATCGTCAACTATGACGTCAACCCGGACGTCATGGTCTACGCGTCCTGGTCGAAGGCGGCGAACGTCACGCTAAGCTCGTTCAACACCTCGTTCCTGTCGGGAACGGCTGGCGAGTTCGCGGCAGCGGAGAGCATCGGCCTTGGGGTCGTGGTTCGCCCCGAGAAGCTCACCAACTATGAGCTTGGCCTCAAGGGCAAGTTCCTCGACGGGCGGCTCTACGTCACCGCCGCAGCCTATCTCGCCGACTGGACCGACCAGCATAACAACCGCTCGGTCATCTTCCTCGACACCACGGTTCCCAACGCCGTGCCCTCGATCGTCAGCGGCGTCGCGAACACCGGCAAGACGCGGGTCAAGGGCTTCGAACTCGACATCAATGCGGAACCGATTGACGGCGTCACCATCAACGCGTCGGGCGCCGTCAACGAGAGCTCGATCCGCTCCTTCGCCGATCCGTCGATCACCCGGCTGACCGGTGTGACGGGCGACGGCTTCAGGGGCAACCAGCTGCCGCTGACGTCGAAATATTCCGCCAATATCGGCGTGCAATATACGGGCAAGCTTGCAGAAGACATGGGCTGGTTCGTCCGCTCCGACCTTTCCTACAAGTCGCGGCAGTTCGTCGACGCAGCCAACATCACCTGGATCAAGAGCCGCACGCAGGTGAACAGCCGCATCGGTTTCAACAAAGGCAAGTTCGGGCTGGAGGCGTTCGTCACCAACCTGTTCAACAACAAGGACTATACCGCCGTCGCCCAGAACAACCTGCTGGAGCCGAGCTTTGCCCTGTCGGGTGCCGCCTTCGGCTATCTGAACGTGGGCCTGCCCGAGCTCCGTACGGTCGGGATCCGCGGAAGCTACAAGTTCTGATCCCTCCGACCATCGAGGTCGATACTCGGGGGCGGCGCCATCGGCGTCGCCCCTTTTCTTTTGGGTTGATTTCAGGTCAAGACGCCGATCCTGCCCGCACAGCGGACAAAGCCGCGAAGAGATGCGCTGCCACTCGAAGACCGGGCATCCTTCGAACCGACATATGACGTCCGCCTTCGCCTCGAAACCGCCCAACGCCCGCTTCATCCGGCGTGGCTATACCGCGTGCCGGTTTGGCCATATGCATTATCGCACCGCAGGACCGGACGATGAAAAGATCGCGCCGGGCATGCCTGCGCTCGTCATGCTGCACCAGAATCCGTCCTCAAGCTTCGAGTATGAGCCGCTGATCGCCGAACTCGCCACCGACCGCAGGATATTTGCCTTCGACACGCCCGGTTATGGCATGTCGGATGCTCCGCCTGCGCCGCCGGGCATGGCGGGTTATGCGGAGGCATTCTCGGACGCGCTGGATTCGTTGGGGCTGGACAATGTGGATCTTTACGGTTTCCACACCGGCACGCTGCTGGCAGCCGAACTCGCCATTCTTCGCCCCGACAGGGTGCGCAGCGCGGTGATGACAGGTATCCCGATGTACGATGCGCCCACCCGCGCAAGGAAGCTGGCCGAGACCGAGGCGTTTCCGCCCCCGGACGAGGAAGGCAAGGTCGTTCTCGACCTGCTCCAGCGCCTGTGGACCTATGTCGTCGCGTCGCGCGACGGCCGGGTGCCGCTGGCGAAGGCCGTGCTGAACTTTGCCGACAAGGCTGCCGTGCTCGATCGTTTCACCTGGGCTTACAAGGGCGTGTGGGGATGGGACTTTGCCCGTCTCGCACAGGTCCCCTGCCCCGTCCTGGTCCTGCAACCCGCCGAGGATCTGCGTGCCGTCTCGCTAGAGGCGGCCCGGCTCCTTCCTTATGCGGTCGTGCGGGAACTGCCCGATCTCGACCGCGACATTTTCGATATCGCGCCGGAGATACTGGCCCATGAAATACGCTCTTTCCTCCACTGACGCCGTCCTGCCCCAGGCTGGGGTATCTCATTCGGTCCTCCATCCGGACTGGATCGCATCTCAAGTCCGTACCCGCTATGCGGTGGTGGGCGAGGTCAGCTGCTTCCTGCTCTATCGGGGCATGAACGACGTCTACCTCGTCCAGGACGCGCAGGCCAAATATGCGCTGCGCGTTTGGCGCAAGACTTACCGAGAACCCGACGATGTCGCTTATGAACTGGGCTTCCTCGACTATCTGCGCCGGCAGGGCTTCCCGGCTTCGGTCGCGGTGCCCCAGTTGGATGGTGCGCTCTATTTCAAGGTGGACAGCCCCGAAGGCGTCCGCGCGGTCGCGATGTACGACTGGGCGCCGGGTGTAAAGTTCGGCGAACGGCTTTCGACCGATACTGCGCACCGGATCGGCGCGGCATTCGCGCATATGCATCTGGCCGGATTTGACTGGGCCGGGGCAGAGCACAGGTTCAGCACGAAGACGGCCAAGGACTATAATATCTGCATGCCGGCGCTGATCGACTTCGTTTATGATCGACCCGACGATTTGCGCGATTATCCCGTCATCGCGGCCAATCTCGACCGACGGCTCGACGAATATGCGGCATCGGGCAAGATACCGCTCGGCGTGTGCCACCGCGATTTTCATCCGTCGAACGTCCACGTCACCGATGATGGTGCAATCACGCTTCTCGACTTCGACGCTGCGGGAGAGGATTTCCTCATGCAGGATGTGAAGAACTTCGTCTGGGGCAACCTCTTCTACGGTTTCGACCCGGCCTATGGCGACGCGTTTGAAGCGGGCTACCAGTCGGTTCGTCCGTTCACGGCGGAAGAAATTGCCGCAGGGGAAGTGTTTCTCATGGCCAAGGCGCTGCGCCTCGTCGCCGGTATGGCACACAGCTCGACCGCTGTCGGGCGCGGTACCCTGCGCTTCCGCAATCTCGACTGGCTCGGCGATTACATCAAGACCCGCGCCCGTGCGGCGGGCCTGTTGTGAACGCCGCCGCTGAGACCCGTTGGCCATCCCCCGCCCGCGCGTGGGGGATGGTCGGGCTGCTGTTCCTCGCGGGCGTTTTCTCGGTCATCGACCGCGGCGTGCTGGCGATCGTGGTCGACCCGGTACGACAGGACATCGGCATCGGCGACGAGCAGGTCGCCCTGCTTCAGGGGCTCGCTTTCGGGCTTTTCTATGCCGTCATGGGCATGCCGATGGGACTGCTCGCCGACCGGGTCTCGCGCAAGAGGCTGGTCGCGGCCGGCATCGCCCTCTGGAGCCTCGCCACGATCGGGAGCGGCCTGGCGCAGGGCTTCGGCTCGCTCTTCGCCGCGCGGCTGATGGTCGGTCTCGGTGAAGCGGCACTCGGTCCCTGCGCCATCTCGCTCATCGCCGATCTCTTCCCGCCCGACCGTCGCGGGCGACCGATCAGTCTCTATATGATGGGTCAGGGCCTCGCGAACGGGCTGGCCATCACGCTCACGGGTCTGGTCCTTACTCATGCCGCGCGAGGCGCTTTTGCAGGGTTCCCCGTGCTGGAGACACTCGCTCCGTGGCGCATCGCCTTCGTCCTGTTCGGCGCGGGCGGGATCGGGGTGGCGGCAGCGCTGGCGCTGCTGACCCGAGAACCCGAGCGAAAGGGCGCCGCAATCCCGGCATCGGCCAAAGGCATAGCGGGCGCTGCGGAACTGCGCTGGCTATGGGCCCATCGCGGGGTAACGCTACCGCTCTATCTCGGCTTCGCGATTTGCTTCACGGCCGCTTACGGCGCCGGTGCCTGGACACCGACATTGCTGCTGCGCGGCTACGGCGTCAGTCCGGCCTTCCTCGGCGCATGGCTGGGACCTTTCGCCATGGCCTTTTCGGCGACGGGTCCCCTGCTCGGCGGATGGCTGCTGGACCGAGCGGTGCGGCAGGGGCGCGACGGAGCCCGCTTCGTGATTCTCAGGTTCGCGCCTCTTTGCGCGATCCCCTCGGGCCTGGCGGTCCTCGCCGGAGATCCTCGCCTTGCGGCGATTCTCGTGGCGTCTTCCAACGCGATCTTCGCCTGCGTGGGAACGGTAATGTTCGCCACCCTGCAGACGCTGGTTCCCTCGAACATGCGCGGCAGTGCCATCTCGCTCACGCTCGTGTTGAACACCCTGCTGGGTGCGACGCTCGGCCCCCTGCTCGTGGCCACCATTACCGAGCGTGGGTTTGGCGATCCGGCCAAAGTCGGCTGGTCCATCGCCCTCGTGGTGATCCCCTGCGTGATCGCTGCCAGCGGCCTCTATGCTCTGGCGGAGAGAAATATGGGGCGCCGTCGGCCTGTCTAAGGAAATCGGGCGCTGCCGGGCCTGGCCCAGCGGCGCCCCCGGTAGTTAGGCCCTGGCGTCCCACAAGGGCTGCAGAACCGCTGCCGGAGCCTTCAAGACGTCCGGCCGTCGTGCGGCGGTAGCCTCGAGAAAGGCAGGCGGGAGCGATTCCATCGTCGCATTCTGACGGCCTATGCCGGTGGCGGTGAGATGGCCGGGGCGGTCGCCCATCTCCATCCATGGGCGCCACGAGCAGACATTGGTGAAGCTCACCTCGCTGGTCACGCGGGTCGCGCCGGGGCGGATGAGGTCGTGCCGTTTGGCGTGGAAGGTGTTGCTTTCGGAATAGCGGAAAGGCCGCTGCGCACCGGGGAAGCTCATCGCGGTGCGCGATCGTTCGGTCACCCAGACATCGTCGCCGCGGACGTCGAACGGCAATACATCGTGCTCCATCTGCAGGCCCGGAACCTCTCGCGCGATGTGAAAAGACAGATCCCTGCCGAAGCGGATTTTCGACGGCGGCAATCCCCCGGTCGGTACCTTGCAGTCTTTTCCGGTATAGGGGTTCTTCCAGAGGTCCAGAGCCTTGCCTGTTACAGGATCGGTGAACCAGGCCAGTTCGAAGTTGACCGCCTCATAGCCATCGGCGACCTGGCGGTAGCGAGAGAAGACCGCCGACACGACCGCAAACAGCGGATCCATGCGATCCTCGACCACGCCATAATAGCGCGCCGAGACCCAGCTGGTGATCAGTCCCTCGTCCAGCGCCCCGCGCATCATGATGAAGGTGCGCAACCGGCCTTCGGGGCTGGTGACGTCGAGCGGATTACCCGCCGCAAGCGCCGGCCTTCCGGCCATCAGCAGTGCCCCGGTTGCGCTCAGCCCGGTGAGCAGGTCGCGGCGGTCGATCATCTCATTGTCCCCCAGGCTTTGGTTCTACCGTGGCAGGCTGTTGTGACCGTGACAGACGAGCCAGCCTGACGGCCGGTCTATCCGACTTGCGGACAGGCGCCAAAGGCGCATCGCGCTGTGGCGGCTGCACCATAGGCTGCTGCCCATCACGGCCCGGCGAGGAGAACCCATGAAACGCCTGATCAAGCTTGTCGGTCTGCTCATCATCGCCATTGCGGCCGTGCTCGGTTCGATGCGGATGGGGCTGTGGAATCCGTCCTATGAGAATGTCAGGGCGACCCAGGCCACGGCGCCATCGACGTTCGAGAAGATCGGCACCGCTACGCTTCACATGCGCGACGAAGGTCCGCGCGACGGGCCTGCGGTGATCATGCTGCACAGCTCGATGACCAATCTGCGCGAGTGGGATGGCTGGGCCGATGCGCTGAAGGACAAATATCGGGTCATTCGGTTCGACTGGCCACCCTATGGGCTGTCGACGGATACGGCTCCCTCGACGGGCATGCCGGGAGTGGTGGCTCTGCTGGAGAAGGTCGTCGCGGCCAAGGGGCTCGAGCGCTTCGCGATAGTCGGCACGTCGAGCGGTGCGACGATTTCCACGCTCTATGCCGCCCGCCATCCCGAGCAGGTGACCGCGCTGGCGCTCTCCGCCCTCCCCCTGGAGGCGCCACCAACGACCGATTTCAGCCGGCTGATGTGGGCGATGATCTGGACGCACGAAACGCTCGTCCCGAATTATTATCCGCGCGCCTATTATCGCCAATCGCTTTCCGAACTGTACGGGCGGCCCGAGCGCCTGACCGATGAGACGGTCGACTGGTATTACCAGACCAACACGATCCCTGGCGGCTTCGCGCGGGTGAAGGAATATTGGGAGGCCAACAAGAAAGCCGTCTGGGCCAAGGGCGCTGCGGGCGATGCGGCGCAAGTCACCGCGCCGATCCTGCTGCAGTGGGGCGATCGCGATCCGGTGCTGCCCAAGGATCTCGCGACCAAGGCGGTCTCCCAGTTCGAGCGAGCGAAGGTCGATGTGATCCACTATCCCGACGTCGGCCATTATCCGATGCTCGAACTGCCCCGGGATACCGCGCGCGACTTGCGCACATGGCTCGACAGGACCGTGAAATGACGACATCCCCCGACATTTACGGGCAGTGGGCGCTGCATGGCACCACCCTCGCCCCCGACGGTTCCACGCTCTACGAATGGGACGCCGACATGGAGGTTGTCCATGGCGATACCGCACCGGGCGTGATCATGTCGACCAAGGGCGGCGCGAGCGGCGGGCGCAATTCACGATCGCTGAGTTTTGCGGAAAAGCTCGAGCGTCTGCCGGACGGCGCCTGGCGCCTGCGCTATGGCTATGAGGCGGACCCCGAGCATGAAGCGACCGCCTCGCACGAATTTTTCGGCCTGTCGCAACTGACGTTCGACGCCGATCTGATCCGCGCCGAGGGATCGTCCTGCAACTATAACGGTCGGTATGTGATCATGAAGCTGGCGGCGGAGCGGGTCTGATGCGACGACTATGGACCGCATTGGCGGCATTCAGCGCGCTGACGGCCCAAGCCCCGGTTCCCGATCGCCCTCCAAGTCCGACCGACGCCGAACTGAGGGCACGTTACGCTTTGCCCGCCTCCCGTTTCGTGGAGATCGACGGGGAGACAGTGCACTATGTCGTCGAGGGACGCGGACCGGCCATCCTGCTGCTGCATGGCTCCTTCGCCAGCCTGCGGCAATGGGATGCATGGGCGAAGCGCCTACGCGGGCGCTACACCGTCATCCGCTACGACCAGTCGCCCATGGGGCTATCCGGCCCGCATCCGGCGGCAGACTATTCGCTCGAGCACCGCTTTCGTGTCATCGACGCACTGGCCGAGATTGCCGGCGCGAAACGCTTCCTCATCGTCGGAACGTCGAGCGCCGGCGTTCCCACGGCGGCCTATGCGGCAGCGCACCCTGAACGCGTGGCAGGCGTCATCCTCAACAATATCGCCGTGGGTCCGGTGCAGTTCGACATGGCGGGCCTGCCGCAGACCCTCAAGGACGCCCTTGCGGATGATGCCCGCCACCCGGGCTACCATGTGCCCGAATATTGGCGACAGATATTGCTCCACAATGTGACGGATATGTCGGTGGTAACGCCGGCGCTGGCCGAGGAATGGACGCTGCTGAACAACCGCGTCCTTCAGCGTCCCGGTGCCGCCATGGCAGCAGCCCGGTCCACGCCGACGAGCCGGACACCGGACGATCTGCCCAGAATCACCGCCCCCACGCTGCTCCTTTGGTCGGCCGACGACCATGAAACACGGCTTGATCGCGAGGGGGCGAAGGCCTTTGAACTTGCCGCCGCGAAGGACAAGCATATGGTGGTGGTCGACCGCTGCGGCCACATGATGCCGCTCGACTGCCCGGTGCGCGCGCTCGACAAGGCCATGCCGTTCATCGAGCGCGTCGCCCGCGACTGACGGGTCAGGGCTTTTTGTAGCCGGGAACCTCGGGCGGCACGTCCCGCGCATATTTGCCGAACGTGTCCACCACGCCGGCGTCCGGTCCGTCGGTCGGGTCGTCGAGCAGATCGGGACGATCCTTCACGACGCGGTCGAGAACGGCGCGCGGGATGTCGTCATGCGAGCCGGTGATCTTGTAGGAGTGCATGCGACCGATCAGTACGCCGTCCACGCCGGACTGCCCCATCTTCATCCACGGCCACCACGGCCCCTGCCGCATGAAGCCCCCCTGATAGCGCGCGGACATCACCGAGCGGTCGTCGATCTCGGCGCGCGGTGTATAGAGAACGAAATGCTCGGACGGGTTGACGACTCGACCCGACGACGCCTTCGGCCAGCCCTCGGGAGTGACCGGGTTCACATATTCATGGGCATAGTCCCAGCCCAGAAGATATTGGTCGCCGATCACCTGCCAGGGCAGCCGGAAAGGCTCGGCGTCGCTGCCGCCTTGGGCATCGTTATTGACGGTCCTGCTGCCGTTGACCTCATAGACCTTGCGCGTGAGGCCCAGCGTCCCCCGGAACTTGTCGTTGAGGAAGGGCCAGGTTTCGACCCGCTCTCCGGTCCAGGGATTGTCCCAGACGTCGATGATCGCACCGCTGGCGAGGTCGGTGAAATAGCCGCATTCCTTGCCCATGACCTTCACGCTGCCATCGGGCAGGATCAGGTTGCGGATATTGGCGAAGCCCTGAAAGCCGAACAGCGGCTTGGCGCGCTTGCCCTTCACGACGGCATATTGGACGCCCTGATAGGCGCTGATGACGGGCTTGGGGCCGATCGTGCCCCACATCTTGGCGAAGCCATAAAGATTGTCGCGCGGATCCTGAATGTCGAGCGGACGGACCGGGCCGCCGCCCCTAGACGCGATCCCCGGCCCGGAGAGAACGGCAGCTCCTGCGGCAAATCCCATACCGCTGAGCAGGCCGCGTCGGGTCACGGCGCCGGTCATCGTGTCGATCAGCATGTCAGGCCACCAACTCCCTATCATGCTGCGCCACGGCAGCGCGGAAGGCCGGGATCAGGTCTCGGCCGATGCGTACGACATCCTCGACCGGATCGAAGCCGCGCAGGATGAAGGCGGACACGCCAGCCTTGTAATAATCCATCAGCGCATCGGTCAGTTGTTCGGGTGTGCCGACCAGCGCGCCCGAATTGCTCTGTCCCCCGCGCAGCTGGTTGATACCGTTCCAGAAGCATTTTTCCAGCCGGTCGCCCCGCGCCGCGATCGCCTCGGTTCTCCGGAAGCCGTCGGCCTTGGCAGCGGGTGCATTGACCGCCAGCTTCCCCATGTTCGCCGCCACCGCATCGCGGATCGCGTCGGCCCGCGCCCAGGCGGCTTCCTCGGTATCGGCCATGACGATGCGGATCGACATCAGGAAGCGCGGATCACGACCGTGGCGCGCGGCCTCGGCGCGGACCTTCGCCACCACCTCGGTCATACCCTCGACCGTGTCCGACAGGGTCGCGAAACAATCGCAGCATTCGCCCGCGACCGCGAGCGCAGCCGGGCTCATCCCACCAAAATAGACCGGGATTTCGGTGTCGGTCGGCTTGACCACGGCAAAGCCGTTGGTGAAGCGGAACCAGTCTCCCTCATGGCTGAACGGTGCCTGCTCGGTCCACATCCGCCGGAGCAGACCGATATATTCGCGGGCCCGGTCATAACGCTCGACCTTGCTCAGATAGTCGCCGTCGGCCTGCGTCTCCTCGTCGCTCGCCGCCGTGATGATATGGACGCCGACGCGGCCGGGCATCAGCCGGTCGAGCGTGGCGAGCATTCGAGCCGCCATGGTCGGCGGGATGAATCCGGGCCGGTGCGCCAGCATGACGCCCAGGCGCTTGGTCTGAGCGGCCACATAGCCGGCGATGGTGAAATTGTCGGGCATCGACGCCGCATTGGCGACCAATACCTTGTCATAGCCCCATTCGTCGTGGAGCCGCGCCATGCGGGCGATGCCTTCGGGATCGAAGGTTTCGAACGGCAGCGGATGGGTTTCGCTCGAAATATTGTGGTTGAGCAGGCCGTTAATCTCTACCGGCATGTTACTTTACCGCAGAACAGGCATACCAGGAGCCGAGCAGCGTCCGGCCGTTGGGGTCTCCTTCGGTGAAGAAGTCGGATCGTTCAGGCTTCAGGAAGAAGGTGCCCTTGCGATAGCCGGCAGCGACAGCATCTCGCTCGAACCCCGCCTTTTCGGCGACCTGCACCCAGTCGGTGCGCGCCAGCGAGGTCATGAAAGGTTCGTTGTTGTAATGGCTTTCGAAGTCGCAGCGCATCTGATCCCACAGCGACAGATGCTCGTGCCGGGGCGGCACGTCGACATGGCACATGACGCCACCTGGCCGGAGCAGGCGGAAGCATTCCTTCATGATCGCGCGCATGCCCTTGGCCGACGTCTCGTGCATCAGCGCGGACGAGGTGACGAGGTCGAACATGCCATCCTCGAAATCGGTGGCTTCGGCATTTTGCTGGCTGAAGTGGATGGCGACGCCCATCGCTTCGGCGCGGGCATGGCCATAGCGCAGCATCGGCGCGCCGACATCGATCGCATAGACCTCGGCGTCCGGGAAAGCCTGGGCGATGGCGACAGTGGAATGCCCGACCGAGCAGCCAAGATCGAGGATGCGGCGTGGTTTAAGATCCGGATAGAAATCATGGACGTGGCTGGCCAGCGTGTGGCCGCGCCCGTCATTCTTCCATCCGCCGTTGAGGTTACGCAGATAGGTCGAGGCGAAGCGATCGTACAGCGCACCGGCGCGGAAATCCTTGTCAGCCGTATCGACTGTATAGCTGCCCGGCATGCGGTGATGGTCGATCGCGGCAATGTAGCGCGGGATTTCCAGGTCGGGGTTCAGGCGCAGGCTGCCCTTGGGCGTCGCGACCTGTGCTTCGACCTTGGCGGCGAGTTCGTCGAACTGGCGATCGATCGCACCGTCGAGCACCTGCCAGATGCGATCCTGGTAGAACAGGGAGAGCGTCAGCCAGAGCTGGTGCAGGGGATGTGCCTCGAGCGCCTGGCGGACCTGCGCGCTTGCCTTCGGCGTGGCGCCGGTCTTCGCAGTAATCTGCGGCACGATCACTTCGTCGAGCAGACGACGGTCGAGCGGGTCGAGATTGCGGTTGGTCCACATGCGCATGGCGAGGAAGTGATCCTCCATCGCCTGCTCGTCATGGGTGGCCTGCGGCATCACCGCGTGGCCGAAGTGCTGATGGTTCATCTCGGACATGGGATCGTTCCTTTGAAGATCAGTCGGCGGCGACGCGGGCGACTTCGCCCTCATAGGCCTGTTGTTCGGCGAGCGCTTCCGGCAGCAGCCGGTCACGTGCGATGCCCAGCACACGGTCGTAGATCGCCTGTCGATAGGCGCCGCGATGTGCGCGCACCTCGGCGTCGGGCGAGAAAGCATCGATATCTGCGGGACCATGCAGCCCCGCCGCCTTCAGCAGCCGCTCATTGGCGTCGAGCCGGTCCTTCAGAACCACGACCTCGCCAAGCAGAGCCAGCACCATGCCGGCCAGCGCGTCGGTCGTCTGGTCGCCGAAGACGACAGGCTGGCTGCCCTTGGGAAAGACCTTGCGGTCGAGATTTACGCGTTCTGCCATCGGTCTACTCCGGAATGTCGAAACGGAAGACGTGGCCCGTGCGCGCCACGATGTCCTTCTTGTCGAGGTCGGGTCCGTGGGCCTCCTCGGTCACCGCGTCCTTGCCTTTCAGATCATAGCCCGTCTGGCTCGAAAGGATCACGACGAGGTCGGTCCCGTCTTCTACCGCAAAAGGAAACTCGTGCCACGTGCCGAGATGCAGCGAGAAGCCCGCGCTGCCGTCGAAAAGAAACGCGCGGACCTGGTCGAGTGCCGGCAACTCGCCTGCAGACGGCGGCGCCATCACCGCCACGAAAGGCTTTCCGGCCAGTGGAATGAACACCTGCGTATGCTGGAAATGCCGCTCCATGTAACGGACCTCGCCCGGACGGCGGTCCATGTGCGCGACGGTGATCTCCACCGGATGCTCGCAGGAGAAGCGCGCCGGATAGCTCATCTTCACCGCGCCCTTGTAGAAATCGACCGAGACCGGCGAAACATGAGGGACGCGGCCGATCACCTGCCCGAACGGTGCAAGCGCCTCGGGCGTTGCATGCTCGATAGTCAGCGTGATTGTCTCTGCTGCGGTCGTCATCATGATTCCTGCGGTAGCGATCGACGGCATGATGCGGCAGCCTCGGCGCTCCTCATCCCCGCAGGCACATCTGTTCGCAGACCGGATAGAATGCCGCGCCGGTTCCGCTGCCACGGGTCGCATGGCATGACGGCGGCGAAGGCACGAAGCGCGGGGCTCTAGGCAATGACCGATCTCATCGACTCTCTCAGGCAGGCGCTGGGCGCCGATGCGGTGGAGACCGGCGAAGAAAGGCTGCGCTATTTCGCCAATGACGTCTATCGCACGGGCGGACTGCCGCTCGCAGCCGTGCGGCCAACGACAGTCGAGGCGCTGCAACAGGCGGTCCGTCTCTGCGCCGCTGCGGGCGTGGCCATGATCCCGCGCGGCGGCGGCGCCTCCTATACCGACGGCTATATTCGCCCGGAGGGCGGCCATGTGCTGATCGACACCGGCGCGCTCGACGCCATTTCGATCGACGAACCCAACGCCATCGTGACTGTCGGCGCCGGCGTGACCTGGGCCAATCTCAAGGCGGCCCTCGAAACGAAGGGGCTGCGCACGCCCTTCTGGGGCCCCTTCTCCGGCCTTGCCGCCACCGTCGGTGGATCGATGAGCCAGAATACGCTCAGCCACGGCAGCACTGCTCACGGCATTTCCGCTCAGTCGGTCATCGGATTCGACGTCGTTCTCGCCAATGGCGACCTGTTGACGACCAACGCCTGCGACGCCATGCGCCATTACGGCCCCGATCTCACCGGCCTGTTTACCGGCGATTGCGGCGCGTTCGGGGTGAAAGCGCGGATCCGCCTGCCCTTGCTGCCGATCCTCCAGCATGCCGAGGCGGTCTCCTTCGCCTTCGACAGCTTCGCCGATTATCATGCCGGGGTGCGCAAGGCGCAGCTGGCTCGCCTCGACGACAGCCATTTCGGCCTCGACCTTGCACTGTCGCAGGGCCAGATCGCTCGGCAGGAAGGGATCAGCGCACGGCTGAAGATCGCCCTTCAGGTCATGCAGAAGGCGCCCGACAAGCTGAAGGGCGTTGCGACCCTGGTGAAGATGGCGCTGGCGGGCGAGAACCCCATGCGCGCCGGTCAATATATGTGTCACTTCATCGTCGAAGGCTTCGACGCGCAGGATGCCGCCCACAAGGCCGTCCAGCTCCGGCGCATCGTGAGCGCCCATGGTCGCGAGATCGCGAATACGGTGCCGACTTTCGTCCGGTCGGTGCCCTTTGCGCCACTGTTCAATATCCTCGGCCCCGGCGGTGAGCGCTGGGTGCCGATCCACGGTGTTCTGGCGCATGATCAGGCGGTTGCCTTCAACGATGCCTTCCACACCCTGCTGGCGGAGCGCAAGGCGGAGATGGACCGTCTCGGCGTCTGGACCGGCACGATGTTCTCTCCCGTCGGCCCATCGGGCTTCCTTTACGAGATCGCGCTCTACTGGCCTGATGCACGTACCGACTATCATCTGGCGACGCTGGGTGCAGACCATATCGCGAGCATCAAGGACTATCCGGCCAATGCCCAGGCCAAGGCCTATGCCGACGAGGTCAAGGAAACCATTGTCGCCCTGCTTCAACGCTTCGGGGCCGGGCATTTCCAGGTCGGCCGCGCCTATCCCTATCAGTCGCGCCTGTCAGAGCGGGCGAAAGCGCTACTGGGCGCCGTGAAGCGCGAGTTGGATCCGCAGGGGCTGATGAACCCCGGCGCGTTGGGGCTTTGAAGTCCCCGCTTCAGTCGGCCGGAGCGCGGTAGCGGCCGAGCGTCGCAATCATCCCGACCACGACGAGCAGGGTCGCCGCAGAGATCAGCAGGGCTGCGTCATAGCCACCCAGTGCATCATAGGCTTTGCCGAACAGCATCGGCCCCAGCCCAGCCCCCAGGCAGAACAGCCCCAGCACCCCGCCATAGGTCGCGCCATAGTTTCGCAGAGCAGCATAGCGGCCGGTAAAATAAGCGAGCATGTCGACCTCGGCGCCTGCGGCAAGCCCGAGCATCAGAGCCGCGACCAGCACCGGGCCTCCCGCCTGCAAGAGCAGTGCGGCGATCACCGGCGACAGAAGGAAGAGCGCGGCGACATAGGGCGCATGGAAGCGGTCGAACAGATAGCCGACGACCAGCCGTGCAACGAGGACGGCGACGCCGACGGCGGCCGCCATGCGCGCTGCATCGGCCTGCGCCATGCCACGATCGACCAGCATCGGCACGAGATGGACGATAAGACCGGCGACGATCAGTCCCAGCAGAAAGGCGATAGCGAGCAGCGTCAGCGTCTGACGGTTCGTCTCGAAACGTCCGCGCAGCCTTTCGCCAGCGGATGGACGGTCCGCCGTCCCGACGATCAGGCTGGCCGGTAGGCCGATCAGCAGCGTCGCACCTGCCATGACGAGTACCGCCGTTCGCCACCCTTGCTCGGCGAAGACCGGGCCCAACAGCGCGGGTGCCAGCATCGCCGCCGTGCCGGTGCCCATCAGCATCAGGCCGAGCGCCAGCCCCCGCGAATGATCGAAGCGCAGCGAGACGATCCGCGCCCAGATGGCCGGGGTGGTCCCTGCCCCCGCCAGCGACACGAGCAGCCACAGCGAATCCCACACGGCAATCGAATTGCCGACCCGCGACAGCGCGATCAGCGCCAGCGGCGTCGCCACGAAGCTGGCGATGGCGATCGGGCGTGCCCCCCAGCGGTCCGCCAACCATCCGACCAGCGGAGCGGACAGAAAAATGCCGAACTGCTGACTGGCTGCGGCACCTGAAACCTCCGCGCGGCTCCACCCGAACTCGGCCTGGAGAGGCTGCACGAACAGGCCAAGCGAATAGAAACCGATGCCCATGATGCCGACGCCGATGGCGAGGGCCGCGGCCAGGATGATCGGCCAGCCCTCGGCCAGTTCCCGTCGTCCTTCGATGGTCAGTCCATGCGCCATCGCGGCCATTCCCCCTGTGTGCATAAACGGAAAGGCCTCCGCGCGACACGGACGGTCGCGCGGAGGCCTGGTCGGATGGCAAGAGAGGGCGCCGCCCGATAGTCGATCACGCGGGCGCCTTCACCGGGAAGGGCGCGGGCGGCGCCGGCGGCTTCGGCGGGCTCCACCCGGCCGGCACGGGGGCAGGCTTCTGCTCGCGTGCGTAATTTTCGAGGCTCGACAGCGACGGACCGTAATCTTCGGTCGGCGAGTGCAGCCATTTCTCGTCCATCGCCCGTGCGGCAGCAACCAGATCGGCCGGCAGGTCCTTCTCGCCATTCTCGGCAGTCTGGAAGTGGGTGAAGTAGCTGATATGGCCTTCCGCCTGTCCCATCAGCATCCAGGGAAGCCACGGGGTGATCCGGCTCCAGGCGCCGATATGCGGAATATGCGTCAGATAAGGATTCTCGACGTCTTCCTTCTTCACCACATAGATGAAGTGTTCCGAGACGCGGTTCATGACGCCCGAACTCTCGCGTACCCATTTGTCGGGCTGCAGCGCATTGGGATATTGCATGTCGATCCCGGTGTGCAGGATCATCGTGCCGTTGGGACCATGTTCCCAATCCTGCAGGAAGGGGATCTTCTTCGGCTCGCTCTTCTGCAAGCCGCCATAGGACGGCGCTTCGGGCTGGAACTCGCTGATCGTGAAGTTGAACGGATCGTTGGCGATCGGTACCACCGTCACCCGTTCGTTGGTGTAGGGATTGTCCCACTCCTTCATGATCTCGCCGGTTTCCAGGTTCCGGTAGAACACGATCTCGCGCAGCATGCGGCGGTAGGAGCCGTCCTCGAGCCGCTTCACGCGGACGAAGCTGAAACCCTCGACTCCGAACAGCGGCCGGACCTTTTCGTTTGGACGAACGCCATAGGCCTTGCCTTTGATCCAGCCGCATTTCTCCTTGGTCGGATCGATGTCGGCATCGATCCGCGCATAGGTGTCGCGCGTCCATTTCGGATCCTTGAAGTCGATCTTCGTGATGAAGTCGATCTTCGGCTTGCCACCGGGCTTTGCACCCTTCGTCGCGGCGGCGCCCGCAGCGGCGGGCATGCCGACCATGCCGGCCATCAGGGCGGCCAGACCAAGGCTTTCGCGGCGTGAGAAATTATGATCGTCCATCGGCACCCATTCCTCGGGGTTGGGGGGAATCTCTATGGTCAAAGTCGCGCGATATCAAATCATCCGCAGCGTCCGGCCCCATGCTATCCGCCACGCGGACAGCCATTCGAGGCAAGCCTTGCCGCAAGGTGTCAAGAGGCGCCATGTTCCCTGTGCGCAAAGGATCCAGACGGAGTCGCCTCCATGCTCAATACATTCCAGCAGGCAGATCATCCGATCCTGCCCAAGGCCACCGCAGACGAAGCGGCGCGGCAGGAGTTCGCCAAGAGCTTCAAGGGCTTCATTCAGTCCACCCTGCTGCCCGGCCTGACCCCGGTCTATCAGACGCGCGTCGCCAAAAAGTTCGAGAGGACGCACGGCCGCCCGCCCGCCGATCGCCGCGACATTCGCAGCGGCATGGTCGAGGATATCTATTTCCAGCATTATGCCGCCGCGAACCGCATAGCCCAGGAATTGCTATGGGAGTCGGTCAACGGTTCGATCGATCGCCAGCTGCCCGACCTTATCGCCAAAGCCCGCGAACTGTCCGCAGCCGCAAAGGCCCAGCTGGTAATCCCCGAGGGCTTCACGCCGCCGCGCTATGTGACTGCGCTCGACATCCACTGCATGCCCGGCGGCTATTGCAGCGAGGTCTGCCAAGACGATGTCTCGGTCGGCGCTCTCTATGATCGCGGCGTCTACCTTTACGCGATGGGCTACACCGGCCCGAACAATGACGACATGGGCCGCTCGGTGGTGAACTACCTCAAGCGCCACATGCCCGAGTTCAAGCCGCGCCGAATCCTCGACATGGGCTGCACGGTCGGCCACTCGACCCTGCCCTATAAGGAGCTCTTCCCCGAGGCCGAGGTCTGGGGCATCGACGTCGGAGGCCCGTGTGTGCGCTACGCCCATGCCCGTGCGGCCGGGATGGGCCTCGAGGTCAACTATGCGCAAATGAACGCGGAGGAGACGAGCTTCCCCGACGGCCATTTCGACCTCGTCGTCAGCCACATCCTGCTGCATGAAACGTCCGGCAAGGCCATGCCCAAAATCTTCGCCGAGGCGCATCGCGTGCTCGCACCGGGGGGCCTGATGATCCACGCGGATCTCCCGCCGTTCGATCTGATGGACCCGTTCACCCAGTTCATCCTCGACAACGAGACCTGGTATAATAACGAGCCCTTCTGGGGCGCGATGCGCGACATGGACCAGTTCGCGCTGGCCGAGAAGGCCGGCTTCGACCGCGCCGACGTGCGCTTCGATACCGCGCCCATGGCGGTGATGGAATTTGCTGCGGCTGCCGAGGGCTATAGCCAGGAAGCGAGCGAAGCGGTGGCCGAGCGCGAGTTCACCGCCGGCGAATTCGCCCCCGGCGGCGGCTGGGAAGTGCTGATTGCCCGCAAGCCGATGGACAGGAAAATGGCGGCATGACCGGAGCCCAAGACATGACCCAGGAACGTCCCCACGTCATCCGCCACGCCCGTGGCAAGCGCCCCGAATTTTACGACACACCGGGCCTCGATCAGGCGATGGCCATGATCATGACGCTGGCCAACGAATTGTCGGTCCTCCGCGACAGGCTCGACAGCGCGGAACGCGTCGCCAAGGCGTCCGGCCTCGATCTCGCCGCGGGGATCGAGACGCTGGAACTCGATCAGGCCGCGCTTGAAGAGCGCGAGGCCCGCCGGCAGGACTTTCTGCGCCGCCTTTTCTACCTCCAGCTGAAGGATGCCGACGAAGCGGCACAGGCGCACACCGCCGAGGGTTTCAACCAGACCATTGCAGACATCGCCCTGCAGGATTGATCGCAGACCAGAGGCACAAAAAAGGCCGCGCCGGAGCAATTCCCGGCGCGGCCTTTTTCGTCAGGGGGATCCCGACCTATTTATGAAGAAGCCGCCTCGGCAGCGCATCGGTCACTAGCGCGTTCAGGCGCCGCGCAGCCGTAGGATCGCGGCGGCCATGGGCATCGATGAACAGCGCTGAAATACTCGCCGCATCGGCAAGCCGCTCGACCTGCCTGGGTCCCGGAAGATCGTATCGGCAGATCGCGCCGCCAAAATAATGATCGACGCCTTCCAGCACCAGGCCATAGCGGTCGCCGCCCGGCGCAGCCGCCTCATAAGGCACGAGATGGCTGCGCCAGCCCTCGCCGTCGATGCTCGTGATACCCGGTACGATGTCCTTCGTTCCCGTCTGGATCAGCGCAGGAACCGCAAGCTTGCCGTAGCCCTCGGCCGTGCAGAGCACCGGAATCGGCGCTGGCGGACTGAAGGCGACGACGGCGCGGGCCTTGGGATCGGACAAGGGTCCGTCGATCCCCGCGGGCGGAATGGCCGCCGCACCGCCCATGGTCAGCGCGACGAGCCCGCCATAGGAGTGTCCCGCTGCGATCCAGGGGCGATCTCCGACATGGGCTGACAGCGCCCGCATATCCTCGATCCTGGCCTTCCAGCTGGCCAGACCCGGAAAATCCTTGAGCCTTGGATGCTCCGTGGAATCGACATGCAGCGGTGCCAGAATGTGAAAGCCGGCGTCGAGCCAGGGCGCGAACAGCGCCTCGTAGAAGCGGGGTGACGAGGCTGCCCCATGACTGAACAGCACCAGCGCCTTGACGCGTCGCTGCGGTCTCCACTCGCTGACGCTGATCTCGCGCCCCCCCGGCCCACTCAGCGTGAACCGGCGCTCCGCGACGGGCTTATTGGCAGAGGCGCAAAGTGGGGCAGCCGCAAAGAGCGCCCCGGCACCGACCAGAAGGTTGCGACGGTCGATCATCATGCGGTCCATCAGGGTTGCGGCTTTTTGAGATAGGCGATGAGCGCCGCGCGCTCGGCGGGATTGGGAATGCCGCCAAAGGCCATCGAGGTGCCGGGGATAACCGCCGACGGACGGGTCAGCCATTTGTCGAGCGTCGCGGCATCCCATGTAATTCCGGCGCCCTTTGCCTTCATCGCCGCCGAATAGCGGAAGCCCGTCGCGGAACCCGCCTTGCGACCGACCACCCCCGACAGATTTGGGCCGATCTTGTTCGGATCGCCCGGCTTGATCGAATGGCACGCGGCGCATTTGAGGAAGGCGCGCTTGCCCGCAGCGGCATCCTGCGCCTGTGCCGGCGCCGATAGCGCAGCGAGAGCGAGAAGAGGGGCAATGAGTTTCAGCATCGATTTTGCTTCCATGAGTTAATGGCGCTTATGCGTCTTGAGCCAGGTGCGGGCGCGAAGCGCGGCATTGGCGGAAAGGTCGGCCCAGAACAGGCCGACATCGTGAAAATGCATCGATCCTCCCGGCAGCGGCTTGAGCGCCAGTTCGGCCGCAGGCCGCACGATCAGCAGGCCATCCCGGCATTCGGCGGCGACGGCTCCCGCCCTGAGAGGCCCCATCGCGCCGAAGCCGGGGTTGCCGACGACCGCCCCCTTCGCTTCGGCCGCTGGCGAGACCGGGCGACGCCGGTCGAAGGTGACCGGGTTCACGCATAGGGGGCTCCCCCCAACCCGGCCCCCATTCTGCGCGGCGAAGGCTGCGGCATAGGCCTTGAGGGTCGGCGCCACGTCGCTTTCCGCGAGGATCGAGTTCCACTGGACGAAGCACCCCGTCTGCGCCGGTTCCGAGCACAGCGGAACGCCAGCGAAGCGCGGGGCGAGATCACCGTCCATCAGGTTGATGCCGATGATATAGACCGCAACCAGTTGCCCTTGCAGCGCGGTTCCCTTGATCCTCTTCTCAAGCAGCGACGCGCTGTGAGCTCCACCCTGGCTGTGCCCTGCGATGATGAAAGGTCGCCCCTTGTTCTCATGCGCCAGATACCAGTCGAACGCTCGCTCGATATCGGAATAGGCCAATGCAAAGGCGGCCTCGCGGCGCGTCGGGTCCATCAGCGCCTTCGTGGTCGCCGCCCGGTAGCGCGGCGCGAAAATGCGGCAGCAAGCGGAAAAGGCGCTCGCCTGCCGCTGAACGGCGCTCTCCTCCGTCCATTTCAGGACGGTCGGATCAAGCGGATCATGGTTGTAGTCGGTCGTCGAGCGGGTCGTGGTCGGATGGATCCAGAAGACATCGACGCCGCGTAGGGCGGTGTTCGGCGCGACGCCCTGCGGCAGGCTATTCACCGCGCTCCAGTAGCGGCCCTGCGCATAATCGGGGGCAAGCGGCTCGGCTGCCGGCGCTGCTATTGCCGCCATGCCTGCCATCATGACCGCGATCCGTCGAAACTTCATGCCCGCCCCTCGTCAGATATTGGTCGCATATGGCTCCTCGTCGAGCGTCAGCGCGATCAAGCGGTGCGCTCGAGGACCTCGATCGCGGCACGTTCGGCGCTTTCCATCGCCGATTCCATGCCAAAATCGGTCCGTCGGGTATGTTCGCCGGCAAAGTGCATCACCTGCCACGGCTTGATCATGTCGCGGGCGAAGCCGTTGACCTGACCCGGCGCGAGGCTGAATCCGCAGCCGCGCTGCAACGGATCGCGCAGCCAGTCCTTCCATGTCGCAACCCGGATCGCACCCTTGGACGCAGGGCGCAGACGGGCGAGTTCGCCTAGCAGCATCGCCTCCGCCTCCGCGCGGTCCAGTGCCGAAACCGCCTGCGCCGTGCGCCCGACAAGGACGAACATGCCGCGGTGCGCGCCCTCCCCGCCGTGATTGTCGATCGCCCAGAACATGCCCATTGGTCCGTCGCTGGAGATCGATGGCGGCAAGCCGTCCTCCTTCCAGAAGGGGCGCTCGACGGTGACGTAGAGCCGTGCGGTGTTCGCATAAGGCATGGTCGTAATCGCCTGCCGCGCGATCGGATTGGGGCTGCCCGTGATCTCGACCTCGCGCAGCATGGAAAAGGGAATGGTGCAGATCAGGAAGCGGCCGGAATAGACGCTGCCGTCGCTGCACGTCACGGTCCCCCCCGCGTCGGACAGCGCGATGCCGATCGCGCGCTTGCCGAGGCGCACCCGATCGCCCAGCTTTGCGGCCATCGCGAGTGGCAGCGCGCTGCATCCGCCGACGATGTTGTTGATCGCCGACAGCCCCCCTACGGACCTGTGGTCGTTGGCTTCGCCGAAGGGATGTTCGCGCTTCGGCCCTTTATCGTCGCTCGCCTCCGCCTCGCCTATGCGCCGGTCGATCCGGCCGCGTACCTCCTCTTGCCACATCCGCAGCACCGAGGTCTCGTCGATCCCGATCCCCGGCGCGGAATAAGCCGCCAGCTCGATAGCCTGAGCGCTATGCCCCTTCCGGGTCAGCAGTTCGCGCAGCGAGATGTCGTACTCCGCAAAACGCGGATTGAGCCAGTCGTCCAGTTCCTGAAGCGGATTATACTTCGACGATAGCGCCTGACCGATCAGGTTCGGCGGGATGTTGCGCTCATCTCCGACGCACTGGTTAAGCGGATTGCCCGACCAGGCCTTGCCGTCGATCCATTGGCCGGCGAAATGGCTTCCGAAGGTCAGCAGATCACGGTCTTCGCTCATCAGTTTGAGCCCATGCCGCTGGCAGGCATCGAGAACGCGCGCATAGCCGCGACCGACCTGGCTCGCCCCCACATCGATCGGACCATCGACCGTCTGGACGGTTTGGACCCGACCGCCGACGCGGGTATTGGCATCGAGCACCACAACCTTGAGGCCCTGTTCGACGAGCATTTCGGCGGAGCGCAAACCCGAAAGCCCGGCGCCGATGATGACGACGTCGGCCTTCTCGGCAGCCAGCGCCATGCGCGGCAACCCAATAGCCGCGCCTGCGGCGAGACCGGAGTAGAGGAACTGGCGACGGTTGACGGTCATTTGCCTTTGATCTCCGTATCGAGCCACCAACCGAATTCGTCGATCCAGTGGTCCGCGGTTGTGCCGCGCGTCGCCATGCCGAAGCCATGAGCGCCACGCTCGTAGAGGTGGACTTCAGGCCGATAGCCGGCCGCGAAAAGTTGGTCGTAGAAGCTGCGAAAGCCGACCCCGACTGCCAGATCGTCCTGCGCCATGGCGAGGAACATCGGAGGAAGGCGCCCGGGTGCGGGAACAGGCTTGGGTTGGAGCCACGGCTCCTTCGGTGTTCCCTCCGGGAAGGGCAGATTGGCCGGGGGGATCGGCGGATTGGTCGATCCGAATGGAAAACCATAGATCAGCCCCGCAAAGTCGGGCCGGTCCCTGGGCTCAGCCGCGAACATCGCCATACCGGCGACATGCCCGCCCGCCGAAAAGCCCATTATGCCGACGCGATGCGGATCGATCCGCCATGTCTTTGCATTGGCCCGCACGATCCGGAGAGCCTCCAGCGCATCCTCCACGCCCGGATCGCCGCCGACACCCGGTGCCAGCGTTTCCTGCACGCGCTTGCGCATCGCCTCGTTGGTCTCGCCGGGGGGCGACTGGATCAGACGATATTTGAGTACGAATGCCGCAACGCCTCGTGCGGCAAGCCAGCGGGCCACGCGGGTGCCTTCATGGTTGATGGCCAGCAGGCGGAAGCCTCCTCCCGGAGCGACCACCACCGCCATGCCATTGGCTCTGGCCGGGTCAGGCAGAAAGGGCTGCAATGTCGGAATGGTCACGTTCCACAGCGTCTCGCCATTGTCGCGCGCCTCTTCCTGGACCGGAACCTTGGCCAGCCCGGGCCAGCCCTTCATCGCCGGCGGGCCTTTCGGCCACACGGGCATCGGCGGCAATTCCCCTTCGGTGGGCTGGGCGGCGATCGGCGCTGCGAGGACAAGCGCCATCATGGCCAGAATATTCCGCATCATCGGACTGTCTCCGCATGGGGCATCATCGCCGCTTCGGCCGCGGCAAGCTTCACTGGATCGAGGTCATAGCGGAGCACCGCCAGTATCGCGGCGCCCATGGCAGCGGCCGGGATAGCGGACACGCACAGCCGTATCGCAAGAATGGCGCCCTCGCCCTGGACGGCGCCGGCTGCAGCCGAAGGGACATATCCCATGGCGGACAGAAAAGCGCCCATCGCAGCAAGCGCGGCGGCAGAAGAGAGCTTGTCGAACAAGGTCGTGAAACCGGCGAAGGCGCCCTCCCGCCGCTGCCCGCTCTGCACATAATCCCAGCGTACCGCGTCCGACAGCATGGCGTAGGCGCAAAGGATCATGCCTCCGCCTGCAAGACCACTCACGAGGGCGCGGGTGATGATCGCGACCTGTCCTTCTCCGGGAACGGCCCACATCCACGAGAGGTGCGACGCCGCGAACAGGCCCATCGCGGCGATATAGCAGGGCTTCTTTCCGACCGAGCGCGACAGCCGAACCCAGGCCGGCATGGAGACGACCAGGGCCACGGTGGACGCCATGAAATAGGTACCCAGCAGTCCGTCGCCGACCTTGAGCACATGCCGGCTGAAATAGGCCAGTGCGGCCGACCCGATGGCGGTACCGAACAGCAGCAGGACGTGCGCCAGTGCGAGGATGCGGAAAGGCCGGTTGGCCCAGGCCAGACGCGCCTGCCGGCCAAGGTCGACGCCGCGCGGAGCATCGGGCGCCGCGACGGTGCGCGGGGCAGTCGACAGCAGGCGGACAGCCAGTGAGGTGGCGATCAGGACCACCGCACCCACCGTCAGGGCCATGGCGAGATGCCCTGCGCGGTCCGCACCCGTCCGCGCCAGCATCCAGGCAGGAAGCGTCGACCCGAGCAGCGTCCCCACCGCATTGCCATAGGTCCGCCACGCCATCAGCCGCGTGCGCTCATGAGGATCGGCGGAGCTTTCGATCACCATCGCGAAACCGGGTATCGTCAGCAGGGTGAAGCCTGAGGCGTGCAGCGCGAGGGCCAGCGTGACGAAGATCTGGGTGGCAAGGATCGAACCGAAATCCGGAATACCGAAAAGCATTGCGAGCCCGAGCGGCATGGCGATGCCGCCGGCCATCAGAAAAGGCAACCGCCTGCCCCAGCGGGTTAGGGCATTGTCGCTCCACGCGCCCACCGCAGGATCGAGAAACCCGTCATAGATCTTCACGCCGGCAAAGATCAGCCCGGCTGCTCCTGCAGCCATGCCGAGATTATCGGTCAGATAGCGCAGTCCCAGGACCGTCACGACATTCTGGCCGGCGGCATGAGCCACCGGGACGAGGAACGACCCGGCACGAATGGCCCAGGGTCGTACTGGCTTGTCGGTCAGGCCTGGCGCGTCGCCCACACAGCTACTCCGCAGTGTCTTGGATCCGCGGAAGACTGCCGCCGGAGATCGATGGCGAGAGACGCGCCCTGCGCTCTATCCGCCCTGCGGTCAGCCCTCGACCAGCATCACGCTGATATCTGCCAGTCCCTCGCGCAGCTTCTTGACCTCGGCATATTCGGGCGAGTTCCAGAAGCGCAGCGCGGTCTCGCGGTCGGGCCATTCGATGACGATGCCGCCCGCGCCGTCCGGCCCCTCGCCTTCCAGCACCTGCCCGCCGCGGCCGCGTACGATATATTTGCCGCCCATCGCTTCCGCGAGCTTGGCCGTCGCAGGCGAATAGCGCGACATGAAGGGTTCGCGATCATGAACATGGGCGGTGATGATGAACCATGCGGGCGTGGGCTCGACTCCTGGATGATGCAGAGCCGCCTGCTTTGCGCGGCGCCCCTGCGCCCGTCATGTCCCCCGTGACAATCTCCGACAGGCGAACGACCAGGTCGCTTGTGCTGCTCGCATCTTCGCTTGGCCAGGGTGGGGCAAACGCCGCGCCGGCACTGCACAGCTTCGGCGATAAGCGGAGCGCTTCAACCCTTCAGGCGCAGCGGGATCCCCGCTGTCAAAAGCTGGACTTCCGCCACCGCTGCCGCGACGCGCTGGTTGACGATGCCGGCCTCGTCCCGGAAACGCCGGGCCAGCGCATTGTCGGGCACGATACCGAGGCCGACCTCGTTGGTCACGAGGATGACCGGCCCCCGTGCCCGTTCGAGGGCCGCGACGAGACGGGTCGTAGCAGAGATGCAATCCGCGTCGGACAGGATCAGATTGCTGGTCCACAAGGTCAGGCAGTCGACCAGCAGCACGGCGTCCTCGGCCGCATGCGCCACAACCGCCTCGGCCAGCGCGAGCGGGCATTCGATGGTCTCCCAGTCCGCGCCACGATCGGCTTGATGGCGATCGATCCGATCGCGCATCTCGGCGTCGAAAGCCTGTGCCGTCGCGATGAAGAACAGACGTAGGCCCGTCGCTTCCGCACGTTGCTGGGCGTAACGGCTCTTGCCTGACCGCGCTCCTCCGATCACGAGCAGATGCTGCACGGTCATGCCGTCCTGCTTCCGCTCGCCCGCGCCAGCTCGACCATAGCCGAAACGTCGAGGTGCCGTTCGATCGCCTGGGCCAGTTCGTCCAGTGCGGCGTCGACGCGCTGTCCGTGGTCCAACCCGTCCGATGCTGCGCCTAGGCGGTGCAGCAATGCCGCCCGGAAAGCACCCTCTGCCAGCAGCCCATGGACATAGCTGCCGAAGATGCGGTCGGATGGATCGACCGCGCCATCCTCGCCGCCGTCGTCGAAGCGAACGAAGGGCAGCACCCCGGCCGATCTGCGCGTCACGCCCATATGCATCTCATACCCCTTTAGCCGCGCGCCCAGCGCGATCCCGCCCACTTCGCGCAGAACCTTGTGCGGGGCGAGGCGGGTTCCGACTTCGAGCAGGCCCAGCCCTTCGACCCGCCCCGCCGGACCCTCTATCCCCTCGGGATCCTCGATCGACCGCCCGAGCATCTGATAGCCCCCGCACAAGCCGAGGACGTGCCCGCCCCGCCGCACATGGGCGCGCAGGTCGATGTCCCAGCCTTCGGCACGGAACGCGGCGAGGTCGGCGATCGTCGCCTTCGAACCCGGCAACACGACCAGCGCCGCCTCCGCCGGCAGCGGACGCCCGGGCGGAACCATGACGAGTTCCACAGCCGGCTCGGCTTTCAGGGGATCGAGGTCATCGAAATTGGCGATACGGGGGATGATCGGACAGGCGACAAGCAGGCGGTCGCGCCGCCCTGGCCGGCCGTCCCGCTCGAGAATGACTGCGTCCTCGCTCGGCAGTCGCGCGACCGCCGCTACCCAGGGCAGCACGCCATGGCCCTTCCACCCCGACAGCGCCTCGATCTGGCGGTAGCCATCCTCGAACAGGATGGGATCGCCCCGGAATTTGTTGATGATAAAGCCCCTGATCATCGCCGCGTCGTCCGGATCGATCACGGCCCGGGTGCCGACGATCGCGGCAATCACCCCACCGCGGTCGATATCGCCAACCAGCAGGACCGGCACTCCGGCGGCCCGCGCAAAGCCCATATTGGCGATGTCGCCGGCGCGCAGGTTGATTTCGGCCGGCGACCCGGCGCCTTCGACCACGACCACATCGCAATCCTGTTCGAGCCGCCGGAAGCTCTGCATCACCTCGTCGAGGAGCGGTCGGCGCGCCTCGCGGAAATTGGCCGCGCCCAGCGTTCCCCGGACCTTGCCATGGACGATCAGCTGCGAGGTCCGGTCCGCCTGCGGCTTCAGCAGCACCGGGTTGAAATCGCTGTGGGGCTGGACGCGACAGGCGATCGCCTGCAACGCCTGGGCCCGCCCGATCTCGCCCCCGTCTATCGTGACAGCGGCGTTGTTCGACATGTTCTGCGGCTTGAACGGACGCACCGAAAGCCCCCGCCTGACCAACGCGCGACACAGCCCGGCGACGAGCACCGATTTGCCCACGTCCGATCCCGTGCCCTGCAGCATCAACGCAGCCATGCGATACCTCCCGCCACGATCCAAAGAAGCCCGCACGCCCTGACATAAAGGCGCAGTGCCCGGTCGATGTCCGCTCCGGTCGCGTCGGTGCGGCCGCTGCCGATCCAGGGCTTGTCCAGCATGACGCCGTCGTAGCGCAAGGGGCCCGCCAGGCGCAGGCCCAGCGCGCCCGCCATCGCCGCCTCGGGCCAGCCCGCATTGGGCGAGGCGTGGTTGCCATGGTCGCGCCACAGCGTCCGCCATCCACCCGCGCCCGCGATACAGAGCAGCATTCCCGAGATGCGGGCCGGCACGAGGTTCAGCCCGTCGTCCAGACGCGCCGCCGCCCAGCCATAGGCACGCCAGCGCGCCTCGCGATGGCCGATCATGCTGTCGGCGGTGTTGACCGCCTTGTAGATCCACAGGCCCGGCAGTCCGCCCACCAGCAGCCAGAAGAGCGGAGCGACCACGCCGTCGCAAAGGCTCTCGGCCAGGCTCTCGATCGCCGCCCGCGCGACGCCGGCGGGGTCCAGCTCATCGACGTCGCGGCCGACGATCCGGCCGACCGCCTCGCGCGCCGCAGGCAGGTCGCCCTCTGCGAGACGGCGTGCGACGGGCCGCACATGGTCGAACAGGCTGCGCTGGGCGAGCCCGGGGAATGCCAGCAGCGCAAAGGCGATCCAGGTGAGCGATCCCATCAGCGATCGAAGGACCCCTTCCATCAACGCCAGACCAGCGCCGACGACCGCCACGAGAAGCAGCACCGACAGCATGCCGAGCAGGCGACGCCTTTGGTCGCCAAGCTCAGGGCGGTTCCACCGTCTCTCGCACAGGGCGATCAGCCTGGCGAAGCCACCGACCGGATGACCCAGCCATCGATATAGCCGGTCGGGCCATCCGAGGGCCGCGTCCAGCATCAGCGCGACGAGCGCAACGGGGTCAGCCATCGCCTAGCGCCCGGTCGAGCCTTTCGAGCGAAAGCGCGCTGTCCGGCAGTCCAAATCGTATCCAGCGGGAATACTCGGCAAAGGGCCGGACGAGGATGTGGTGACGGGCAAGGCGCTCGAACAGAAAAGCAGCGTCTTCGGTCTCGACGAGGCGAAAGAGCGGGCAGCCCCCCTGGGGTGCATAGCCATGCGATTGCAGCACCCGGTCGAGCTTCGCCGCCTCAATCGGAAGTCGGGTCCGCGCAGCGCCGATCCAGGATCGGTCGCGATAGGCGCTGCCGGCCATAGCGATGGCTGCCGCGTTGATCGGCCAAGCCCCGAGCACCGCACGCAACCGCGCCAGGAACGCGGGTGGCGCCACGACGAAACCGAGACGAAGCCCGGCGAGGCCGAAGAATTTGCCAAAGGAGCGCAGCACTACAAGGCGCTCCGCGTCCGGAACGTCTCCGGCCAGGCTCATCTCGGGACAGACATCGGCATAGGCCTCGTCGACCAGCAGCCAGCGTCGCGGCACGGCATGATGGAGCGCCAGCAGTGACGCGCGATCGATCGTCCGACCGTCGGGATTATTGGGATTGGCCAGGACGAGCACCCCCTCTTCTCCCCCGCCCATTCCGGAAGCAGCGGCCTGCTCCAGCGTGATGCAGCGCGCGGTGTCGAACATTTCGACGTGGCTACGATAGGATGGGGCCAGGACCTCGCCCGTCCCGCCCAAAAGCCGGCCGATCAGGCGAAGGGCAAGCTCCGTCCCCGGGACCGCGCACACATGCTCGTCGGTGCATCCGAAATGCGCCGCGGCGGCGCGCTCCAGATCCTCCAGCGCCTCTTCGTCCGGCAGCCGGGTCCAGTCGATCGCGACAGGCTCCGACGATGCCCAGGGCTTGGGGTTGACGCCTGTCGAGAGGTCGAGCCAGTCCTCCGCATGGCCGCCGAAATGCCGGCGGGCGGCTGACAGCCCGCCGCCATGCCAGGTCCAGCGGTCCATCATCGCACCCAGCCCGCTGCGATGATGGACAAGAGCAGCCAAGTTTCGGTCAGCTCGATACCGGCGCCGTGACTGTCGCCCGATATCCCGCCCAGCCGTCGCGCGACGAAGAAATGCCAGCCGGCGAGCGCCGGTACCAACGCCAGCAACGGCGGAACCACGACGGATAATGCCGCCAACAGGGTCAACCAGGCCAGCAGATGCACCCGATGCGCACCCGCACGCAGGCGCGAACCGAGGCCGCCATGCAGGGACGGAAGGCTCAGCGTCCATGCGACCGGCCCGATCCGTGCGGCCAGCGGGATCAGTAGCAGGGCGAGCCAGTTCTGCGCTTCGACGACCGCATGGAGCAGCACAAGCTTGGTCGCAACCTGTGCCGCGATGGCGACGACGCCGAAGCTTCCGACATGGGGGTCGGCCATCACCTTGGACAGCCGCGCCGGATCGCCATGCGCGGCACCCAGCCCGTCGGTGACGTCGGCCAGCCCGTCCAGATGCAGCGCCCCGGTCACAGCGATCCAGGCGAGAAGACCCAGCAGCGCAGCCACCCAGGCGTCGTGCGGCGCGACTGCCCAAGCCATCACCGTCACAGGAAGCCCGACAACCAGCCCGGTTGCCGGCAGCCAGGCCATGACGCGGTCGAAATCCGCTTGCCTGGCCAGGCTTGCCGGCAAGGGCAAACGCGTCATGAAGAGTATAGCGGCGATCAGCCCTTTCATGGACGGAGCCCGACAATCTGGGCAGCGCCGCCGTCCCCAGGCCATATTTCGATGCTCAGAAGCGACGCATTTCCGATCTGAAAAGCCCATAACTGACGAACGTCGAAGCCGCAGAGATGCGCCAGCGCGGCGCGGATCGATCCACCATGGGCAACGACCAGAGTCGACTGCCGCTCCAAGGCCGACACGGCATCCCCGACGCGGCGGACCAGTTCGGACCAGCGTTCCCCGCCTTCCGGCGGATGCAGGTCGGGGTCGCCCCAGAAGCGCGAGAGAGCAGCGGGATCCACGTCCCCGGGATGTACCCCGTCCCAGCGCCCGAAATCGAGCTCGCGCCACGCCGGATCGAGGCGAAGCGGTGCGCCATGGGCCTCGGCGATCCGCTCGGCGGCGACCGCGCAGCGGCTCAGGTCCGAACTGACGACCAGATCGAACCGCAGATCGGCGGCCTGCTCCAGACAAGCCCTGATCCCCGACGGGCTCGGCGCGACATCGGTCCGCCCGTTGAAACGTCCTCCGTCCGCGGTTGCGCCGTGGCGCAACAGGTGCAGCGAAAAGGGTCTCATTCCCTGTCCTCGACCCCGGCTTCGGCAAAGCTCGCCATGCCAGAATGGGTGGCGAGTGCTGCGCGGACGAGCGTCGCGGCAAGCGCTGCGCCGCTGGCTTCCCCAAGCCGCATGTCGAGATCGAGCAGCGGGCGCAATCCGAGCCGGTCGAGCAGGCGGATATGGCCTGGCTCGGCCGAGCGGTGACCCGCGAGGCAATGGGCCGTGATCGCCGGATTTTCCGAAGCGAATGGCGCGATGGCGGCACAGCAGATGAAGCCGTCCAGAAGAACGGGGATACGCAATTGCCGGGCGCGCAGCACCGCTCCGGCAATGGCCGCGATCTCGCGCCCGCCGAGGCGTCGCAGCGTTTCGAACGGCGTGGCGGGTGCATCGCGGTGACGGGCCAGACCGGCTTCGACGACCGCGATCTTGCGCGCTATGCCTTCACCGTCGAGGCCGGTGCCGGGGCCGGTCCACTGCGTCGCCGAGCCGCCAAAGCTGCGCGCGGCCAGGGCCGCGGCCGCGGTCGAATTGCCGATGCCCATCTCGCCCAGGACGATGAGGTCGAGACCGGATTCGACCGTCCGTGCGCCGGCCGACATTGCCGCAAGACATTCGTCCACCGAAAGGGCCGGCCCGAGCGTGAAGTCGGCCGTCGGCTGGTCCAGATCGAGGGCGACCACGTCCAGCGCCAGACCGGCGACCGCCGCCAGCGCGTTGATCGCTGCGCCTCCGGCCTTGAAATTGGCGACCATCTGCCCGGTTACGGCCACCGGAAAGGCGCTCACCCCGAGCCCCGCAACGCCATGATTGCCCGCGAAAACGACGATCTTGCCGGTGTCGAGGCGAGGAGTCGCGCGGCCCTGCCAGCCTGCCATGAACAGGGCGATATCTTCGAGGCGGCCAAGGGAACCCCGCGGCTTTGTCAGGCTGTCCTGACGTCGCCTGGCGGCTGCCATCACGGCGCTATCCGGTTCGCCGATGCTCTGCAGGGCCTGTTCGACTGCCTCGACCGAAGCGAAACTCATCGCAATACAAAGCCTTCCGGAGGAGAGCGGGAGATGAAATGGCCTTTCACGCCCTCGGGCCACTGGGCGTAGCGGACGCTACCATGAGTGCTGTCGGCGTAGAGCAATGCATAATCGAGGATCGCCCTCGCTGCCTCCGCGTCGGGCGTGAAGCGACCGAGGACATAGGATATCTTGCCGGGTGCGCGCAGATGGACGGAGATATGCTCCGAGCACGCGAAGAAGCAGGCCATCGTCTGGATGCCCAGCCCTTCATAGCGGCTGTCACGGCGTTGTATTTCGAGCATGGCCTCGGCAAGCAGCGCGCCGCCGCGCCTGCCGCTGCCGTCCTCGCGCAAATCGCTCGAGACCCTGCACGTGGCACAGATGACGATCGAGGGGCCCGTCGCTGTCGGCTCAAGCATCATGATGCCCTCCGCTTGCGGTGCCGGTCCTGTTCGCGGGAAGCGGCCACATCCCATGAATGTGGCCGCCGACGCTCCCCCGCGATGCGTCGGTAATGCTCGTGGGGGAGCCGAACATCAAAACCGCCCCCTGACACCGGCATAAATGCTGCGACCGAGCGCCCCGTAGCGGTAGGCGGTCATATAGCCTTCGTCGAAGAGGTTTTCGGCGCGGGCGAACAGGCGAACCTGATCCGAAAGCGCGAGTTCGGCACGGAGATCGACGAGCATATAGTCGTCCAGCCGCTGGCTGTTGGACGCATTGTCGTAGCTATGACCCGACCAGCGCACCGCAACTCCGGTGGTGAGTCCGAACGGCCACGCATAGCTGATCGACCCGTTGGCCTGCTGACGCGGGCGACGAGGCAGCCACTTGCCGAAATTGGCGCTGCCGGGGGAGCGGTCCTCGGCGATCGTCCAGCTATAGTTGGCATCGATCGACAAGCCGGCCAGCGGATTCAGGCTGGCCTGAGCCTCCAGGCCCCTCGCCTTGGCCCGTGAGACGTTCTGATAATAGCCGAGCCGACGGATCGACGTGCCGGGCTGGAAGCAGAGCGGCGTGTTGGAACTGCTCGCGCAGCCGATATAAACGATCAGATCGCGGCTCGTCCGGTCGAACCAGACCGCGCCGATCTGGAGCTTGTTGCCGAACAGGCGTTGTTCGGCGCCCGCCTCCCAACCATGCGCGCGTTCCGGTGCGAGCGCGTCGTTCCCATATTCGGAGTAGAGCTGGTACAGGGTCGGCGCCTTGAAGCCTTCGCCATAGCTGGCCCTGATCCTCGTGCCCGTCGGCAGGTTGACGATACCGCCCGCCGAGAACAACGTCTTGCTGCCGAAGCGCGCATGGTCGTCATGGCGCATGCCGGCGTTCAGCGTCAGGCCGGTGACCGGCTGCAGGCTGAGTTGTCCATATATGCCAGTGATCTCGCTCTTCCCGCGCACCGGCGCCGGCACTGGGGTCGACAGCGCTGCGGGCGGCGAGACGCTACGAAAGCGGGAGCGCTCGTTCTCAACCCCGACGAGGAGGATGTCCTGCTCGGTTATCGCGAAGCTGCCCTGATATTCGAACCGCTGGTTGCGCCCGGCGGCGTCGAAGGTCTTAGTCCGCTGATTGCGCGGGTCGTAATTGTCGCGGTCGGTATCAGTATAGCCATAAGCGAAGCGGTTGCGCAGGCGCTTGTCGAACATGTCGACGTTCAGCCCGGCATAGCCGACGAACTCCCGGTTCGTACCATAGGCCGGGTTGTCGGCACCGACGGCGTCGAACTCGTTCCGCCCGCGCGAATAATAGCCGCGCACATCGGCGCTGATGGTCTCGCTGATCTCCAGTTCGGCGCGTCCGGACAGGTTGCGATTGCGATAGCCGTCGCGTTCGCGGCCGCCGAAGGACGAGGCGAATGCCGAGATGCCGTCGGTCGTGAAGGCCTGCGCGCCGACCCGCCAGGTCAACCGACCCTGCTTGCCGCCGAGCGCCGCCCGGGCGCTCGCGGTCTCGCGCGATCCCGCCTCAAGGTCGAAGCTGCCTTCCAGCGGAGCCTTGGGAAGCGGGGTCACGATGTTGACGACACCACCAATTGCCTGGCTGCCCCACAGGATCGACTGCGGACCGCGCAGCACCTCGATCCGGGCGGCATCGCCGATGAGGAGATTGGAGAAGTTGAACCCACCCCCCGTGGACGAGGGATCGTTGAGCTTCACGCCATCGATCACGACGACGGTCTGGTCGCTTTCTGCGCCCCGAATGCGGAGCGACGTGGAGCTTCCGTATCCCCCGTTGCGGTGGATGCTCACGCCGGGCGTGCGCAGCAGCAACTCGCTGACGCCGATGTCCTGGTTGCGGTCGATCGCGGCCTTGTCGAGCAGCGTGATCGATTCCGGCACGCGGTCCAGGCTCAGCGGAAGCCGGGTCGCGGTAACCAGAATGGCTTCCGCATCGGTAGCGGGGTCCGGCGGCGGAGCCTCCTGGCCATCGTCAGCCAGAGCAGCCGAAGTCGCGGATGAGAGAAGCAGGCAGAATAAAGACAGTTGTTTCAGCACAAATGGGCACCCCATGACGAAGGGGCCGCGCCTGCTAGGGGTGTTCCGGCCATCAAGGCACGACACATCCCCGCGCGAGGCACGGTCCAGACATGTCGTCTCTCGGGTTTACCCCCGTCCGCCCGGCACACCCTGTCCGCGCGAAGGACGACCGCGACGGGCAGGTCTCCTGGCTTGCGGGTCAACGCCGTGTTCGCGCCGCCTTCTCAGGATCGATCGATCCCAATGGCATGTGGCACGATGGCTCGCCGCTCACAGTTGCAGGGGCAGCCGGGGTCTCGAACCCCGTTCCCTTTTCATCCCCGTCTCCGGGGAACCTGTCGCAAGCGGGTCGTTACCGCAGTGCAGCGGCGGGCGTCAATCGTCTATCCGCGGCCCAGGGCGATCACCGACTGCACCCCGTCTGCGTGGTCGAGATAGGCCTTGATTCCATAGACTTCCGACAGGTTTCTCGAGGTCATCACAGCATCGGGCGGCCCGTCGGCGACGACCCTTCCGCGATTCATCAACAACAACCGGCCGCAATGGCGGGCGGCCATCGTCAGGTCGTGGAGCACGACGACGACCAGCGCACCTTCCCGTGCCTCGCGTTCCAGAAGGGTCATCATGTCGATCTGATGCCCGGGGTCGAGCGCTGCGAGGGGTTCGTCGGCCAGCAATCCGCCCGCCCCTACCGCCAGCGCGCGCGCCATCATCACCCGGGCACGTTCGCCGCCGGAAAGTTCGGTCACCGTGCGCTGTGCGAGATGCACGACCTCGGTCCGCTGCATCGCCTCGTTCACCGCTTCGCGATCGAGTTCGCTCATCCGCGACAGCGGGCCGATATAGGGCAGCCTGCCAAGCGCGATCAGACGCTCGACGGTCAGCGGCCAGTGGAGATTCTGGCCCTGCGGGAGATAGGCGAGCTTGCGCGCCCGATCGCCCGGGGGAATATCTTCGATCCGGCGCCCGTCGGCCCTGACTTCGCCCGATACCGCCGGGAGCAGCCCGAGCATCCCCCGAACGAGCGTGGACTTGCCTGCGCCATTGGGGCCGATGATCCCGATCAGCTGACCGCCGGCCAGATCGGCGGTGACCCCGCTGACCACCTCCCTGTCATCCAGGGCCAGCACGAGGTCGCGAAGAGAGATCGTCACCATGTGCGGCGCTCCCGGAGAGGATGGGCGATGAAGACCGACACACCCCGAAAGGCCGTCACCACAGCCGGTTTGCATTTGTAGTAAGTGGGTAGCAGGCGGACCAGCATGTCGGCGAGGGTCAAGCGCCACGCGCCGCCGAGTATCAGCGGCGTGGTTCCATGTCCGGTAACCGAAGACTGATGGACGGCATCCGTGTTATCAGCATGTCGCAAGCGTGGATCGTCCATGGCACCCCGGACCATCTCCGCGTCCCGCAGGCGATTGCGGCGGCAATCACACGACATGGACATTCTCCTGCCAGGCGGCGCGATCCTGCCACCCCCGCCGCTCGAGTTCCGGCCGGTCGTCCGCAGCCTCGGCATGGCCCAGGCACAGCAGCCCGACCAATGTCCACGCCGTCGGGACGCCGAGCAGCGTCGCCACATGATCGGGACGCAAGACTGAGACCCACCCCAGGCCGATTCCCCGCGCCCGCGCTGCGAGCCACAGCGTGTGGATCGACAGGACGACCGAATAGCGCAGGGCCTCGGGCATGGTGACCGCCCCCAGGCGACGGCCGCGCTCCCCCTCCTCGTCGCAGAAGACCGCCAGGATTTCGGGTGCCTCGCGTAGACCGTGAAGCTTGAGCGCGGCATAGCGGGCCCGCAAGAGCGGGTCGCCATATCGACGCCCCGCTTTGGCGACCTCTTCATCGGCATGCTCGGCCAGCGCCGCCCGCACGCCTGCAGACCGGACGCGCACATAGCGCCAGGGCTGGGCATTGCCGACCGAGGGCGCCAGCTGGGCAAGGCGGAGAAGATCGGCGACCACCGGTTCGGGCAAAGGCGTGTCACGAAAATGCCGGACGTCGCGCCGCCAGCGCAGCAACAACTCCAACGCGTCGGGAAGCTCCGGCGGCCACGGCTCGGACATGGTCAATATTCGATGCCGGGCTGGGCGCGGACGTTCTGATCGCGAAAGGGGTGTTTGACCAGGGTCATGTCGGTGACAAGGTCCGCCATGTCGATCAGCGGCTGCGGCGCGTTCCGGCCCGTCACGATGACATGCGTCATTGGCGGCTTCGTCCGCAGCACCTCGATCACTTCCTCGACGGGCAGATACCCATAGCGCAGCACGATGTTCAGCTCGTCGGCGAGCACGAGCTTGTAGGTCGGATCGGCGATCATGCGCTTCACCTCATCCCAGCCAGCGCGCGCCACTTCGATGTCGCGGGAGCGATCCTGCGTATCCCAGGTGAAGCCCTCGCCCATCGGCTTGAATTCGACCAGTTCGGGAAACTGATCGAACACGACCTTCTCACCGCTGCCCATCGCGCCCTTCACGAACTGGATCACGCCGACTTTCATGCCGTGGCCGATCGCCCGGATGACCATGCCAAGGGCGGCGGAGGTCTTGCCCTTGCCGGTGCCCGTGTGGACGACGATCAGTCCTTTCTCGACGGTTTTGCCAGCGATCTTGCGCTCCTGGGCGGCCTGGAGCCGGACCATCTTCTCCTTATGCTCTTCGTCGGTACGGGCCTTCATGCGGCCTGCTCCCTTAGGGGACTGGGGTTTCTGGACGTCGAAGCGGATATCGCGGTGAAGGCTCGTTCGGGCATCATCTTTCCCCGGCGCCGTCGACGACAGGCGGGGCGCGCGGCCGCAGACGGTGGAATCCGCCCGTGCGACGACCGGCCGTCTTCCCCGGACAGGCGCCAGCGCCGACGGAAGAACCGGCCGCGCGGCCCCGGCCGCACTGCTTCGTCGCTCAAACGGAGAAAAAACCGTGCCGTGGCCATCCCCTGGACCAGGCAAGAGCGACCGAGCGCTGGCAGGTCTCCTGGCTCACGGGTCAGGGCATGATGTGCGGCCTTCCCAGACACCCATCGGGATCCAGTGGCCTGTGCCGCCCCGGTAGGGAAGGCACGCTGCACATCGCGCTCGCCGCTTACAGTTGCAGGGACAGCCTCGGATTCGGGAGCGTCAGCACCCTCACCGCGTTCCCATTTTAAGCCCTTTCGGGCACCGGCGCGATCTGGCGAGGCCGGAGAAATCCTCCGGTCTCTCGGATGTCATAAGAGAAGGCGGCGCGCCTGCCAAGCCGGCGCGTCGACGCTTACAGGCAGAAGCTCAGGCGGAGAGCTGCGCCAGCTGCGTCCGGACCGCCGCAATCGCATCGGCAGCTCGGGCACCGTCCGGCCCGCCGCCCTGTGCCATGTCCGGCCGCCCCCCGCCGCCCTGCCCGCCCAGCGCCGCGACGGCGGTCTTGACGAGATCGACTGCGCTGACACGGTCGACCAGATCGGAGGTCACACCGGCCGCGACGCTCGCGCGGCCCTCGTTGACCGCAACGATCATCGACACGCCCGAACCCAGGCTGGCCTTCGCCTCGTCGACGAGGCCGCGCAGGCCCTTCGGGTCGAGGCCTTCGACATGCTGCGCCAGGAAGGCCACGCCACCGATGCTTTCGGGACCGGCGGCCTCTGCCTTGCCGCCACCGCCGAGGGCCAGCGCCTTCTTGGCATCCGCCAGTTCGCGTTCGAGCCGGCGCCGCTCCTCGACCAGCGCCGCGATGCGGGCGGGTAGCTCGTCGGGCGACGTCTTGAGGGCGGCCGCTGCCTCCTTGAGCTTTTCGTCGCGCTGCGTGAACCATTGCCGCGCGCTTTCGGCGGTCAGCGCCTCGATACGGCGGACGCCGCTAGACACGGCGCTCTCGCCTACGATCTTGAACAGGGCGATGTCGCCCAGCGCGGAGACATGGGTGCCGCCGCACAGTTCCACCGAATAATTCTTGCCCGGCGCATCGGCTCCGAGCGTGCCCATCGACAGGACGCGGACTTCGTCGCCATATTTCTCGCCGAACAGCGCCATCGCGCCGGCCTCGATCGCCGCGTCGGGCGTCATCAGCCTTGTGGTGACGTCGTCATTCTCACGAATGTGGCGGTTCACTTCGGCTTCCACCGCAGCGATGTCCTCCGGCGTCAGCGCCTTGGGATGGGAGAAGTCGAACCGCAGCCGATCCGCAGCCACCAGGCTGCCCTTCTGCGTGACATGCCCGCCGAGGCGGTTGCGCAGCGCCGCATGCAGCAAGTGGGTTGCGGAATGGTTCGCGCGAATCCGCGCCCGGCGCTCGCCGTCGACCGACAGATGCAGCGCGGCACCGACCTTGAGGGTGCCCGACAGGATACGGCCGCGATGGGCGTGGAGCCGGCCAAGCGGTTTGGCCGTATCTTCTACCGCGATCTCCAGTCCGTCGTCACCGGTGATCGTGCCGGCATCTCCCATCTGGCCACCGCTTTCACCATAGAAAGGCGTCTGGTTGGTGATCAGCACGACCTCGTCCCCGGCCGATGCCTGGTCGGTGCGCTGGCCGTCCTTGACGATCGCCAGCAACTGGCCATCGCCTTCCTCGCTGACATAGCCGGTGAATTCGGTGCCGCCGAACTCCTCGGCGATGTCGAACCAGATCTCGTCGGAGGCCTTTTCGCCGGACCCCTTCCAGGCGGCGCGGGCGGCCGCCTTCTGCTCGGCCATCGAGCTGTCGAAGCCGCTGCGATCGACGGACAGATCCTGCGCGCGCAGCGCATCCTCGGTCAGGTCATAGGGAAATCCGAAGGTGTCGTAGAGCTTGAACGCGACCTCGCCGGGCAGCACGTCGCCGGCCTTCATCCCCGCAGTCGCCTCGTCTAGCAGCTTCAGGCCGTTGGCGAGCGTCTGACGGAAGCGCGTCTCCTCCAGCTTCAGCGTCTCCTCGATCAACGGCTGCGCGCGGACCAGTTCCGGATAGGCGGCGCCCATCTCGGCAACCAGGCTCGGCACCAGGCGGTGCATCAGCGGTTCAGCCGCGCCCAGCAGATGGGCATGGCGCATCGCGCGGCGCATGATCCGGCGCAGCACATAGCCGCGCCCTTCGTTCGCCGGCAGCACGCCATCGGCCACCAGGAAGCCCGAGGCACGGAGATGGTCGGCGATGACGCGGTGCGACGCCTTGAAATCCCCATCGGTCGCGCTCCTGGTCAGTTCGCCGGAGGCAGCGATGAGCGACTTGAAGGTGTCGGTGTCATAATTGTCGTGGACGCCCTGCATCACCGCGGCAATGCGTTCCAGCCCCATGCCGGTGTCGATCGACGGCTTGGGCAGGTCGATCCGGGTCTCCTTGTCGACCTGCTCATATTGCATGAAGACCAGGTTCCAGATCTCGACGAAGCGGTCGCCATCCTCGTTCGGGCTGCCGGGAGGGCCGCCGAAGATATGGTCGCCATGGTCGTAGAAGATTTCCGAACATGGGCCGCACGGGCCGGTATCGCCCATCGACCAGAAATTGTCGGAGGTCGGAATGCGGATGATCCGGCTCTCCGGCATGCCGATCTTCTTCCACAGCCCGAACGCCTCGTCGTCGGTGTGGTAGACCGTGACGGTCAGCCTGTCGGGCGAAATGCCCCAGGTGCCGGTGATGAGGTTCCAGGCGAGCGAGATCGCCCGTTCCTTGAAATAGTCGCCGAACGAGAAGTTGCCAAGCATCTCGAAGAAGGTGTGATGCCGCGCGGTGTAGCCGACATTGTCGAGATCATTGTGCTTGCCGCCGGCGCGCACGCATTTTTGCGAGGAGGTTGCGGTCGTATAGCCGCGCTTCTCGAGGCCGGTGAAGACGTTCTTGAACGGCACCATGCCCGCGTTGGTGAACATCAGCGTCGGATCATTGTGCGGCACCAGTGGCGCCGACGGGACCAGTTCATGTCCCTCCCGCGCGAAATGATCGAGAAAGGAGCGGCGGATGTCGTTGGTCGAGGTCATGCAGGCGACTTAGGCGAGAGCAAGCCGCTTCTCAAGCGGTGATGGTTCAAGGGCGCTGCAGCGACGTGTTTCTTCCGTCCTATCATCTGCCCGAAGACGGCGGCCTCGTCGCTCAGGCGTCGGGTGCTTCGTCCATGAGCCAGCCCTGCGCCCGGAGATAGGCTATGCGGTTGCGCGCCACCGGTACGCGGAGCCCGTTGGTCAGCAGAAGCGCGACCGAGCGTCCATCCTTTTCGTGCCGGCTTACCGCATCGCGGGCCACCCACCAGGAGCGGTGGACCTGAAGCCCCCGTTGTTCATCAAGCGCAGCGACCACGTCGCGCAGGACCGCGTGATGAAGGCTGGACCCCACCGGAAGATGTGCACGGACATGATGGTCCTCCATCTGCAGGCACAGAGCGATGGCGAGGACATGGTCGGGGACGCCGGCCGATCCTTCGATCTGCGGCAGCTTTGCTGACACAGCCGGTTGAGGAGACGGTGGCACAAGTGCAAGGTCGTGCTCCCCTCGCCAGGAACCGGGCCTGCTGCGTCCCAGTTCGATCCACGTCAGCGCGGCCATCGCGGGCAGCGCGACCATGATCGTCAGACCGTACCAGTCGAACATCGACATGGCCGCGGCGCGGCGGGGCCAGAAGACGTAGGTCTGGAGGGCGCCGAGCAGGGCCAATGGGACGCAGGTGACGATCACCGAGGCGAAGAAACAGAACAGCGGCGGGAAGCCGCGCCGACGGCCTGTATCCAGCGCCGCGATCATGGTCGGCCAGAGGATGAGGCTGCCGATCCAGAACAGGCCGGTCCAATAGGCCATGCGCCGGAAGACGTCCGATTCGTAACTTCCAAAGGGGCCAAGAAGACCGAACTCCAGCCCAGCGAGGGTTGCCCAGCCTAGCACACTAGCCCATTTGTCCGGACGCCTCAGAAGGGTGTGTGATTCCATTCTTCCGTTTTGCGGCAAAGCCCCACTCGACGGCAAGTGCCGTAAGGTATTCCATTCGCCCGCTCGCCCAACCGCCCATTCGCGAAGCCGCGCTCGCGATCCCTTCGCATCGATGACAGTCACGACAACCTGACGGTCCAAGGGAGAGTGTGGATGGTGCTGCGGTGGTTGAGGAAACAGGCGCGATTGCGGCATGAGGGGTCGAGAGGACGCCTTAACGCCCTGCTCGCCGCGATGAACGAGCGGCTTGCCGCCGAGTTCAGACCGACCGTGACCTATATCGGCAACAATCGCGTTCTCGTCGGAACGCGCGTCGGCGACCGCACGATCGCCTATTATGTCGAGGCCGACGATCGACTTTTCAGCCCCTGGTTCATCGTGACAGGCCAGTTCGAAACCGACGTGACGAATTATCTGCTGCGACACCTGCGCGCGGACAGCCACTGTATCGATGTGGGCTCGAACTTCGGCTATTATACGTGCCTGATGGCGCGCTTCTGCCCCGGAGGACGCGTGCTCGGCATCGAAGCCGACCGCCATATCTCAGAGCTTGCGCGCGACAATCTGTTCATCAACGGGCTGCACGAGGTCGGTGACGTGATCTGGGCGGCAGTCTGCGACCGCGACACCGAAGTCACGCTGTTCCGTCGCACCTCGCGGTCAGGCAACACCAGCATCGTCGATGTCGGAGAGTCCTTCACCACCCATTTCGGCGAACCTCCGGTCGAGCCCTTTCGGGTGCAGGGCCGACGCATAGACGATTTCGCCGAGCGCCTGCACGGCCGCGTCGATGTCATCAAGATCGATGTCGAAGGCGCGGAGCCGCTTGCCCTGCGTGGAGCGGGGGACGTCATTCGCGATAATCGCGATCTTTCAATCGTGATGGAATGGTCGCCTGGACAGATCGCAGCGGCTGGATTCGATATCGGCGAGTTCGTCGACGAGATCAGGGCGATGAACCTGCGTGCCTTCGTTCTGGAGCGCCATAGCGAGCGGCCACTCGATATCTCCAGGCTGGCGACGCTGCCCTATCAGTCTGCGATCATATTGCGCCGCACCGATGCCCGATAGTTCCTGCGCACCAAGCGCCGCAGATCAGGCATAGGCATAGGGGCCGCCCTTTTCCAGCGCAGCGACATAGGCCGGGCGCGCGTGGATCTTGTCGAGCCATTCGCAGATATTGGGGCGCCGCCCGTCGAGTTGGAGGCGCTGGCGGGCTGCCTCGAGCGGGAAGCTCATCATGATATCGGCCGCCGAGAATTCGTCGCCGGCGAACCAGCTACGACCAACGAGCTCGCGCTCGACATAGTCGATATGGGTCATCGCCATGCCGGTAACGATCTTGCGTGCGGGCCAACCGAATGGCCCCATGCGGTCGATCACCAGCTTGAGCAGCAGCGGCGGCATAAGCGAGCCTTCCGCATAGTCGAGGAAATAGCGCCAGCGCAGCGCGCCGTCGGCATCGTCGGGCGGCCCCAGCCCGCCATGGGCGAGCGCAACCAGATATTCGAGGATGGTTGCCGTTTCGGCGACGACCCGCCCGTCATGTTCGACCACGGGCGATTTGCCCAAGGGGTGGACAGCCTTGAGCTCGGGCGGCGCGAGCATCGTCTTGCGGTCCCGCTCGTAGCGTTTGACCTGATAATCGAGCGCCAGTTCCTCGAGCATCCAGAGCACACGCTGGGACCGGGAATTTTCGAGATGATGGACGATGATGGTCAAGGCACGGCTCCCGCGATGCGGCCCGGCTCCGCCCCGTCAGCCCGGCTCGTTCACATAGACCGCCATCTCGTTACCGGAAGGTTCGCGGAAGTGGAAGCGGCGACCGCCCGGGAAGGCGAAGATCGGCCGCGTCACCACGCCACCGGCGGCTTCGACGGCCGCCAGGCTGGCCTCGAGATCGTCCACCTCGACGACCGGCAACGGGGCCGCGGGCGCGTCATCGCCATGCCCGTTGAGGCCGAGGTCGCTCGTGCCGCCGGCCCCCGCCGCGACGGTGCCGGCATAGGCCGGCCCGAAGTCGGTCAGCGACCAGCCGAACGCCGCCTCGAAGAAGCGCCTGCTCTCGCCAACCGAGACGACGGGCAGTTCGACATAGTTCAGCCGGGCAGTCACAGCGCACGATCCTTCGCTCAGATGTCGTCGTCTTCCGACGGACCGGCCATCAACGCCTCGCCGACACCCTCGGCATTGCCACGGATCGCGGCCTCGAGCTTAGCCGCCAGTTCGGGATTCTCGCGCAGATAATTTTTCGCATTTTCCCGGCCCTGGCCGATGCGGATCGAATCATAGCTGAACCAGGCGCCCGACTTCTCGACCAGCCCGCCCTTGACGCCCAGGTCGAGAAGTTCGCCGACCTTGGACACGCCCTCGCCATACATGATGTCGAACTCGACCTGCTTGAACGGCGGAGCGACCTTGTTCTTGACGACCTTGACCCGCGTCGCATTGCCGACGACGTCCTCGCGATCCTTGATCGCGCCCGTACGGCGAATGTCGAGACGCACCGATGCATAGAATTTCAGCGCGTTGCCGCCAGTGGTCGTCTCGGGCGAGCCGTACATGACGCCGATCTTCATGCGGATCTGGTTGATGAAGATGACGAGGCAGCGAGAGCGACTGATCGAGCCGGTGATCTTGCGCAGCGCCTGGCTCATCAGGCGCGCCTGCAGGCCGACATGGCTGTCGCCCATCTCGCCCTCGATTTCGGCCCGGGGGACCAGCGCGGCGACCGAGTCGATCACGAGCACGTCGATCGCGTTCGAGCGCACCAGCGTATCGGCGATTTCCAGGGCCTGCTCGCCCGTATCGGGCTGCGAGACGACCAGATCGTCGATATTGACGCCGACCTTCTTCGCATAGACCGGGTCGAGCGCATGTTCGGCGTCGATGAAGGCGGCCGTGCCACCGATCTTCTGGGCCTCGGCGATGGCGTGCAGAGCGAGCGTGGTCTTGCCCGAGCTCTCTGGACCGAAGATTTCGACGATGCGGCCGCGCGGAAGGCCGCCGATGCCCAGCGCGATATCGAGCCCGAGCGATCCGCTGGAGATCGCCTCGACCTGCATCGTCTCGCGACTGCCGAGCTTCATCGCCGAGCCCTTGCCGAAGGCGCGATCGATCTGCGCCAGCGCGGCTTCAAGGGCCTTCTGCCTGTCCATATTAGCTGCTTCCTTCTCGGATCCGATGAGCTTCAACTGCGCCGACATTGTGCGTACTCCCCTCGTAGAGCGGGCCATCCGAAACCTCAAACCCGAAGTTATGTACCGCAGATGTTCCGATGGAACAAGAGGAGAACTTTCCTATTTTGTTCTGGTGCGTGCGATCAGCTTCGAGCGTGATCGGCGAGCGCCTCGCGCGCGGCCTGGCAGATCTGCTGGACCGAGAAGGGCTTCGGCAGGAAGCCGATATTGTCTATGTCGATCGACTTGCGCAGCTGCTCTTCGGCATAGCCCGACATGAAGATGATCGGGAGATCGGGGCGCTTCTCTCGGGCGGCGCGGGCCATGGTCGGTCCGTCCATCGTCGGCATGACGACGTCGGAGATCACCAGGTCGATCTGCTGCATCCGGTCGTCCAGAACCTCCAGCCCTTCCTCGCCGTTGGTCGCGGTCAGAATCTTATATCCCTGCCGCACGAGCGCGCGTTCCGCGACCGCGCGGACCATGGCCTCGTCCTCGACCAGAAGGATCGTGCCCGTCCCCCACAATTCGGTGCTGACCTCCTTGACCGGTGCGCGCGCAGCGGCGGTGCCTGCCGGGGCCTGGTGCACGGGAAGATAGATGACGAAGCTCGTCCCCCGGCCCATCTCGCTCTCCGCGAAGATGAACCCGCCCGTCTGCTTGACGATGCCGTAAACGGTCGAGAGGCCGAGCCCAGTACCCTTGCCCACCTCCTTGGTGGTGAAGAAGGGTTCGAAGATCTTGTTGAGATTGTCGGTCGGAATGCCGGTGCCGGTGTCGGTCACCCGGAGTGCCGTATATTCGGTAACCGGCATGATCTCGATGCCCAGCGCACGAACGTCGCTCTGCGATACGCCATAGGTCTGGATCGAGAGCGTTCCCCCGTCCGGCATGGCGTCGCGGGCGTTCACCGCCAAGTTGACGATCACCTGCTCGAGCTGCCCCGGGTCGGCGCGCACGGTTCCGAGATTGCGGCCGTGTGTCACTTCCAGGCGGATCGTTTCGCCCAACAGGCGCTTGAGCAGGTTGCTGATCTCGGAGATGATGTCCGGGATCTGGAGGATCTGGGGGCGCAGCGTCTGCTGCCGCGAGAAGGCCAGCAGCTGGCGGGTCAGCGCCGCCGCCCGGTTCGAATTCTGCTTGATCTGCTGAATGTCGTCATAGTCGCTGTCGCCCGGAATATGGCGCATCGACATCAGGTCGCAATGGCCGATGATCGCGGTCAGGATGTTGTTGAAGTCGTGCGCGACGCCGCCGGCGAGCTGGCCGACCGCCTGCATCTTCATCGCCTGCGCCACCTGGCGCTTCAGCTTGGACTCCTCGCTATTGTCCTTGAGGCTCAGCAGCACCGACGCCGTCGCGCCCAGGCCCTTTGCGGCCGCAATCGTCAGCGACACATTCTCTTCCGACCGGGCCTTGAGCCGAACCGACAGGTCGCTGGCGGACCCCCGGCCCGCCGAGAAGCGTCGCACCGCATCGGAAACGGCCGCCTTGTCTTCCTCGACCACCAGGTCGCTCGGATAGACCACGGTCGCGTCCGGTCCGAGCCCGGCGGCCCGCCGAAAGGCCGAGTTCATGAATGCGACCCGACCATCACGCTCGGCAAGGGCCAGGCCGATCGGCAACATGCCCAGCAAGGCGTGCAATTCCCCCGTCGCATAGCTGCGGTTCTCGGAAGCGGCGGAGGCGTCGTCCAGCATGAGAAAGAGCGTCGCCTTCATCGCGCCCTGATCGCCGAGAGGAATCTGGATCAGGCGGATGGGGTCGGCCGATGCCGGCTCGGCAGCAAGGCGGATCACGTCGCCGTCGCTCCGCAGCAGGTCGGCAAAGGCCCAGCCCGATGTGGGGGCCTCGGCAGAACCGAGCGCCCGCCGCAGGAATACCTTGTTGGCGATCAGGCCCACGCCATTGCCGTCGACCAGCGCGGCCATGACGCCCGAACTGCCGACCCGGCGACCGACGTCGCTGCTCAACAGCCGCATGACGTCGCCGATCATGTCGAACCGGCCCGAGCGCCGGAACCGCCATACGAGATGATCATCGGTGCTCCCGGCGCGCCGGACGACGACGTCGATCAGGCCCCGGTCGCTCGCCAGGTCCGAAATGCGCGCTTGACCGTCACGTCGCGCAGCCACCGCCGCTGCCGCGAGTTGTTTCCGCGCATCCTCGTCCAGCGGAAGCGACGGAGGCGTCGGCAGGCCACCGAACCAGCTCTCGAAATGGCCGTTGGCGCAGATGAGCTCGCCACGCCCCCCGGTGACCGCGATGCCGGCATCGGCATCCTCGACGATCCCCCGCAGCAGCGAGATGTCGATCTGGCGCAGCGGACGCACATGGATCTGCGACCGAAGCATCGCAACGAACAGGATCATGCCGATGCCAAGACAGAAGGCGAGCATGAACAGACCAGCGATCATCAGATCGTCGGTCGCGCCCCAGATCATCCCCGCCATGCCCAGCGACGCCACCAGCGTCAGCAGCAGGAGCAGCGCGTTGAAGAGCAGACGGCCCGATCCGGCGGAAATGGGCTTGGCGGGGAACAAGGTCGACATGGCGCCTAGTTCCCCCGCCCCTCGCCCGCCGTCAAGCGGCGCTTACCAGATCCGGACCCGGTCCTGCGGCGACAAATGGAGCCGCTCGCCCGTTCCGACCTTGTAGGCCGAATAGAAGGGGTCGAGGTTGCGGACCACCCAGGCGCGCTGGATCGACGGGGAATGCGGATCGGTCAGCAGGCGCTGGCGCAGATTCGCCTCCCGATAGTTGCGCCGCCACACCTGCGCCCAGCCCAGGTAGAAGCGCTGGTCTCCCGTGAAGCCGTCGATCACCGGCGCCGGCTTGCCCTTCAGCGACATGAGATAGGCTTCGTGGGCGACGGTAAGTCCTGCCAGATCGGCAATGTTCTCGCCCAGGGTCAGCGCCCCCTGGACATGCAGGCCAGGCAGCGGCTCATAGCCATCATATTGCTTGACCAGGCGATCGGTCAAAGCGGTGAAGCGCTTTACGTCCTCGGCCGTCCACCAGTCGGACAGCCGGCCGTTCATGTCGTATTTCGCGCCCTGGTCGTCGAAATGGTGGCTGATTTCGTGGCCGATGACGGCGCCGATGCCGCCATAGTTCACCGCGGGATCGGCATGCGGATCGAAGAAGGGCGGCTGCAGGATCGCTGCCGGAAAGACGATCTCGTTCATGCCGAAATTGGCATAGGCGTTGATCTCCATCGGCGTCATGTGCCACTCGGTCCGATCGATCGGCTTGCCCAGCTTGTCGAGATTATGCTGCCATTCGAAAGCGTTACCCCGCATCGCATTGCCCAGCAGGTCGCCGCGCACGATCTTCAGCGCAGAATAATCGCGCCACTTGCTCGGATAGCCGATCTTCGGAGTGAAGGCGGCAAGCTTGGCCCGGGCCTTGACCTTGGTCTCCGGCGACATCCAGCTCAGACCGTCGACCCGACGACCCATCGCCGCGATCACGTTGCGCACCAGTTCGTCGGCGGCAGCCTTGGTCTCCGGCGTGAAATAGAGCTTCACATATTCCTGGCCGAGATCCTCGCCGATCAGGTTCTTGACCAGCGTCACGCCCCGCTTCCAACGCTCGCTGTTCTGCGGGGTGCCCGACAATATCGTCTGGTTGAAGCCGAACTCCGCATCGACGAACGCCTTCGACAGATAGGGCGAATAGGCATTGATCGTAGCGACGAGCAGATAGTCCTTGAGGACGCCAAGCGGCGCGTCCGCCATCGCCTTGGCGCTCCCGGTGAAGGCGCTGGGCTGCCCCACGAGAAACTGCTGCTGTCCCTCGAGGCCCGCTGCCTTCAAATAGGCACCCCAGTCGAAGCCGGGCGCCTTGGCGTCGAAATCCGCACGCGCCCATTTGTTATAGGTCTTGGTGCTGTCGCGGGAATCCACCTTCGTCCAGTGCGCCTGGGCCAGTCCGGTTTCGAAAGCGACGATCCGCGCGGCTCGTTCCTGGGCCTGCTGTTCGCCTGCCAGGGTCAACAGTTTCGCGAGATAGGCCTGATACTCGCGACGCGCCTCGGCCAGCGCAGCCTCATCCTTCAGATAATAGTCGCGGTCGGGCATGCCCAGGCCGGCCTGACGCATAATCGCGATGTAGGCATCGGGATTCTTGTCGTCCTGATCGACATAGATCGCGAAGGGTGACGCGATGCCTTCACGGACGAGTTCCCCCATCTTGGCAGCAAGAGCCGCCTTGTCCGGGAGCGCGGCGATCGACTCCAGCACGGGCCGGAGCGGTGTGATCCCTGCCGCCTCGACCGCCTGCTCGTCCATGAAGCTCGCATAGAGATCGCCGATCCGCGATCCGGAGGCCGCTGCGGCCTTTTGCAATATGTCCCTGCTCCGGCTCATCGACAGCTCGTCGAGGACGGTGAACATGCCGAAATTGGAGCGGTCCGCGGGGATCGGGGTATTCCGCGCCCAGGCGCCATTGGCATAAGCGTAGAAATCGTCTCCCGGCTTGATGGACCGGTCCATGCCCGCCGTGTCGAAGCCGAAGCTTCCGTAGGTCGGCTTGCCAGTCCCGGCCGCCCATGCGGCATGAGGCGCGCAGGCCAGGACGGTGCTGGCCACCAGCGCGATCGCGAACTTTTTCATGAAATCCTCGGTGTATGATCTGACTATGACGGATACTTACCATCAAGATTGTCAGGATCAAATCTCCGGTCGCAACGCCTCGTCACGATGCCTCTCGCGCTGCTTCCACTTATGCGCGATCCAGGCGGTCCAGATGCAGCTCGACAGCAGATAGCCGACCGCCGCCGCCACCACCGAGATGACGAACAATCCGGTGACGAGCGCGGGCGCGGCTGCCGAGGCGAGCCAGGCGAACCAGTCAGCGATAGAGGCGCCCTGGTTGATCATCACCATCACCGTGCCCACGTCTGCCGACGAATGAACGAAGCGGTTGCCGATGACGATCGACAGATAGAGGATGAAAGGCGTCGTCGCCGGATTGCTGAGGAAGGTCATCGCGACCGCAATCGGCACATTCGCCCGGCACGGCAGCGCGAGCAGCGCCGCACCGATGATCTGGAGGCCCGGGATCATCAGAAAAATGCCGACGATCAGCCCAAGCGCTACCCCGCGCGGCACCGATCTCCGGGTGAAGCGCCACAGCGACGGCTCAAGTATCCGGTGCGCGAAGGGACGCAGCCAACGGACCTCCTCCAGCGACTCTCGCGTCGGGGCATTTTTTCGCCACCATCTGCCGATCCTGTCGAACATCCCCCGCGCCGACCTCAGCCGCGGTCGCGCAGCAGGCGCTGCTGCTCACGCTTCCAGTCGCGGGCTTTTTCGGTATCGCGCTTGTCGTGGAGCTTCTTGCCCTTGGCGAGCGCCAGTTCGACCTTCGCCCGCCCGCGTCCGTTGAAATAGATCGACAGCGGGATGAGCGTCATTCCCTCGCGCGACACGCCGTTGCGCATCTTCTCGATTTCGCGCTCGTGCAGCAATAGCTTGCGCGGGCGCTTGGGCTCGTGATTGAAGCGGTTGCCGTGGCTGAACTCGGGCACGTTGGAGTTGACGAGCCAGACCTGGCCGTCTTTGACCTCAGCATAGCTCTCCGCGATCGACCCCTCGCCGAAGCGGAGCGACTTGACCTCGGTGCCCGTGAGCGCAACGCCGGCTTCGAAAAATTCTTCGAGAAAATAATCGAAGCGTGCCCGCCGGTTCTCGGCGACCACTTTCTTCTTCTCGAACTCCACCGGACGCGGTCGGGCCATAAATCTCATTCTACCCGCGCTTGGCGGACCTTATCGAGGAAGATGATCCGACGGGCCCTTGCGGGCCGGCGGCGTCACCATGATCAAAGTAGGCATGTGGTCGCCGGCTGCAAGGCGTTCCCGGTAAAGCAGATGCGCTTTCGGGCAGTTTCTATAGCACTCCTGCATGCTTCAACGCCGCGTCGACCGCCGCGCGGCTTGCCTCGGACGGCCATGTCATCGGCATGCGGAGCTCGGCGGGGAAGTCGGCATAGGTGCGGCTCAGCGCATATTTGACCGGGCCCGGCGAGGCATCGCTGAACAGCGCGGCATGCAACGGGAAGAGCCGGTCCTGGAGTGCCAGCGCCTCCTTCCAACGGTCCTCCAGGCAGGCCGCCTGGAATTGCGCACAGAGACCCGGCAGCACATTGGCCGTAACCGAGATGCAGCCGCGACCGCCCATCGCCATGAAACCGAGCGCCATATCGTCATTGCCCGAAAGCTGGCAGAAATCGGGCCCGCCGTGCAGGCGCTGCGCCGAAACGCGCTCGACCTTGCCGCTCGCATCCTTGATTCCGACGATCCCCGGCAGTTCAGACAATTTGCCGAGCGTCTCGGGAAGGATATCGGTCACGGTCCGGGCCGGCACGTTGTAGACGATGATCGGCAGGCTGCAATTCTCGGCCAGATAGCGATAGTGCAGCAGGATGCCGTCCTGGTTCGGCCGGTTGTAATAGGGCAGCACGACCAGCGCCGCATCGGCGCCAGCCGCCTGCGCCGACTTCATATGCTCGAGCGCGACCAGCGTGTCGTTCGATCCGCATCCCGCGATCACGGGAACACGCCCCTTGGCCTGCTCGATGCAGACCCGGACCACATGATTATGCTCCTCGATCGACATCGTGGCGCTTTCGCCGGTCGTGCCGCAAGGCACCAGCGCGCTCGACCCTTGCTCGATCTGCCAGTCGACAAAGCCGCGAAACAGCTTCTCGTCGAACGTCCCGTCGCGAAATGGCGTCACCAAGGCTGGAATCGACCCGCTGAACATCACGCACTCCCTTCACCTCGGAGGACCCGCACGCCATAGTGGCCTGATGACGTCCATCCGAGAAACGACTGCGCCCAATAGGTTCGCCCACCCGCCCCTGTCCAGACGCTCCCGCCGCCTTTTTCTGAGCGTCGCGCTGCTGGCCTCGACGGCGGCAATCGCCGCGACGATCGTTCCGGAGCCTGCGCCCCGCCCCGCAACGCCCTCTCCGGTGCAGAGTGCGCCGGCTTGGCGCGACGATATATTGCAGGGCGTTATCGCCGAATGGCGCCGTCTCCAGCAGAGCGACTCTCTGCCCTTCCGGGACTATGCCGCCTTCCTGATCGCGCATCCGGGGTGGCCGGGCGAAAGCGCGATGCGCCGTGCCGCAGAAAGGCGGATCGACGCCGGCGGCTTCGACGCTGCCTATCTGATCACCTTCTTCACCCGCTTTCCGCCGCTGACCGCCGCCGGGCAGGCCCGCTATGCCGAGGCGCTCGCGACGACTGGCCGGATGGCCGAAGCACGGCGCAACGCGGCAGCCGCCTGGGTGACCAAAGGACTGACGCAGGAGGACGAGGCCCGGCTGACCGCGCGTTTCGGGGCGAGCATGACCGCCGCCGACCATGATCGCCGGATGGAACGGCTGCTGCTCGATCGAGCCACGACGCCGGCGGCTCGACAGCTGGCCAACACATCACCTGCACGGCGACCACTATATGCCGCGCGGCTCGCACTGGTGCGCCAGGATGCAGACGTGCAGGCGCTGATCGACGCGGCCGGGGATGCGGTCAATCACGATCCCGGTTTCATGATCGAGCGGGCGCGCTATCTGCGCGACCGGGGCGACAGCATGGCAGCACGGATCTGGCTGGGGCAGTCGCGCAACCTCACCGCCGCACCGTTCGACACGGCCTATTTCCTCGACAATCTGCTCAGCTTCGCGCAGGCCGCGCGCGCCGACAGCCAGTTCGATCTGGCGCTGGCCATCGCGAAACATGCCGAGCAGGCCTTCCCGCCCGGCACCCGAATCCGCGATCGGCCTTTCGCCGAGCGCGACGACTATACCAGCCTGATGTGGCTCGCCGGAACCGTCGCGATGGAGAAACTGGGCCGTTTCGACGATGCCGTGACGATGTTCGACCGCTATTCCCGCGCCGCGCAGACGCCGGGTACGCAGACAAAGGGGTGGTACTGGGCCGGCCGCGCGGCGGAGCGTGGCGGCAAGCCTGACTGGGCGCGCAGCTATCTCGCCCAGGCCGCGGTTCACGTCGATCAGTTCTACGGACAGCTCGCGACAGAGCGGCTAGGGCGTGAGATTGCCCTGCCGCCGGAACCCCCAAGAGCCGCCGTTTCCGACGCGATGCGCGCCAGTTTCGAGGCGAGCGAAGTCGTGCGCGCCGTGAGACTTCTAGGTCGCGCGGGAGAGTGGAAGGACCAGACACAGTTCGTCAGGCTCATCGCTTCCAATGCGGCGAGCGATGCCGACCATATCCTCGCCGGTGAACTGGCACGATCGATCGGCCGCCCCGATCTGGGCGTCATGGTCTCGCGCAACGCCCGGACCAGCGGGACCCCCGATCCGCTCCGCATCGGCTTCCCCGAGATTCCGGTACCCGATACGATGCGCAGCCACTGGACGCTGATCCATGCCATCAGCCGGCAGGAGAGCCAGTTCGATCGCGAGGCGACGAGCAAGACGGGGGCGCGCGGCGTGATGCAGTTGATGCCGGCTACGGCCCGCGAACAGGCGGGGCGGATGGGCCTGCCCTATGACCCGGCGAAGCTGGGCGAGGTCGGCTATAATGTCACGATCGGATCGGCCTTCTTCGACCGGATGCTGTCCTATTATGGCGGCAATTATGTGCTGGCGATCGCGAGCTACAACGCAGGTCCCGGCAATGTGAACAAGTTCATCCGCGCCAATGGCGATCCGCGCCTGCCCGGCGTCGACGTGGTCGACTGGATCGAGGCGATCCCCTTCGCCGAGACGCGCGGCTATGTGCAGAAGGTACTGGAGAACGCGGTCGTCTACGATCTGCTCAACCCGTCCCGCGCCCGGGGGGCCGATCGGAACAGGCTGTCGACCTATCTCGGCAAGGTCAAACCGGGCTGAAATGATCCGGCTTTCGACCGGCGATACGGCTGCCAAGTCCTTGATGGAACTCGTGCAATATATGCTGCGTTGGGCGCTGACGCGGGGGTCGGAAACACACCATGTCCACGAAGCCGCAAAACCTCTTGTGCGTCGCAACAAAGCGATGCACCATCCACCTGTTCGATACGAACAATAACGGAGCTGTATGGCAGGGACAGGCGCTTTCGACGAGATCCGCGGCACACCGGGCGACCCGGCGGGACGACCCGAGTTCGCGGAATTATTGCAATGGATAGAGGATACGCCTTCCAGCGAACTTGACCGAAGACAGAAGGCCGCCGAAGCCGCCTTCCGACAACTTGGCATTACGTTCGCCGTCTATGGCGAAGACGAATCCGCCGAACGCATCATCCCCTTCGACATCGTTCCCCGCATCTTCACTGGCCGCGAATGGGCCAATCTGTCCGAAGGCCTCGTCCAGCGCGTCGAGGCGATCAACGCTTTCCTCGCCGATATCTACGGCCCCCGTCGCATCCTCGCCGACAAGGTCGTTCCGGAAGAGCTCATCCTCTCCAACCCACAATTCCGGCCGATGCTCGCCGGCGCAAAGCCGCCCCACGGCGTGTTCGCACACATCTGCGGCATCGATCTCGTGCGAACCGGCCCGGACGATTTCTGGGTCCTCGAGGACAATGCCCGCACCCCGTCGGGCGTGTCCTATATGCTTGAAAATCGCGAAGCGATGTTGCGCCTGTGTCCCGAGCTGTTCGAACAGTTCAAGGTCGCACCGATCGACTCCTATCCCGATGCCCTGCTGGAGACCCTCCAGTCGGTCTCGCCACGAAATCAGGGTGCTGGTGCCACCTGCGTATTGCTGACCCCGGGCCATTATAATTCCGCCTTCTACGAGCACAGCTTCCTCGCGGATTCGATGGGCATAGAACTGGTCGAGGCCGCCGATCTCGAGGTCGACGACGACAAGGTCTGGATGCGGACGATCGAGGGGCGCGTCCAGGTCGACGTCATCTATCGCCGTATCGACGACGATTACCTGGATCCGCTGGTGTTCCGTCCCGACTCTTTGCTCGGCGTGCCAGGGATCATCGCGGCCTATATGGCGGGCAATGTGGCACTGGTGAACGCGCCGGGGACCGGCATCGCCGACGACAAGGCGATCTACAGCTACATGCCGGAGATCGTCCGCTATTATTCCGGCGGCGACGCCAAGCTGCCGAACGTCGAGACCTATCGCTGTCGCGAAGCCGATGCGCTGCGCTACACGCTCGACAATCTCGACAAGCTGGTGGTCAAGCTCGTCGACGGTTCGGGCGGTTATGGCATGCTCGTCGGCCCGACCGCGACCAAGGCGCAGATCGAGGACTTCCGAGCCGCGCTGATCGCCGAGCCACATCGCTATATCGCGCAGCCGACGCTCGCCCTCTCCACGGTGCCGACGCTGACCGACGCCGGCGTGGCTCCGCGCCACGTCGATTTCCGGCCGTTCGTGCTGTCGGGGGCAAAGGGCGTCACGATCACGCCCGGAGGGCTCACCCGTGTCGCATTGCGCGAAGGTTCTCTGGTAGTGAACTCCAGCCAGGGCGGCGGCACAAAGGACAGTCTCATCCTCACCGGCCCGGAGGTGCGCGCCTGATGCTCTCGCGTACCGCCAACTCGCTCTACTGGATCGGACGCTATGTCGAGCGTGCCGAGTTCACCGCGAAGCTCATCGAGGCCACGATCCGCCTCGACGCCTTATCCGCAAGACCCGCTGGCCAGGGCGCCTGGGACAGCGCGCTGCTCGTCGCCGCCGCTGATCAGGATTTCGCGCTGACCGGTGAAACCCGGACCCCGCTCGCCATCAGCCGCTATCTGACCCTGTCGGCGGATAACGCCAATTCGGTCCGGTCCTGTCTCGATGCCGCGCGCAGCAATGCGAAGTCGGTGCGGACCGCGCTCAGCCGCGACGCGTGGGAAGCGATCAACCGGGCCTGGCTGGGCCTGCGCGGCCGCGCCTCGACCGGTGGAAGCCAGGCGACGCTCAGCCTCGTCGAACAGATCCGCGCCGAAACGCGAGGATTCGAAGGGGCGCTTCACCGAATGCTGCGCAACGAAGCCTATGCCTTCATCGGCCTGGGCGCTGCGATGGAACGCGCCGACAACACCGCGCGGCTGATCGACGTCAAATATCATCTGCTTCTGCCCGAGGGCGAGAAAGTGGGCGGTCCGATCGATCGCGACCAGTGGACGACGATCCTCCATACCGTGTCCGCCGTGACCGCCTATCGCTGGCTTTACAGCGAGGGCCTGAAGCCGTGGCTTGTCGCCGAACTCCTGTGCCTCAGGCGCGAACTGCCCCGCTCGCTCATCGCCTCCTCCGAGGAGGCGATCGGGCACCTCAATGCCATCGGAAAGCGAACCGGTCTTCAGGGCGAGGCCGACCGCCTCGCACGCGTCCGGCATAACGCGCTCGAACGCACGACGATCGATGCGATTTTCAACCAGGGCCTCCACGAGTGGCTGACCGCGTTCATTCGGGAGAATACGCGGATTCACTCGGCGATCGGTCAGCAGTTCCGGTTCTCCTGACATGCGCCTGCTGATCCATCACCAGACCGAATATCGCTTCACCGTCCCGCAGACGCGCGTGGTGCAGATGCTTAGGATGACGCCGACCAGCCATGTCGGGCAGAACATCGTCGATTGGCATATCGACGTGGATTGCGACGCCCGCCTGAAACATTCACGCGACGGCTTCGGCAATGTGGTTTCGATGCTCTATCTCGCGGGACCGATCGAGCGCATCGGCATGCGGGTGTCGGGCGAGGTGCTGACTGAGGACCGCGCGGGCGTGGTGGCGGGGACCGCGGAAACGCTGCCATCGGCGGTCTTCCGTCGGTCCACCGAACTGACCAAGGCCCCCGAGGCGCTGGTCGACCTCGCCGCACGCCACGGCCCGGAGACAGGGGATGAGCTGGCCCGTGCGCACGCTCTGAATACGGCCGTGGCCGGCCTCTTCGATTGCTCCAGACAGCGCAGCACGGTGGTGCGGCCGGTCTCGGAAATCCTCGACGCCCGCAACGGCTGCAGCATGGACCTTGCGCATGTCCTGGTCTCCGTAGCCCGCGAGGCGGGCTTCGCGGCGCGGTTCGTGACCGGCTATATCTATCGCGAGGATCCCGGCTCCGATCATCGCCACGCCCCGCATTTCTGGGCGGAGGTCGACGTGCCGGGCTTTGGCTGGATCGGTTTCGACCCGGCCAACGACATGTGCCCCAATGACCGTTATGTCCGCGTCGCAAAAGGCCTGGACTTTCGTGATGCGGCGCCCATTTCCGGCGCGCGGATCGGCGGGGGCCACGAAGTGATGAATGTCGGTGTCGAGGTAAGCAGGTCGCAGACGCAATATCAGGGCTGATCCCATGGACGCCGGGTCCCGGCATCCCTATTTGCGTTCGGACAACGCAACGAAAGCTGGTCACGCGATGAAATTGCTACGGGGGCTCTGGGCCTTGCTCGTCGGGATCAAGGACGCCCTGGTCCTGATCGCCATGCTGATCTTTTTCGGCACCCTCGCCTTCGCGCTGTCGATGAAACCGAACAGCGCGATGCCCTCGTCCGGCGCTCTCGTGCTCGATCTGTCCGGCAGCCTCGTCGAGCAGCCGTCGGAAACCGATACGCTTGCGCTGCTGTGGGGCGGCAACAGTCTCGTTCGCGAGACAAGGCTGCGCGATGTCGAGCGCGCCCTTGCGGCGGCTTCGCGCTCGTCCAGCGTCAAGGCCGTGGTGCTGGATCTCGACGGCTTCCTCGGCGCCGAACCCGCGACATTGTCGGCGGCGGCGGCCGCGATCGACAAGGTGCGCGCCGGCGGCAAGCCGGTGTTCGCCTATGCTACCGCCTATGCCGACGACGGCTATCGTCTGGCCGCCCATGCGACCGAGATCTGGCTCGACCCGCTCGGTGCGGTCGCGATCGCCGGCCCCGGCGGGTCTCAGCCTTATTACAAGGGCCTGATGGACAAGCTTGGTATCACCGCCAAGATCTATCGCGTCGGCACCTACAAGGCTGCAGTCGAGCCCTTCATGCGCAACGATCAGTCGCCCGAGGCGCGCGAAGCGAGCCAGGCGCTTTACGGCGCGATCTGGGCGGAATGGCAGGCCGACGTGCGCAAGGCTCGGCCGAAAGCCCGCATCGCCGACTATGTCGCCCGCCCGACGGCATTGATCGGAGCCTCCGGTGGCAAGATGTCGCAGGCGGCTGTCGATAACGGTCTGGTCGACAAGCTAGGCGACCGTAACGCCTTCCGGTCCCGCATCGCGGCGATCGCTGGCGACGATGCCGGCAACATGCCGAACGGCTTCAAGACGGTCGATTTCGATCGCTGGGTCGCCGCCAATCCGGAAAAGTCCAGTGGCACCCCGATCGGCGTCCTCACCGTCGCTGGCGAGATCGTCGATGGTTACGCGCCGCCGGGCACTGCCGGCGGCAGCACGATCGCCCAACTTCTGGAGGAAGAGCTCGCCCGCAAGCGCATCAAGGCGCTCGTGCTGCGGATAGACTCTCCCGGTGGCTCGGTGACGGGCGCGGATCGCATCCGCTCGGCCATATTGGAGGCCAAGGCGATGGGGCTTCCGGTCGTTGTCTCGATGGGCGGACTGGCGGCGAGCGGCGGCTACTGGATCTCGACGCCGGCCGATCGCATCATCGCCGACCGGTCGACGATCACAGGATCGATCGGCGTGTTCGGGATCATTCCCACCTTTCAGGGATCGCTCGAAAAGTTGGGCATCGGCGCCGACGGTGTGAAGACGACCCCCTTGTCGGGCGAGCCCGATGTGCTGCGCGGAACGTCGCCCCAGTTCGATGCGATGGTCCAGGGCTCGATCAAGGACATCTACACGCGTTTCGTGGGGCTCGTCGCTCAGTCGCGCAAGATGACGCCCGCGCGGGTCGACCAGATCGCCCAAGGGCGTGTCTGGTCCGGCGTGGCAGCGCGCCAGATCGGACTTGTCGACGAATTCGGCAGCGTCGACGACGCCATCGCTGCCGCAGCCAAACTGGCCAAGGTTGATCCGGCGAGTGCACGGCCGCTCTACATCGAGGAGCCGCTTTCACCGTGGAGGCAGGTGCTGCGCGATTTCGCGGCACCGGAGGACGCTCGCGAGGCGCGGTTGTCCGCCGACCCCTGGTCGGTCATCCTCGGCCGGCCCGAGCGGCAGATGCTGCAAGCGGTTGGCACGGCAAAGGCACTGCTCATGGGGCCGTCGATGCAGCTGCGCTGCCTCGAATGTCAGACCGTCTCCGCGACGCCCCGCGCCAGGGACATAAGCGAGGCGCGCAGCCTGATGGCGTGGCTGCTCCGCTAGGATCACTCGGCCCATGCCATTCAGCCGAAGCGTGCCGTGCAGGCCTTTGCGGTCTCGTGCGGCGGACCAAGACGCGTCATGCGAACAAGGGCTTCCTGCTTGAGCTCCAGCGTGCTCTCATATTTGCTAGCGCCACGCGCCTTCAGGCCATCGCCGATCGCCGCGTCCAGATTGCGGCGCATGGTCATCAGCTCGGACATGGTCGCCTCCGTCGCGGGCGCCTTGCTCGTGACCGACTTGGTCAGGAAGTCGGCGAGCGCATAGCAGCCGATCGCCGCTTCGAAGCGTTGCGTGGGCAGTTCGACCGCTCCGCCCTTGGCCGCGAGTGGAAAGCTCTCGTTGCACGGCTGGACGAGGTCCTGCCACCTGCCTGACGTCACCGAGCCTTCCAGATCGCTCATCCGTGAAACGACGGCCGAGGCCCGCGGGGTGTCGAAGCGATTGCCGTCGGATGCCGCCAGCATTGCATAATGGAGAATGCGTGTCTGGGCCGCGAAGTCCAGGTCGGCCTTGATGTCGCTGTTGCCGGCGCGCGCACCGGCTGCGCTGACGATGGCGCAGGTCGCCGCGCGGTCGATCGGGTCGCTCGGCAGGGCCAGCTTCTTCGGGCCGCACCCCACCAACAGAGCCAATGTCGCCGAAAGGGCGATCGTCGCTTTACGCATCTCTACATCCTTACCGTTACAGGTCCTTAACTACGCCTCAGCGCAGAGGCGGTTCCTGAACCGATCGGAACGGACGAGGCGTCAGTCCCGATAGCCGGGAAGGGAAAGTCCCCGCGCGATCGCCAGCGCGCGCAACGCGAAACCGGCACCTGCGGCAAATGCGGCCGCGAGGAAGAGCGGGACGCCGAGCAGCGTCAGCACGACGAACAGCCCCGCAGCCAAGGCCGCTGCCGTGACATAGAGCTCGGGTCGGAGAAGGATCGACGGTTCGCCTGCAAGAACGTCGCGGACGATCCCGCCCATGCAGGCGGTGACGACCCCCATCGTCGCCGCACCCAGCGGTGGTATCCCATAAGCGAGCGCCTTCCACGATCCGAACACCGCATAGGCAGCAAGCCCGATACCGTCGAACCATTCGAGCGCGCGGACCGGCCAGACCCGCGTCGGTGTCATCCACACGGCGAGCGCGGCGAGCAGGCAGACCGCGAGGGCGCGGTTGTCATGGATCCAGAAGACCGGCGCTCCGATCAGCAGGTCACGTAGCGTGCCGCCGCCGGTGCCGGTCACTGCGGCGAAGAAGGTGAAGGTCACGATCGTCTGCCCGCGCCGGGCAGCCGCAAGCGCACCGCTGACCGCGAAGATGGCAATCCCGAAGATATCGAGCAACGGCAGCGCGGAGCGCACCATCAGGAGATCGGGCATATGCATCTTCCCGCTGTGATGTGCAAAAGGCCGATAGGCAAGGCGAGACAGCAAGCCCGCCGTCTGGACTTGATCGTTTCGGTTGATACTATCGCTGCCGATGACCGATTCCATGGCGATCCCGCGAATCCGGCCGGTGCGGCCCGACGATCTCGATGCGCTGCTTGGCCTTGCCCGCATGGCGGGCCCCGGCTTCACCAATCTCCCGCCCGACCGGGCCACGCTCGAGGCGAAGGTTTATCGCAGCCAGCAACTCCTTGCCGGCGAACGGCTGGGCGGCGCGATCATCCTGGGTCTGGAGATAAAGGGCCGCATCCGCGGCTGCGGCATGGTCTTCCCGCGGCTCGGCGTCGACTGGCCCTTCTACAGCTACCGCATCAGCCACACGACGCAGCGTTCGAGCATCGACGGCAGGATGCTGCGCTTCCCGGTTCTCACCCTGACCAACGACCTGGAAGACTGCGCCGAGGTCGGCGGGCTCATGGTCGATCCCGATCTGCGCAAGGGCGGCTTCGGACGGATGATGGCACGCAGCCGTTATCTTTTCATCGCCACCCATCGCGCCCTGTTCGGCGACCGCGTCGTCGCCGACCTTCGCGGATGGCTGGACGAGGGCCGTTCGCCCTTCTGGGACGCCGTGGGCGGCCGCTTCTATGCCATGACTTTCGCCGAGGCCGACCATATCAACGCCACCACCGGCAACCAGTTCATCGCCGACCTCGGCCCCCGCGCACCGATCTACGTCAACATGCTGTCGAGCGAGGCACAGGCCGTCATCGGCAAGGTCCATGACGACGGCCGGGCCGCCCGCTCCCTGCTGATCGAGGAAGGCTTCCGTGAGGAGGGCTATGTCGACATCTTCGATGCCGGCCCCACGCTGATCGCGGAGATCGACCAGCTGCGGGCCGTCCGCGACCTTCATCATGGCCTGTTCGCGGGCGACAGCATCGCGCATGACGTCCGCGACCATCTGCTGGTCAAGGGTAGCGGACCCGATTTCTGCTGCGTCCCCGCAGCCGTCGAAGCTGCCGGAGGACAGGTCCGCACGGACCCCGGGAGCGCCCGCCTGCTGCACCTCGCCGCACATGATCCGATCGGATATCTGCCCCTATGAAAAGCATCGAAATCAACTTCGACGGTCTGATCGGACCGATCCACAATTATGCCGGGCTGTCGCCGGGCAACATCGCCAGTGCCACAAATGCCGGTGCGGTCTCCCAGCCTCGCGCTGCGGCGCTTCAGGGGCTCGGCAAGATGCGAAAGCTGATGGACCTCGGCCTCGTCCAGGGTTTCTTCCCGCCCCCGCGGCGTCCCGCCATCGCGGCACTCCGTGCGCTGGGCTTTCAGGGCAAGGATGTCGAGATCCTGTCGGCTGCCGCGCGCGAGGACCCTCTCCTCTTCAATAATATCTGCTCGGCCTCGGCCATGTGGGCAGCCAATGCGGCGACCGTCATCGCCTCGGCCGACAGCGCCGACGGACGCGTCCATTTCGTGACGGCCAATCTGGCAACCATGCTTCACCGCAGCTTCGAAGCCGTCGACACCTTCGCGATGCTGCGCCGCATTTTTGCCGACGAGAGCAGTTTCGGGGTTCATCCCGCCCTCCCCGCCACGCAGCATTTCAGCGACGAAGGCGCGGCGAACCATATGCGGCTGACGCCGCAGCACGGCACCCGCGGCCTCAACGTCTTCATTCATGGGGCCCAGCGTGGCAGCCGCTTCCCCGAACGCCAGGCCAGGCGCGCCGGCGAGGCGGTTGCGCGTCTTTCCGGTGCGCCCGCGCTGCACATGCTGCAGTCGCAGCGAGCGATCGAGGCCGGCGCCTTCCACAATGACGTCGTCGCCGTCGCCAATGAATATGTGCTGCTGTGCCACGCTGAAGCCTTCGAAGACCGGGACGGCCTGTTCGCCGCTCTCGCCGAGGCGGTGCCCGGCTTCGTTCCGGTCGAGGTCGACAGCATCACGCTGGACGATGCGATCCGCTCCTATCTGTTCAACTCCCAGCTCGTCACCTTGCCGGATGGCAGCATGGCGTTGATCCTGCCGTCCGAGGCGCGCGAACATGAGCGTGTCTGGACCGCTGTCGAGGCGATCGTCGCCGGAAACAACCCGATCGCGCAGGCGATCGTGGTCGATGTCCGCGAGAGCATGCGCAACGGTGGTGGCCCGGCCTGCCTGCGGCTGCGCGTGCCGGTGACCGAAGCGCAACGCGACGCGATCGACCAGCGCTTCCTGCTCGACGAGCGGCGGTGGGAGGCGCTCTGCACCCTGGTCGATCAGCATTGGCCTGAGCAGATCGCCGTATCGGACCTCTGCCTTCCCGAGCTGTGGGAGAACGTGGGACGCGCCCATGACGCGCTCGACGACCTGCTCACGCGCATTTGAACTTGGCCCCGCAATGACGCACAAGCATGCGATGATAACCTGCCTTTCTTATCCCCCGGCCCCCGCATGCTGATCGTCCGCCCGGCGGCGATTCCCGATCTCGATGCGCTGATGGAGCTTGCGATCCTGTCAGGTCGCGGCTTCACCAGCCTGCCCGAGGACGAGGCGACGCTCCTCAACCGGCTGACCCTGTCCGAGGCCAGCTTTCGCGGCGAGCGCGCGCCGCGCGAAGCCTGGTACACGCTGATGCTCGAGGACAGCGAGACCGGCCGGATCGAGGGGCTGTGCGGCGTCCGGGCGGCCGTCGGTGTGGGCCGCCCGCATTTTTCTTTCCGGGTGATGACGCTCGCGCAATTCTCTTCCGCCATCAACACCCGCTTCGACCATCAGGCGCTCGTGCTGGTCAACGAATGTGCGGGCTGGACCGAAGTTGGTTCGCTCTATCTGCGTCCGGAGAGGCGATCGGGCGGCGCCGGCAGCCTGCTTGCGCGCTCGCGCTACATGCTCATCGGTGCCGATCCGAAGCGCTTCTCCGAAACGGTGATGGCTGAGCTGCGTGGCTATTTCGCGCCGGACGGCACCTGTCCCTTCTGGGAAGGCGTTGCGAGCAAGTTCTTCCGCCTGCCCTTCGACGAAGCCGATCATATGGTGATGTCGACCGACGGGCAGTTCATTCTCGACCTGGCACCACGTCATCCCATCTATGTGGAACTGATAGCGGCCAGCGCCGCCGATGCGATCGGCCGGGTCCACGTAGAGGGCGAAGCGGCGCGGGCTATGCTGGAGCATGAAGGCTTTCGTGGGTCCGGCCTCGTCGACATCTTCGATGGCGGGCCGACCTACTCCGCGCCACGCGACGCGATCCGCACGATCGAGCGGTCTGCGCGCCTTTCCGTCCGGCAGGGCGATGTCGGCGACGCTCCGGAGCTTCTGGTGTCGGTGGACTCGATCACCGGCTTTCGCGCGGTCCGCACGAAAGTGCGGATCGACGGCGATGCGGCGATGCTCGACGATGAGGCAATCGACGCATTGCACGTCGGCGAAGGAGACGTCGTGAGAGTAAGGCAGTGATCCGCTCCTTCGATCCGGCCACGGCCGAGCTCGTGTGGGAAGGCGAAGCGACGCCGCCGGGCGATATTGCACCGATGATCGTGGCCGCGCGCGCGTCGCTGTCGGGCTGGGCAGATCGACCGCTCGACGAGCGGATCGCTGTTCTGCGCCGTTATGCGGAGATTCTCACCGAGCGGACGGATGACCTTGCCCGCGTCATATCGCGCGAAACCGGCAAGCCCCTGTGGGAAAGCCGCGCCGAACTCGGCTCCATGGCCGGCAAGGTCGCGGTATCGATCGCCGCCCAGGCCGAACGCGCCGGATCGCGCGAGGCGGAGACCGGCTTCGGCCGGGCCATACTGCGCCATCGACCGCATGGCGTGATGGCGGTCCTCGGCCCTTATAACTTCCCCGGCCATCTGCCCAACGGCCATATCGTCCCGGCCCTGCTGGCGGGCAATGCGGTGGTGTTCAAGCCATCCGAAGAAGCTCCGCTGACCGGCGCGAACATGGTCGCAGCGCTGCACGATGCCGGTGTGCCGCCCGACATTCTCCATCTTGTCCAGGGCGGGCGGGAGCAAGGTGCCGCGCTGATTTCGGCCGATATCGACGGCCTGCTGTTCACCGGCTCAGCCGAAACCGGCCAGCATTTTCGTCGCGCCATGATCGACCGCCCACATGTCGTGCTGGCGCTCGAACTTGGCGGCAACAATCCTCTGATTGCCTGGGGCGATCCGGACGCGATGGCGGCTGCAATCGTGCAGTCCGCCTTCGTCACGACCGGCCAGCGCTGTTCCTGCGCGCGCCGCCTGATCCTCCCCGAGGGGCATGAGGGCGATTCGACGATCGAAGCTGTCCATACACTGGCGGCACGGCTGCGGATCGGCGCATGGGACGATCCGGCCGAGCCCTATATGGGCCCGCTCATCTCGCCGAACGCCGCCCGCAACGCTCTCGAGGCGGTCGAGCGCCTCAAGGCGCTTGGCGCGCGGACGCTGCTGCCGTTCGAGCGGCTCGACCGCAGCGAAGCCTTCGTCACGCCCGGCATGTACGACGTGACAGGCCTGGACGTCCCCGATCGGGAGATTTTCGCGCCGATCCTGCAAATCGTCCGCGTGCCCGATTTCGATGCAGCAATCGATGCAGCCAATGCCACGAGCTTCGGCCTCTCGGCAGGCCTGCTCAGCGACGATGGCGCGCTGTGGCAGCGTTTCCTGCACCGCTCGCGCGCAGGCGTCGTCAACTGGAACCGTCCGACGACGGGTGCGGCGGCGAACATGCCTTTCGGGGGGCTCGGCGAGTCGGGCAACCATCGGCCAAGCGCATATTATGCGGCGGATTATTGCGCCTACCCGGTCGCGAGTTTCGAGGCCGAGGCGGTGCTCGACCTGACCCCAGAACTTGGGGCTCGGCTGCTATGAGCGACCGGGATGCGATCGTCGAGACGCATCGCGGGGCGCTGGATCTGGCCGCCGACGCTCCGATGCTGGCACAGGTCCGGCAATGGAGCGCCATCAACAGCGGGTCGCGCAACATGGACGGGCTTGCGCGACAGGCCGGTTTGCTCGCGGAAGCTTTTGCGATGCTGCCCGGCGCAATCGACCTCGTCGACGCGGTTCCGGGTGAGAATGTCGACGCAGCAGGGACCATCCGGCCGGTCGCCTATGGCCGCCACCTCCACCTCCGCGTCCGGCCGGAGGCTCCGGTCCAGCTCGTGCTTACCGGCCATATGGATACGGTTTTCGCCGAGGATCACCCCTTTCAGGCACTGACCGACCTGGACGGTGGCGCGATCCTCAACGGTCCTGGCGTCGCCGACATGAAGGGCGGCATCGCCGTCATGCTGGCGGCACTGCGCGGCGTCGAAGCATCACCGCTGCGCGAGCGCATCGGCTATGAGGTGGTGATCAACTCGGACGAGGAGATCGGCTCTCCCGGATCCGCCGCGCTGATCGCGCGCGCGGCGCAGGGCAAGCTTGCAGCGCTCACCTATGAGCCTTCGGCCCTGCCGGACGGTACGCTGGCCGGGGCGCGGCCAGGGAGCGGCAATTTCTCGCTGATCGTCTCCGGCCGTTCTGCCCATGCCGGGCGCAATCCGGAAGACGGACGCAACGCGCTCGTCGCGGCCGCGGACCTCGCTCTCCGCCTGTACCAGGCCCGCCGACCGGGCCTGTCGATCAACCCAGCCAAGATCGACGGTGGCGGACCGAACAACATGGTGCCGGACCGCGCCGTGCTGCGCGTGAACCTCCGCCCGGCCCTGCCCGAAGACCAGCACGCGGCCGAAGCCCTGATCGCCGAGACGATCGCTGCCGTCAAAGCCGCACATGGCGTGACGATCCATCTGCACGGCGGCTTCGGCCGGCCTCCGAAACCGCTCGACGCGCGGGCACAGAAGCTGTTCGCTCTCGTCGAAGACAGCGCGGCGCTCCTCGGCCGGCCGATCGGACACCGGCCGAGCGGCGGGGTCTGCGACGGCAACAACATCGCCGCCTGCGGTGTGCCGGTCGTCGACACCATGGGGGTGCGCGGCGGCGCGATCCACTCGGCGGACGAATATCTGATCGTCGAGAGCCTGCCCGAGCGGGCTATGCTCTCGACCCTCGTCATGCTTCGCCTCGCCGAGGGCAGCGCCCTCTAGAGCCTCAGTCGGCCAGTCCCAGAGCGGCGGCTATGTCGCGCCAAGCGAGCAGCTTGAAGTTCTGCGCCTGCCCGTCATTATGGCCATCCTGGGCAATGAACAAACCGCCCGGATAGCCGGGACCGAAGTCGCCGAGCATCAGGTCTATGCCGTCGGTTTCCTCGACCGATCCGACCGCTCCCTTGGCGATCCGGAAACGGCCGACATAGCTGTCGTCGCTCAACCTATAGGCCGCATAGGCATTGTCGCCCTGGCTCGACACGATGACATATCCGCCTTCGGCACCGATCGGGGCAATGGCGACACCCTCCGCATCGGCGACGATGTTGCGCCCATCGGCGGCCGCAACCTTGACCGGGCTTGTGGCGCCGTCGGCACGGGCGTCAAAGCGCCACAGGCCGACATCCTCCTCGGCGACATAGAGCCGGCCGGTCCGGTCGTCAGCCGCGCATCCCTCGGACTGGGTGCCGAGCTTCAGCGTGCGGACGATGCGCCCGGTCGGCTGTGCCGAGCTGGCGTCGATCGCGACCTGGTTCACCGTCCCGTCCTTGAGGACGATGAAAGCGTGCAGCGTCGCGCCTTCGCGATAGAGGCAGACGCCATAGGCCTCGCCGCTGCCCGCCGGAAGCGTGCCCAGCGGGGTCAGCCTGGCCGTGGCCGTGTCGAGGCGAAACAGCGCCAGCTTCGCCTGCGTGATGTCGTTTCGGTCGCTGGCGACAACCAGAACGCCGGCCCCGCCCGGCATCGCGATGCCGTCGCGCAGGTCGACATTGTTGACGCGGCCCGCATCGACGAAATCGCGACGCTGGCCATCGAGACCATAGACGTAGAGGCCAGCCTTCTTGTCCGTCCCCACGATCAGGCTATCGGCCGGCGAGACCGGGTTGCGCCAGATGGCGGGATCGTCCGCCGCGTCGGCATTCGACGTGCCGACCGGCACGGTCTGTCCGCGTGCCGAGACGGAGACCGCCGGCGATGCCATGGCGATACGCTGTTCGACGGGTATCTCCCGGGCAGCGCATCCCGCGAGAAGCGGGAGCAAGAGGCCTATGCTGAAACCGCGCATCAGAAGCTCGCCGTCACGCCGAACTTGGCCGTCCAGCTATATTCTTCATACTGGAGAAGCCGACGGCGATCGTCGAGATTCTGATAGGCGAAATAAGGCCGGTCGAACACGTTCACCCATTCCGCGAAAACGCGGATGTTGTCGGTGATCCGATATTTGCCGCTCAGATCAAGCTGGAAGTGGTTGGAAACATAGCGATCGGTGGTCGCATCGTCGCCGAGCTCGTCGAGATATTTGTCGCGGAAAGTGCCGGCCGCGCGCAGGCTGAGCGGCCCCTTTTCGTAGCCGAGCACGACGTTGAACGTGTGCTTGGACGAGGCAGGCAGCGGGATGCGACGCAGATCGGTAATGTCACCATCGGTGCCAACGCGGCCCTTGGCATCGGTATAGGTGTAGTTGATCTGGGTCAGCAGCCCGTCGAACGGTGCCGGGAGCGAGGTATAGGCCTGGCTGTAGCTGAACTCGAATCCCTTCACCGTTGCCTTCGGGCCATTGGCAAAGGTGGTCGCCTCGTCGAGGATCAGACCGTTATAGGCGACGTCCTGATTGACGACCTCGACCACATAGTCCTTGATATTCTTGTAGAAAAGGCCGGCCGAAATCGCGGCGTTGCGGCCGAAATAATATTCGACGGCGAGGTCCCCGTTCCAGGCCTTGTAGGGCTTGAGCGCGGGATTGCCGAACTCGCCCTCATTGTCCTCGATGATCCCACGGGGTGCGAGCTGCGACAGCTTCGGGCGAACCAGGCTCTTATAGCCCGCCGCACGGAGCACGAGGTTGCGGACCGGCTCGTAGCGGACGGTGAAGCTCGGCAGCCAGTCGGTATAGGTCCGCTTGAAGGTCTGCGCGTCGACGAACACGCTGTCCTCATCGACCGTGACCCCGCCGAACTCCTCGCCCTCGGCGACCAGAGTGACCTGATTGCCGCCGATGCGATTGCGGGTCCGCTCGACGCGCACGCCACCGATCAACCGCAGCTTCGCGCTGTCCCAGCGGCCGAGCAGATAGCCGGCGGTGATGTCCTCGCGAACGCTGTAGTCGGATTCCGCGGAGGCCTGGATCGTGTCGAGATCGTTGAGCTCGAACCCGCCGATATTATTGTCGAAGAAGCGGCGGAAGCTGCGCTTGGCCGGAACCGGATCGATCGATGCCAGCCCATAATCCTGTTCGCCGAGGAAATCCTCGAGCGTCAGGTCGGTGGTATAGCCGTCATAGATGTCGAACTGCGCATTATAGCTCTTCTTGCGCCAGCGCTGCTTGCCGCCCGCCTGGACGGTGAAGACGCCATTCTCCATCGCGAACTCGCGCGACAGATCGCCCTTGATCGCGAATTCCTCGTCCTTCGAATCGCTCAACGTGGTCCGCTCGACCTTGTCGAACTCATATTCGGACGGGTCGAGGAAGGCCGCCTGACCGGTGGTGACGCTGTAGCCGGTGAACTTCGGACGGCTATAGTCGAAGCTGACGCCGAACTCGCCCGGATCTTCGAACTTGCGCTCAAACACGACCGGATCGATCGAGCCGTTCTCCCGCTCGCTCGATTTGGCCCAACTCGCGGAATAGACCGCCTTCCACACGCCGGTGTCGGTTTCGCCGCCCAGCGAAAGCGTCCGGATCTTCTGCGATTCGAAGCGATCCTTAAGGTCGCGCTGGACACTGATCTCACCATCGTCGGACAGGAAGGTCGCGCCATTGGCGGTGCTGCTGCTCGGCGCCTCGTCCATCTCGAAGGTGAGACGGCGGCGATATTCCTGATCGTCGAACTGGCTGTAGAGGCCGCGCGCGTAGAGCTTGGTGTAATCGCCGACGCGGACGTCGAACGACAGCGAGGCACTTACACGCTTCCGGGTCACGTCATAGTCGCGATATTCGACCGTGTCGGCATAGGCATTGCCGGCATCGTCGATGTCCCAGCCATCCATCTCCACATTGTCGGTCGCGAAGCGCCGGCGATAATAGGACAGACCGCCGGAAATGCCGAAATCCTCGCCGATCCGGGTCGAGAAATCGAAGCTGCCCTTGGGCGACGTCTTATCGGTCAGCTCGTTATAGCTGCCCTCGGCCGAGATCTTGTACAGATCCTTCTTGCGATCGAAGGCGCTGGTCGTCTTGATGTCGATCGAGCCGCCGATCGTGTCGGCGTCCATGTCCGGGGTCAGCGACTTCTTCACCTCGATCGATTCGATGATGTCGCTGGAAATCACGTCGAGCGCGACCGAGCGCACATCCGATTCCGGCGCCGGCAGGCGAACGCCGTTGACGGTCGACGCGTTCAGCTCGGGATCGAGACCACGGATCGAGACGAAGCGGCCTTCGCCCTGATCGTTCAGGATGTTGATGCCCGGCAGGCGGCGCAGCGATTCGGCGACATTCTGGTCCGGGAACTGGCCGATCGCGTCGCGGGTCAGGACGCTTTCGACGCCGTCGGCCGCGCGCTGGCGTGACAGCGTGCTCGCCTGGTTGGCAAGCTGGCCGATCACGATGATCGATCCGGCTTCATCGCCTCCCAGGGCGAGGTTGGCGCGGACGTCGCCGGTCTCGGGCACCACGACACTGCTCGTGACGGTCGCGGCGCCGACATAGCGCGCCTCGATCGTGTAAGTGCCCGCCGGCACGTCGGCGAAGACATAGCTGCCGTCACGCCCTGCCTCGGCGACCCGCTTCAGTTCGACGATGCGCACCTGTGCGCTCTCCAGAGCGCGCGTTCCCGACGCGTCCGAAACCACGCCGACGATGGTGCCGGCCATAGCAGCGCCCGATGCCATCAGCCCGAGCGCGATGGCGGCCCGGCTCGCGCCGAACAGACCCCTGAACATATCTGCCTCCCTCGAAATCCTATGGGAGGCGCCTCTCGGCTCTCAGGGTGACGACAGCATGAAAGATGCGTTGCAGTTCGATGGCACATCCAGCGCGACGCGCAGAAAAGCGTCGCGGCGGATGCAATGAGCGTTACCGCGACGGCGAAGCGCATCCCCAGCGCGAGGGTGCGGCGGCGCATGTCGAAGCATCGCCCAGATAGACATCGCCCTGCTTCATGACGAAGCTCGGCTTCTCGATCGCCCTGATGTCGGCGAGAGGATCGGCATCGACCGCGACGATATCAGCCGAGAAGCCTGGCGCGATCTGCCCGAGGGTCGTCGGCTTGCGAACGAGCGCTGCACCCACCACGGTTGCCGACTGCAGCACCTGCATCGGCGTCATGCCGTAGCGCGCCATGATCGCTGCCTGGCGGGCATTGTCGCCATTGGGATAGACCCCGGCATCCGTGCCGTAGCTGAGCTTGATGCCCATCTTGACCGCCTTGCGGAAATTCTCGCGCTGGATGTCGCCGATGTCGCGATCCTTCTGCAGCGATTCCTCGGGCACGCCATTTTTGCGCCCTTCGGACTGGGTATATTCGGTGTTGTAGATGTCCATCGACAGGACGGTGCCGGCGGCCTTCGCCATCTTGAGGCCCTCATCGTCGATCAGGCTCGCATGCTCGATCGAGTCCGCGCCGGCGCGGATCGCGACCTTGATGCCGTCGGCGCCGTGCGCGTGCACAGCGACGGGACGATCGTGCAGATGCGCTTCGGCGATCAGGGCATTCGCCTCTTCCTGCGTATATTGCTGCGCACCGGGCTTGTCGCCGCGCGAGAAGACACCGCCCGTGCCGCAATATTTGATGTGATCGGCGCCATATTTGATGTTCCGCCGGACGGCTGCGCGCACCGCGTCGGTCCCGTTGGCGACGCCCTCCCCTTCATATTTATATTCGGGAGCCAGATGGTTGTCGTCGCAATGGCCGCCAGTGATGCCCAGCGCAGGGCCCGAGGCGAAGATGTGCGGTCCGGGGATCTCGCCCGCATCGATGCCGTCGCGCAGCGCGACGTCCGAATAGCCGGACGAGCCGACGTCACGAATGGTGGTGAAGCCCGCGAGCAGCGTCTTGCGGGCATTGGCAGCACCTGTCACCGCCTGACGGGGGACCGACAGATGATAGCTTTCATAGGGACCGGTCGTAGGATCGCCCGTCACGTGGGTATGCGTATCGATCAGCCCCGGATAGACGGTCTTGCCCGACAGGTCGATCGTCGCGGCGCCGGCTGGAATCGCCGTCGAGGCCGCCGGTCCGACCGCGGTCACCTTGCCGCCGGAAACGAGAATGACCTGATCGGTCAGGACGACGCCCTTGGCCGTATCGACAAGCCGTCCAGCCTTGATCGCGACCACCCTCGCCTCCTGTGCCATGGCCGGGCCGGCCACCGAAAACAGGATTGCGGCGGCTCCGGCGAACAAGGCGTGACGCATCATCGATCTCCCTGACTGTGTCTTTTGCATCACGGCCTTGTGCGGCGACGAACGGCGTTCCGCAACAGCTAACATCCTTGTTGACACTCTCCCTGCACCGGTTTCTTCTGTGCTCTCCAAAGCTTGCGGGGCAGTGCGTGGGTTCAGGGGCCACAGCGACGACGTCCAGTCTCGAAACGGCGCTGGGTCATGCCCGCAGCATGCTCGCCGACGCGCCTGAAATGGCAGCCGATCAGGCACGCGAAATATTGAAGGTCATTCCGCGTCAACCCGACGCCCTTCTGTTGCTTGCCCAGGCCTGCCAGCGCGCCGGGGATCCCGCAGCCGCCCTCGCCGCGGCTCATAAACTCGTAGCCCTTGTGCCGAACCATGCGCCCGGCTGGCGGATGATTGCCGATCTCCACCGGGCCGCCGGTGATGACGCGGCGGCGCAGGCTGCCACCGCACGCGAACTTGCAGCGGCAGCGACCGATCCGCGCCTCATCGAGGCCGGCCACGCTCTCGTCACCAACGACATTCCCACGGCTGAGGCCCTCCTGCGCCAGACGCTGCGCGAACGCCCCACCGACATCGCCGCGATCCGGATGCTGGCCGAAGTCGCCGGCCGTATCGGACGCTATCGCGATGCCGAGACATTGCTCCGGCGCGCGCTCGAACTCGCACCCGAGTTCGATGCTGCGCGCCATAATCTCGCGCTGATCCTGTTTCGCCAGGCGAGGCCTGCCGACGCGGCGGTCGAAGTCGACCGGCTGCTGGACAAGAATCCTGCCGACCGTGCCGCGCTCAACCTGCGGGCGGCGGTGCTCGCGCAACTGGGCGAGCATGACCGTTCGATCGCGCTGTACGAGCAACTCCTTGCCGAACATGACGGCCATCCCTGGCTCTGGCTGAGCCATGGCCATGGCCTCAAGACCGTCGGGCGCACGCCGGAAGCCATAGCCGCCTATCGCCGCGCCGTCGCCCTGCGGCCGGAAACCGGCGAGGCTTGGTGGAGCCTTGCCAATCTCAAGACTTTCCGCTTCGACGATGCCGACATCGCCGCGATGAAGGCCGCGCTCGCCTCGCCTGCACTGCGTCCCGAAGACCGCGCCCAGCTGGATTTCGCGCTTGGCAAGGCGCATGAGGATCGCGGCGAGGACGGGCCTGCGTTCGACCATTATCTGGCCGGCAACACGCTCCGCCGACGCATGGTCCCCTATCGCGCCGAAGAGACCAGCGAGCAGGTCGACCGGTCCGTCGCCTTCTTCACGCCGGCGTTCTTCGCCGAACGCGCGGGTTGGGGTTGCGATGCGCAGGACCCGATCTTCATCCTCGGCATGCCCCGATCGGGCTCCACCCTTCTTGAGCAGATCCTGGCCAGCCACAGCGCGGTCGAGGGAACGTCGGAGCTGCCCGATATCGGCGCGATCGCGAAACGTCTGAGCGGCCATGCGCGTCGCGGCCAAGTGTCTCTCTATCCCGAGGCGCTTGCGGAGCTGTCGCGGGACGAGGTGCGTGCGCTTGGCGAGGAATATCTAGAGCGCACCCGCGTGCAGCGCCACAGCGACCGTCCGCGCTTCATCGACAAGATGCCCAACAACTGGGCGCATGTCGGGCTCATTCGGCTGATCCTTCCGCGCGCGACGATCATCGATACGCGACGGCACCCGCTCGGCAATTGCTGGTCGGTGTTCAAGCAGAATTTCGCGCGCGGCCAGGCCTATGGATACGACCTCGCCGATCTTGGCCGCTACCATGCCGATTATGTGCGGCTGATGGCCCATTTCGACAGGGTGATCCGCGGCGCCGTGCACCGCGTTTTCTACGAGGACATGGTCGAGGACGCTGCGTCGGAAATCGCACGCTTGCTCGATTTTGCGAGGCTGCCCTTCGAGCCGGCCTGCCTCGAGTTTCACAAGACCCAGCGCGCGATCCGGACGCCCAGTTCGGAACAGGTCCGTCAACCGATCTTCCGCGACGCTGTCGACCAGTGGCAGCGTTTCGTCGACCGGCTTGGACCGCTGGTCGAAGCGCTCGGCAGCCTGCCGGACGACTATGGAAAGAGATAAGCAGAACAAAAAACTGATCGCAGACGAACGAAAGAAAAAGGGGTTTGCAATGCGAGACTTGAACAGGAAACGGCTTCGGGGTTTTGCCGGAGCGTGCGCGGCGGTGATGGCGACGACCGCGCTTACACCGGCCTTCGCCCAAAGCGCGCCGGAATCAGCCGTCACGGATGATGGCGAAATCATCGTCACGGCGCAGAAGCGGTCGGAAAATCTACAGGACGTGCCGGTCCAGATCACCGCGCTCGGCACCGCGACGCTTGAACGCTACAATGTCTCCAGCTTTCAGGATTATCAGAAGCTGCTGACCAGCGTTAGCTTCCAGAGCTACCAGCCCGGCAGCACGACCGTCTATTTCCGTGGCGTCGCCAGCGGCGGCGACGGTAACCATTCGGGCTCGCTTCCCTCGGTCGGCGTCTATCTCGACGAGCAGCCGATCACGACGATCGGCGGTACGCTCGATGTCCACATCTATGACGTCGCGCGGATCGAGGCGCTGTCGGGGCCGCAGGGCACGCTATACGGCGCATCGTCGCAGGCCGGTACGATCCGTATCATCACCAACAAGCCCGACACAGGCGGCTTCGCCGCCGGCGCGGATGCCGAGATCAACAACGTCAAGAAAGGCGGCACCGGCGGCAAGCTCGAAGGCTATGTCAACCAGCCGATCAGCGAGAATGTCGCGATCCGCCTCGTCGGTTTCTATCAGAAGGATGCCGGGTTCATCGACAATGTCCCCGGCACGCGCAGCTTTACCAGCGGCGTGACGATCAACAACACCGCCGATGTCGACAAGGATTATAACACGGTCGAAAGCTATGGCGGTCGCGCCGCGCTGCAGATCGATCTGGACGATGATTGGACGGTGACGCCAACCTTCCTGTACCAGAAGACCAAGGCCAAGGGCTTTTTCGGCTCGGACCAGCAGGTCGGCGACCTGCAGGTGCAGCATTTCGGCGACGAATATCGCAACGATCGGTTCTGGCAGGCCGCGCTGACGGTCGAAGGCAAGATCGCCGATTTCGACCTGACCTATGCGGCGGCCTATCTCGATCGCGAGATAAACCAGTTCAGCGACTATACCGACTATGCGGTCGCCTACGACATCCTTTACGCGCAGACCGGCGGGAGCTTCGCCAGCTATTTCACCAACAGCGCCGGCGCCTTCATCGATCCGTCGCAGCACATCCTGGGCAATGACCGCTACAAGAAGCACAGCCAAGAACTGCGCCTTGCTTCCCCGTCGGATAAGCCGTTCCGCGTGATCGGCGGCCTGTTCTATCAGCGGCAGACCCATGCAATCCTCCAGGATTATCAGATCTTCGGGCTCGATCCGGCGACCTCGGTCAACGGTTTCCCCGGGACGATCTGGCTGACCAATCAGAAGCGCGTCGACCGCGACTATGCGGCGTTCGGTGAAGTCAGCTACGACATCACCGACAGCCTGACAGCCACTGGCGGCCTGCGTGTCTTCAAATATGACAACTCGCTCTACGGCTTCTTCGGCTTCGGCACTGGCTATAGCGGCCGCACCGGCGTGGCTGCCTGCTATCGCGACGCGAATGGGGCCTTCTTGGGCCCGATTATTGCGGGATCGCCCTGCACCAATCTTGGCGAGGTATCGGGCAACACACTCAAGCCCAAGCACGCGAAGGGCGACGGCACGACCCACCGCCTGAACCTGTCGTGGAAAGTCACGCCCGACGCGCTGGTCTATGCGACCTGGTCGCGCGGCTTCCGTCCGGGCGGCATCAACCGGCGCGCCACCGTGCCGCCTTATGGCGCCGATTATCTGACCAATTATGAGCTGGGCTGGAAGCTCACGACGCTCGACGGTAAGCTGCGTTTCAACGGCGCAGTGTTCATGGAAGACTGGAAGAAGTTCCAGTTCTCCTATCTTGGTGCCAACAGCTTCACCGAAATCAGGAACGGGCCTGACGCCCGGATCAAAGGCATCGAGATGGATATCACCGCTCGACCGATCCAGGGCCTGACGCTGGTCGCGAGCGGAACCTATCTCGACGCCAAGACGCGCAAGAACCTTTGCGCGGCGGACGATCCCACCGGCGTCTGCGATCCGGCGACGGGCAACTCCATCTTGACCGCCAAGGGCAGCCGGCTGCCCATTACACCGAAGTTCAAGGCGACGGGCACGGCCCGCTACGACTTCACCGTCGGTGCGAACAAGGCGCACGTCCAAGGCGTCGTGACCCATGCAAGCTCGGCTTCGTCCGACCTGCGCACAGCCTTCGCCAATGCGGTTGGCCGCCTGCCTTCCTACACCACGGCCGACTTCTCCGCGGGCATGGACTTCGGCGCCATCAACGCCGAGCTGTTCGTTACAAACGCCTTCGACAGCCGTGGCCAGACGACCCGTGCGGTGCCATGCGGCCAATGCACGATCAGGCCTTATGCCTATTTCGTTCGGCCCCAGACGATCGGTCTTCGCCTCGGCTTCGAATATTGAGCCGACAGGATCGAAAGGGCGGCGGGTCGCAAGACGCCGCCGCCCGACCTCTGGGCCTCGTCATGACGACCGCTCTGGTCGTCGGCAACATGATCGGGTCCGGCGTCTACATGCTGCCGGCAAGCCTGGCGCCTTATGGCTGGAACGTCATCCCGGCCTGGGGCATCACCATCGCCGGCAGCCTTGCCATCGCTGCGGTGTTTGCCGGCCTGTGCCGGCAGATGCCGCAGGCGGGTGGCCCTTATGTCTATGTGAGGGCGGCGTTCGGCAAGGACATCGCTTTCTTCATCGCCTGGTCCTACTGGATATCGCTGTTCGTTGGTAACGGCGCGATCGCGGTCGCGACGGTCAGCTATCTGTCCTCCTTCATACCGGCCCTCGCCAGCAATGCGCTCTGGTCGACCGCGATAACGATCCTGCTGGTCTGGACGATGACCCTGATCAACATCAGCGGCACGCGCAATGCGGGCTGGGTCCAGCTCGTCTCCACCCTCCTCAAGATATTGCCGCTGATCGCCGTCGTGATCATCGCCGCCATCGCGGCGCCGCAGGGGGGCCTCTCCCTGCCCGATCCACACCGTCCCGAAATCGGGCTCGCCGCGATCACCACGGCGGGCACGCTCACCCTCTGGGCCTTTCTCGGGCTGGAATCTGCGACGGTCCCCGCCGGAAAGGTGTCCGAGCCAGAGAAGACCATCCCGCGCGCGACCTTCGGCGGTACCGCGGTCACCGGGCTCATCTATCTGTTCGCCTGCACAGCCGTCATTCTGTTGCTTGCGCCGGAGACAGCCGCGCGGTCGGCAGCGCCTTTCGCCGACGTGATCGGGCGCTATTGGGGTGCCAATGCCGCGCACATCGTCGCCGCATTCGCGATGATCAGCGCGCTCGGTGCACTCAATGGCTGGATATTGCTCCAGGGAGAAATGCCGGCGGCGATGGCGGCTGGCGGGGTCTTTCCCCGCGGTCTTGCCAGGCTCGCACCCAATGGCGTTCCCGTTCGCGCGCATATCCTGTCGAGCAGCCTCGTCACCGCCATCCTCGCGCTCAATGCAAGCAAGACGACGGTGAACCTTTTCACCTTTGTCGCGCTGATTGCGACCACGGCCGCGCTGGTCATGTACATCGTCGTCGCGGCGGCCGCGTTGCGCATCGGCGGGGTCAAGCGCTGGGTTGCCGTCGCGGCCGGAATCTATGGCCTTTGGGCGCTGGTCGGTGCCGGGCTTGAAGCAAATCTCTGGGGAGCCCTCCTCCTGGTCCTCGGCCTGCCGGTCTGGTTCCTGATGCGGCAAAGCAAGCAGCCCGCCTGACCAACATTGATTTTATCGCAGTGCAGCAAATGAGTTGCGGCGGCCTTACGCCACGATACACTCAACCGCGAAACACATAGCCTCGGGGAGTCGCGACCATGAACCGCGCCAACAGCAGTGCCACCCTGCCCAAGCCTGCCCAGCGCAGCACGGAGCCGGACGCCCTCGCCGAGGAGATCATCGAGCGCCTGACATACCGGATCGGCAAGAATGCCGCCGCCGCGAAGAGCCACGACTGGCTCGCCGCGTCCATCCTCGTGATCCGCGACCGGGTGATCGACCGCTGGATCGAGAGTACCCGCGAAACCTATGAGGCCGGCGGCAAGCGCGTCTATTATCTCAGCCTCGAATTCCTGATCGGGCGGCTGATGCGCGACGCCGTCTCGAACATCGGCCTGATGGACGAGATGCGGGAAGCGCTCTCCTCGCTCGGGGTGGACATCGACTTGATCCGCGAGCTGGAGCCCGACGCAGCGCTCGGCAATGGCGGTCTCGGCCGGCTGGCCGCCTGTTTCATGGAGTCGCTCGCGTCGGTCGACATCCCCGCTTACGGCTATGGCATCCGCTATGTGAACGGCATGTTCCGGCAGGAGATCTCAGACGGCTGGCAGGTGGAGTTGCCCGAGACCTGGCTCGCCCATGGCAACCCCTGGGAGTTCGAGCGCCGCGAGGCGAGCTACGAAATCGGTTTCGGTGGCGTCGTCGACCTCGCGGCGGCCGACGGCAGCGGAGATCATGCGCGCAGCTGGAAACCGCAGGACCGCATTATCGCGACCGCCTTCGACACGCCCGTCGTCGGCTGGCGCGGCAAGCGCGTCAACACGCTGCGCCTGTGGACCGCGCAGCCGATCGACCCGATCCTGCTCGACGCCTTCAACGCAGGCGACCATATCGGCGCGCTGCGCGAGAGCAACAAGGCGGAGGCGCTGACGCGCGTTCTCTATCCGGCAGATTCGCATCAGGCAGGCCAGGAGCTCCGCCTGCGACAGGAATATTTCTTCTCCTCGGCCTCGCTCCAGGACATCGTGCGCCGGCACATTCAGTATTTCGGCGATATCCGGACGCTGCCCGACAAGGCGGCGATACAGCTGAACGACACGCATCCGGCCGTCTCGGTGGCGGAACTGATGCGGATCCTGATCGATCTCCACAATCTGGATTTCGACGAAGCGTGGGACATCACCCGTCGCACCTTTGGCTACACCAACCATACCCTGCTTCCAGAAGCGCTGGAAAGCTGGCCGATCCACCTGTTCGAGCAGTTGCTGCCCCGCCACATGCAGCTGGTCTATGCGATCAACGCCAAACTGCTGATCTCGGCCCGGCGCGATCATGGCTTCGACGACGGCACGATCTCGGCCATTTCGCTGATCGACGAGGCCGGCGAACGCCGCGTCCGGATGGGCAACCTCGCCTTTGCCGGTTCGCACAGCGTCAACGGCGTCTCGGCGCTACACACCGAACTGATGAAGGAAACCGTCTTCGCGGCCTTTCATCGCCTCTATCCCGACCGGATCAACAACAAGACCAATGGCATCACCCCGCGTCGGTGGCTGATGCAGTGCAATCCCGAGCTGACCGCGCTGATCCGCGAGGCGATCGGCGACGCGTTTCTCGACGATGCCGAGGCGCTGCGTGCGCTGGCGCCCTTTGCCGAGGATGCAGCCTTCCGCGACAAATTTGCTGCGGTGAAACTGGCGAAGAAGGTCGCCCTGTCGAACCTGCTGCGCGAACGTATGGGCCTGAAGATCGACCCGGCAGCAATGTTCGACACCCAGATCAAGCGCATCCACGAATATAAGCGGCAGCTGCTCAACATCATCGAGGCGGTCGCGCTCTATGACCAGATCCGCTCGCATCCCGAGCGCGACTGGGTTCCGCGCGTCAAGCTGTTCGGCGGCAAGGCGGCTCCGAGCTATCACAATGCGAAGCTGATCATAAAGCTGGCCAACGACGTGGCCCGGGTGATCAACCATGACCCGGCCGTCCAGGGCCTGCTCAAGGTCGCCTTTGTGCCCAATTACAACGTCTCGCTGGCCGAGATGATGATGCCGGCTGCCGACCTTTCGGAGCAGATCTCGACCGCGGGCATGGAGGCCTCGGGAACCGGCAACATGAAGTTCGCCCTGAACGGCGCGCTGACCATCGGAACCCTCGACGGAGCCAATGTCGAGATGCGCGACCATGTCGGTCACGAAAACATGATCATCTTCGGCCTGACCGCCGATCAGGTCGGCAAGGCCCGCGCCGAGGGTCACCAGCCGCGCGCGATCATCGAAAGCTCCCGCGAGCTAAGTCAGGCGCTCCACGCCATTTCCGGGGGCGTTTTCTCGCCCGACGACCGGGACCGCTACAAGGAACTGGTGGCTGGCCTTTACGAGCATGACTGGTTCATGGTCGCCGCCGATTTCGACAGTTACGCTGCCGCGCAGCGCAGCGTCGACCGGATATGGGACGACCGCGCGGCCTGGAACGCGATCGCCATCCGCAACGTCGCCGGCATGGGCTGGTTCTCGTCGGATCGGACCATCCGGCAATATGCCCATGAAATCTGGGGCGTGCTCTGATCGCATGTTGCTCCGCTGCGCTGTGGCGCCCATGATGGGGCCACAGCTCCCCGACGAGCGTGCGAGGCAACCGATCGCGTGACCCGACTGCCCCCTGATGAGATTGCCGCACTGGTAGAAGGCCGCCATGCCGATCCCTTCGCAGTGCTTGGCATCCACCGGTCGGATCGCGGGCTGATCGCACGGATCTTCGTGCCCGGCGCCGAGAAGGCTGAGGCAGCGGACCTGGAAGGGCGCCGCATCGGAAGCCTTTCGCTGATCCATCCCGCAGGTCTGTTCGAAGGCCGGCTGTCTATCCGGAAACCGCGCCCGCTGCGTTATGAGCTGAAGGCTGGCGAGGCGAGCTGGTCGATGACCGACCCCTACAGCTTCGGCCCGGTGCTCGGCCCGATGGACGATTATTACATCGCGGAAGGCTCGCATCTCCGCCTGTTCGACCGCATGGGCGCGCATCACATCGAGCATGAGGGCGCCACGGGCATGCACTTCGCCGTCTGGGCGCCCAACGCCCGGCGCGTGTCGGTCGTCGGCCTGTTCAACGAATGGGACGGGCGACGCCATGTCATGCGCCTGCGCCGCGATACCGGCATATGGGAGATATTCATCCCCGGTCTCGGCGAGGGACAGCCCTATAAATATGAGATCGTCGGCGCGGATGGTGAACTGCTTCCGCTCAAGGCCGACCCCTTCGCCTTTCGCAGCGAATTGCGGCCCGCCAACGCTTCGATCACGGCCGCGCCCCTCGCGCATCGCTGGGGCGATCATGTCCATCGCGACTATTGGCGGCGCGCCGATGCGCGGCGGCAGCCCATGTCGATCTACGAAGTCCATCTGGGGTCGTGGCAACGCGCCGAGGATGGCGGTTTCCTGGATTGGGATCGGATCGCCGAGCGGCTGATCCCCTATGCGGTCGACATGGGATTCACTCATGTCGAGCTGCTGCCGATCAGCGAATATCCCTACGACCCGAGCTGGGGCTACCAGACGACGGGCCTCTACGCGCCCACCGCCCGTTTCGGCACGCCCGAAGGCTTTGCACGTTTCGTCGACGGTGCCCACCGCGCAGGTCTGGGCGTGATCCTCGACTGGGTACCTGCGCATTTCCCGACCGACGCGCACGGCCTTGCCCGCTTCGACGGCACCGCGCTCTACGAGCATGAAGACCCGCGCAAGGGCTTTCATCCCGACTGGAACACCGCAATCTACAATTTCGGCCGCCGCGAGGTGGCGGCATTCCTGGTCAATAACGCGCTGTTCTGGGCGGAGAAATATCATGTCGACGGTCTGCGCGTCGATGCCGTCGCCTCGATGCTCTACCTCGATTATTCGCGCAAACAGGGCGAGTGGCTCCCCAACGAGCAGGGTGGCCGCGAGAATCTGGAAGCGGTTGCCTTCCTGCAGGCGATGAACCGCGAACTCTACCACCAGCACCCGGGCAGCTTCACCATCGCCGAGGAATCGACCAGCTGGCCGAAGGTTTCGCACCCGGTCCATGAAGGCGGCCTCGGCTTCGGCTTCAAATGGAACATGGGCTTCATGCACGACACGCTTCGCTATATGGCGCGCGATCCGGTGCACCGCCGGCACCATCATGACGACATCACCTTCGGGCTGCTCTATGCCTTTGGCGAGAACTACGTCCTGCCGCTCAGCCATGATGAGGTGGTTCATGGCAAGGGTTCGTTGCTGACCAAGATGGCCGGCGACGACTGGCAGAAATTCGCCAATCTTCGCGCCTATTACGCGCTGATGTGGGGTTATCCCGGCAAGAAGCTGCTCTTCATGGGACAGGAGTTCGCACAACGCGCCGAATGGAGCGAGGAGCGCTCGCTCGACTGGCACCTGCTCGAGGCACCGGCCCATGCCGGCGTCCGCCTGCTCGTCCGCGATCTCAACCGGCTTTATCGCGATCGCCCTTCCCTCCATGCGCGCGACTGCGAGCCCGAAGGCTTCGCCTGGCTGGTCGTCGACGATGCCGCGCATTCGGTCTTCGCCTGGCAGCGGAATGCGCCGGGTGAGAAGCCGGTCGTGCTGGTGTCGAACATGACCCCGGTGGCGCACGCCGGCTATCGCATGCGCCTGCCTCATGGCGGTCGCTGGCGCGAGATATTGAATAGCGATGCCGCTCTCTATGGTGGCAGCAATGTCGGAAACCAGGGTTATATTGACGCGGACGCGAACGGCTGGGCCTCGCTCGTCCTGCCGCCGCTCGCGACCCTGATGCTGGAGGGAGAGTGATGGTCGGAAGCATTTCGAAAAGCGATCGCCGGAGCCAGCCCCTCGCGCGCGATGCCATGGCCTATGTCCTCGCTGGCGGGCGCGGCAGCCGCCTCCATGAGCTGACCGACCGCCGCGCCAAGCCCGCCGTCTATTTCGGCGGCAAGGCGCGGATCATCGACTTCGCCCTTTCGAACGCGCTCAACTCGGGCATTCGCCGCATGGGCGTCGCAACGCAGTACAAGGCGCATTCGCTGATCCGGCATCTCCAGCGCGGCTGGAACTTCCTTCGGCCGGAACGCAATGAGAGCTTCGACATCCTGCCCGCCAGCCAGCGCGTGTCCGAGACCCAATGGTATGAGGGGACGGCCGACGCGGTCTACCAGAACCTCGACATTATCGAGGCCTATGATCCGGAATATATGATCATCCTCGCCGGCGACCATGTCTACAAGATGGACTATGAGCTGATGCTGCGCCAGCATGTCGATGCCGGCGCCGACGTGACGGTGGGCTGCCTCGAAGTGCCCAGGCTCGAAGCGACAGGCTTCGGCGTCATGCAGGTCGACGCAAAGGGCCGGATCGTTCAGTTCGTCGAGAAGCCCGCCAATCCGCCCGCCATGCCCGGCAAACCCGGCACCGCGCTCGCCTCCATGGGTATTTACGTCTTCCGGACGAAGTTCCTCGCCGATCTGCTCCGCCGCGATGCGGCAGACGCCACCTCGAGCCACGACTTCGGCAAGGACCTGATCCCCTATATCGTCAAGCACGGCAAGGCGGTCGCCCATCTCTTTTCGCAGAGCTGCGTAAGGGCCGAGAGCGAGCCCGAGGCCTATTGGCGCGACGTCGGCACGATCGATGCCTATTGGGAAGCGAGCATCGACCTGACCGATGTCGTGCCCAAGCTCGACATCTACGAACGCGACTGGCCGATCTGGAGCTATGCCGAGGTCATGCCGCCGGCAAAGTTCGTCCACAATGAAGACGGCCGACGCGGTGCCGCCACCTCGTCGCTGATCGCCGGGGGATGCATCGTGTCGGGCGCCTCGCTCCACCGCGCGCTCCTTTTCTCGGGGGTGCGGGTGAACAGCTACTCTTCGATCACCGAGGCGGTCGTCATGCCCGATTGCCAGATCGGCCGCGAGGCACGGCTGCATCGTGTCGTGCTCGACCAGGGCGTCCAGATCCCCAAGGGCCTGATCGTCGGCGAAGATCCGATCGCCGACGCCAAGCGCTTTCGCCGGACCGAGAAAGGCGTCTGCCTGATCACCCAGGACATGATCGACCGGCTGGTGGCCTGACCAACAATGTCGCTGCGCCTGCTGTCGGTCACCTCCGAACTTCATCCGCTGATCAAGACCGGCGGGCTTGCCGATGTCGCGGGCGCCTTGCCGCTCGCGCTCGCTGGCCATGGCGTCGAGGTCCGCTCGCTGTTGCCGGCCTATCCGCAGGTGCAGCGTGCGCTCGCCCGCATCCGGTTGCGGCCCGTGCACAGCTACAAGACACTGTTTGGCGGACCGGCGCGGGTGCTGGCCGCGCAGCATCAGGGCCATGACCTGCTGCTGCTCGACTCCCCCGCGCTGTTCGGGACGCGCGATGGCGGTCTCTATGGCGACCTCGCCGGGCATGACTGGGCGGATAATTGGCGCCGCTTTGCTGCGCTGGCGGCCGTCGCCGCCGATATTGCCGCGGGCGCGCTCAAGGGCTGGGCCGCCGACGTGGTCCACGCGCATGACTGGCAGGCAGCCTTGACGGCAGCCTATGTCCGCCACGGCCGCCGCCCCGATCTTCCGGTCGTCGTGACGATCCACAATCTCGCTTTCCAGGGGCGCTTCGACGCCGCGATCTTTCCCGAACTCGGCCTGCCCCCCAGCGCTTTTGCGCTCGACGGGGTCGAATATTATGGCGGCGTCGGTTTTCTGAAGGCTGGCCTTCAATATGCCGATGCCGTCACCACCGTCAGCCCGAGCTATGCCGACGAGATCCGCACCCCCGATGCCGGCATGGGGCTCGACGGTCTGCTGCGCGCGCGTGGCGATGCCGTGCTGGGCATCGTCAACGGGATCGACACGCGCGAATGGGACCCGATGGCCGATCCCGCACTGGCCGCGCCCTTCTCCCACCGGGCGCTGGGAGGCCGCAGCAGCAACCGCAGGGCGCTCGAGAAGCGCTTCGGACTGAAGCCCGGCCGTGGCCCGATCTTCGCCGTGATCAGCCGGCTGACCTGGCAGAAGGGCATCGACCTGATCGTCGACGCGATAGGTCATCTCGTGGGGCTCGGCGGACGGCTCGTCGTGCTCGGCTCGGGCGACGGTGCGATGGAGAATGCCTTGCTCGGCGCAGCCTCCCGCCATCCGGGCGCGATCGGCGTAGTCACCGGCTATGACGAACCCCTCGCCCATCTGATCCAGGCCGGCGCCGATGCGATCCTCATCCCCTCGCGCTTCGAGCCCTGCGGGCTGACCCAGCTGTACGGCCTGCGCTATGGCACCATCCCCGTCGCCGCGCGGACCGGGGGGCTCGCCGATACCATCATCGACGCCAATGACGCCGCGCTCAACGCCGGCTGTGCGACGGGCCTGCTCCACCAGCCCGGCTCGGGTGACGCTCTGCGCCATGCGATCGCGCGCGCCGTCCATCTCCATGCGGCCCCGGACCTGTGGCAGGCTATACGGCGACAGGGGATGCGCGCCGACTGGGGCTGGGAACGCAGCAGCGCACGCTATGCTGCGCTGTACACCGACCTCGTCGCCCAGGCCGCGACCCGATGAGCGAGGGACCGCTCCACCGTTTCGGCGCCGTGCCGCAATCCGACGGCGTCCGCTTCGCACTGTGGACCGAGCGTGCCACCGCCGCCTGGCTCTGCCTGTTCGATGCGGCGGGCGAGGTCGAAACCGATCGCATAGCGATGACGCGCGGAGCGGCGGACACGTTCGAAGCCTTCGTCCCTCGTCTCGCGTCCGGTGCGCGCTATGGCTTCCGGGCCGACGGTCCTTATGATCCGACGCAAGGTGACTGGTTCGATCCCGCCAAGCTGCTGATGGATCCCTATGCCCGGGCGATCGATCGGCCCTATCGCTATGACCCGCGCCTCGCCTCGCCACGCGCCGAGGCTTGCGACAGCGCCCCCATGATGCCCAAGGCGATCGTAACGGACCTTCCGCACGGGGACCTGCGGACAGCGCCGATCTTCCGGCCGGGCGGGCTTGTCTACGAGATCAACGTGCGGGGCTTCACGCAATTGCACCCCGACATCGATCCTGCACAGCGTGGGACGATCGGAGCGCTCGCCCACCCGGCGATCATCGCCCATCTGCACAAAATCGGCGTGGACGCCGTCGAACTGATGCCGGTTACCGCCTGGATCGACGAGCGGCATCTGCCCCCGCTCGGTCTGATCAACAGCTGGGGCTACAACCCGGTCAGCTTCATGGCGCTCGACCCGCGCCTGGCGCCCGGGGGTATCGTCGAGCTGCGCGATACGGTGCGTGCGCTGCACGAAGCGGGCATCGGCGTGATCCTCGACGTCGTCTTCAACCATAGTGGCGAGAGCGACCGGCACGGCCCGACCCTGTCGCTGCGCGGGATAGACAACCGCGCCTATTTCCGAACGCTGCGCGACGAGCCGGGATCGCTCGCCAACGACAGCGGCTGCGGCAACACGCTCGCCTGCGATCATCCTGCCACGCGGCGGCTGATCCTCGACAGCCTGCGCAATTTCGTGGCGGCGGCCGGGGTTGACGGCTTTCGCTTCGATCTGGCGCCGATCCTTGGCCGCGTGCCCGATGGGTTCGAGCCAGACGCGGCGCTGTTTCGGGCTATACGCGCCGATCCATTGCTGGCCGACCGCATCCTGATCGCGGAGCCCTGGGACATTGGGCCCGGAGGCTATCAGCTCGGTAATTTCGCCCCCGAATTTCTGGAATGGAACGACCGTTATCGCGACGACGTCCGCCGCTTCTGGCGCGGTGACCCCTATACCATCGGCGATCTCGCCACGCGTCTCGCCGGCTCCTCCGACATCTTCGCGCGGCCGGGTCGAACGCACAGCCGCAGCGTCAACTTCATCGCGGCGCATGACGGGTTCACGCTGGCCGATCTCGCCGCCTACCGCCACAAGCATAACGAGGCCAATGGCGAGCAGAACCGCGACGGCCATGACGACAATCTCAGCTGGAACAACGGTTTTGAGGGGGCGACAGCCGATCCGACCGTAATCGCGGCCCGGCGCCGCGATCTCCGTGCCCTCCTCGCAACGCTGTTCGCCTCCCGTGGGACGATCATGCTCACCGCAGGGGATGAGTTCGGGCGGAGCCAGCAGGGCAACAACAATGCCTATGCACAGGACAATGCGCTCAGCTGGCTCGACTGGTCCGGGCGCGATCAGGATCTGGAGGCCCATGTAGCCCGACTGTCCCGGATCAGGCGCGATCATCCCGCGCTGGCCGACCCGCTGTTCGTCAGCCCCGACGAAGTCGATTGGTTGAACTTCGACGGCCGGCCGTTCGAGGAGGGCGACTGGCATGATCCCGCGACCAGCCGCATCGTCATGCTGGTCCAGTTGCCCGAACAGCCCGCCCGCATCGCCGTTGCGATTAACCGCGCAGCCGAGTCCGCCGCCGTCAGCATAGCCTGTACCGAAGGCCGGCGCTGGGTGAGGATCGATGCCGAAGTCGATGCCAATGCACCCGTCGAACCACGAAGCGTCGCCTATTTTGCCGAAGAGGACATCGCATGACCCGCAGTGATCCCGAATGGTGGCGCGGCGCCGTCATCTATCAGGTCTATCCGCGCTCCTTTCAGGACAGCGACGGCGACGGCATCGGCGACCTCAAGGGCGTCACTGCGCGGCTCGACCATATCGCGTCGCTCGGCGTCGATGCGATCTGGGTATCGCCCTTCTTCAAGTCGCCGATGGCCGACATGGGCTATGATGTCTCCGACTATCGCGACGTCGACCCGATGTTCGGTACGCTCGCCGATTTCGACGCTCTGTTGGAGAAGGCCCATGCGCTGGGCATGAAGGTCATCATCGACCAGGTGCTCAGCCACAGCTCCGACCAGCATGGCTGGTTCCGTGAGAGCCGGCGCGATCGCACCAACCCCAAGGCCGACTGGTATGTCTGGGCCGATCCAAAACCCGACGGGACCGCGCCGAACAACTGGCTGTCGATCTTCGGCGGTCCCGCCTGGGAATGGGACGGGACGCGAATGCAATATTATATGCACAGCTTCCTGACGTCGCAGCCGGACTTCAATTTCCATAACCCGCAGGTCCGTGAAGCGCTGCTCGACATCATGCGCTTCTGGCTCGACCGGGGCGTGGACGGGTTCCGGCTGGACGCCTGCAATCATTATTTCCACGACGCAGCTCTGCGCGACAATCCCCCGGCGCCACGCGCCGCGGGCCACGATGTCCCCGACACCAACCCCTATGGCTTTCAGGAGCATCTCTACGACAAGACCCAGCCCGAAAACCTGCCCTTCCTCCAGCAGATCCGCGCGCTGCTCGACGAATATCCGGGCAGCGTCGCGGTCGGCGAGGTCGGCGACGGGGATCGTTCTCCTGCGACGGTCGGGCTCTATACCGGCGGCGGAGACAAGCTTCACTTCTGCTATACGTTCGACCTGTTCGGCAGCGACTTCTCCCCTGCCATGTTCAGGACGACGGTCGAGAAGTTCGACGATGCCACCCGCGACGGCTGGGTCTGCTGGGCGCTGTCCAACCATGACGTGCCGCGCCACGCGACCCGCTTCGCCCGCAAGGGTGACGATCCGGCGCGCGTTGCCCGGATGGCTCTCGCGATCCTGATTGCGCTGCGCGGGGCGATCTGCCTCTATCAGGGCGAGGAACTGGCCCTGCCCGAGGCGGAGATCGCCTTCGAGGACCTGCGCGACCCCTATGGCATCCGCTTCTGGCCGGCGTTCAAGGGCCGCGACGGCTGCCGCACGCCGATGCCGTGGACCGACGGCGAGCATGGCGGCTTTTCCACCGCGCGACCATGGCTGCCGGTACCGTCTGCGCATCGTGCCCGGGCCGTCGCCTTGCAAGAGAAAGACGCCCGCTCGGTTCTGCACTTTTACCGTGATGTCCTAGCGTTTCGTCGCGAGAGCCGCGCGCTCCAGAAGGGCGATCTCGAGTTCGTCGAGGCGGGCGAGGACTTTCTCGCCTTCGTCCGTCGCGACGGCCGAGACGAACTGCTCTGCCTTTACAATTTCAGCCGAGAGCCGCTCGATTGGTCACTGCCGCCCGACTTCGTCACAGCGTTCGTCGAACGATGCTCTTCGCCCGGCATCACCTCGAACCGGAAGAAGATCCGTATGCCGGCTCTGGGCTGGGCCTTTCTGCGCAGGCTCTAGCGGTCAAACAGGGCAATCCGCAAGGATCGCTGCCCCTCCATCCTATCAGTGCGGATGCCAGCCGTCGATCGACCAGCCCGTCAACGTCTCCAGTTGCTCGCGCGAAATCACATGCACGGGTTGGAAAAAGGTCCACAAATGCCCCTCGGGATCGCGCGCGCGGTAGGTCCGATCGCCATAGCTCTGGTCCTCGGGCTCCTGCACTATCTCCGCCCCCGCTCCACGGGCAACGGCGCAATGCTGGTCCAGTCCTGTTGATAGCCGCACATAGCATGCCTGGGTATTGCGGCGTTCCTTCGAAAGCGGGCTCGCGATGTCGTCGCACCATTCGCCGTCGACGATGAAGCAGCTTTCGTGAAAGCGCATCTCAGCATGGACAAGTTGACCGTCCCTGTCGGCGATCACCATCGAACGCCTGAAGCCGAACGCTCGTTCGAGCCACGCAAGTGCGGAGAGCGGGTCGCGATAGAATATGCCGACGCATAAGGTCGGTCTGTCGAACGGGTCCTTCATCGAGGCATTCCAGACTTTGGCACACACTGGCCCAACGAACCTGCGGCGACCACCAGGCATTTGCCGCAGCCGCCCCAAAACTGCGGGCCTTACCTAGTCCACTAAGGGGAATATCTTAACCCACATATTTTATGCAAAGGTTTGTAGGATGAGGAGCTGGGTATGTTCAACTGGTTTGTGAACGATGCGCCGATACGCAACAAGTTCGACTGCATCGCCATCGCCAATCTGTCGGTAGCCGCCGGTGGCGTTATAATCATGATATCGCTGGGCGCCGAGATAAGCTCGATGCCGGTGCTCGTCGCAGCCGGGGTGAGCGCCGTGATCGTCGCAATGACGTTCATGTTCAAGAAGCTCATTTGCGATCCATATGTAACGACGGTTGTGCGGATGGAAGCGTTGGCCGCCGGCGATCTCGACAGCCGCGTATACTTCACCGAAAACCAGGACTGTGTGGGGCGTATGACGAGGGCCATGGCGATCTTCCGCGACAATGCCTCACAGGTTCAGGCCAATGCGGAAGCGGAACTGATCGCAAAGCAGACGCAGCAGAATGTGATCGGGTCGCTGGGCAGCGGCCTAGGCGCCCTCGCGAAGGGCGACCTCACCTTCCGTCTCGATAAACGCTTCCCGGAAGATTATGAAGTGCTCAGGGAGCATTTCAATACGGCCATCACAAATCTGCATGAAACCATGTCGGCTACGAGCCAGGCGACCCAAGGCGTCCATACCGGGGCTACCGAGATCCGGAAGGCATCGGACGATCTCGCCCGCCGCACCGAAATCCAGGCTGCCAATCTGGAAGAAGCCTCTGCTTCGGTGGGGCAGATCACCCAGACGGTCGCTGCGACCTCCGCCGACGCGGTCAGGGCCGACGAAGCGGCCGGACAAGCCAGGGACGAAGCCGCGCATGGCAGCAGAATCGCCGAAGAAGCGGTCACTGCGATGCACAGCATAGAGCGGTCCTCGCGCGAAATCGTCGAGATCATCAACGTGATCGACGGGATCGCTTTCCAGACCAACCTTCTGGCGCTCAATGCCGGCGTTGAAGCCGCCCGCGCCGGAGAATCCGGCAGGGGCTTTGCCGTCGTGGCCAGCGAAGTCAGGGCACTCGCGCAACGTGCTGCCGAAGCCGCAAAGGACATAGCGGGCCGGATCAACGGCAGCGTTGCGGAGGTTGCCAATGGCGTTCAGCTTGTATCGGCCGCCGGAGCCTCGCTGCAGACGATCACCAACCGGATCAACGATGTCAGCGCCCTCGTGTCGACCATCGCGCGTGCAGCGGAGTCGCAGGCCGCCAGCCTCGGCGAGGTCAACGCCGTGGTGCTGGAGCTGGACCACGTCACGCAGCAGAATGCGGCGATGGTCGAGGAGGCGACGGCGGCCGCTTCGTCGCTGAACGAAGAGGCTGGAAGCCTTCTGGACGCGATTTCACGCTTCGACGTCGGACAGCAGACTGCGCGAAAGGCAGTGACAAGGCCCGTCCCGGTGCTCCAACCGGTTCGGCTCGCGGCTGTGGGCGGTCGTGCGCAGGCCGTGGCATCGGACGACTGGCAGGAATTCTAGCACAAAGCCTTCCCTGCCCCCCTGGCGCCGGCCGATCTTCCCCCAGCGGCCGGCGCCTTTGTGAATCCGGGGACCGGATCGTCGCGGATGGAATCGGCTGGTCCAGGGGAGCAGGCTGACGGCGATAATGGCTCCGCGACGAGTTTGCGAAGCCCATCCGGCGATCACGCGATTGATGCGGCGGCCAGGGCTGCCGTTATGAGGCCTTCAGCCTGCAACCGTCGGCGGATGCTGAGTCTGGACTGAATGGTTGCACATTAAAGTTTTTCGCACCGCCGCATAACCGCTTGATATGATATCACCTCCGCGCTAACCCCACGCCATACAGGGCAAAGGGATAGTATATCATGACGCTTAAAGCGCGGCTCGTCCTCTCGATTTCGCCACTCGCCATCGCCGTCCTCCCGACCGTCGCTTATGCCGACGAAGCGAGCGACAGCTTTCATCGCCAGCCCGCGTCCGACATCATCGTCACCGCGCCGCTGATGAGTAGCCGGATGGACGTGCTGTCGGGCACCTCGGTCCTCACCGGCACCGCCCTCACCGTTGCGATCCGGCCGACCATCGGCGAGACGATCGAGCACACGCCCGGCGCTTCCGCCACCTCCTTCGGTCCCAATGCGTCGCGCCCCATCCTGCGCGGCCTTCAGGGCGAGCGCGTGCGCGTGTTGACCGACGGCATCGGCTCGATCGACGTGTCGAACACCAGCGTCGACCACGCCGTCGCGATCAACCCGCTGCTCGCCGAGCGCATCGAGATCCTGCGCGGTCCTGAGGCGCTGCTCTATGGCTCGGCCGCGATCGGCGGCGTCGTCAACGTGCTCGACAAGCGCATCCCGCGCAGCGTCCCCGAGGCGATCCATGCCGATGCGCTGCTGACCTATGGCAGCGCGTCGAACGAGCGTTCGGCCGCAGCGGCGGTCGATGCGCCGATCGGCGGCGGCTTCGTCGCCCATGTCGACGGCAGCTATCTGAAGACCGGCAATATGCGCATCGGCGGCTATGCACTGAGCCCGGAAGCCCGCGCCGAAGCGCTGGCCTCGGCGCAGCTGCCAGCCGATCCCGATGCGGAAGAGCCGATCGACTTCGCCGCCAATGCCGCGATCAAGGGCAAGCTGCCGAACAGCGCCGCCAAGACCTGGACCACCGGCGTCGGCCTCGCTTATGTCGACGGCGACAGCCATTACGGCATTTCCTACAGCCATTATGACAGCCTCTACGGCGTGCCCGTCCGCTATGCGACGCTGCCCGGCGAGGAGCAGGAAGGCCCCCGGCTCAGCCTGGTCCAGAACCGCATCGACGCCCGCGCGGAGATCGACACCGGTGGATCGCTGATCCAGACGGTCCGCGCCCGCCTCGGCTATGCGCGCTATCGCCATTTCGAACTGGAGGAAGACGGCTCGGTCGGCACCGCCTTCTACAATAACGGTCTCGAAGGCCGCGTCGAACTGGTCCAGGCCGATCGCGGCATCTGGCACGGCGCGACCGGCGGTCAGTTCTTCGTGCGCGACTTCAACGTTGTTGGCGACGAGGCCTTCCTGCCGCGCAACCAGACCCAGCAGATCGGCCTGTTCACGCTGCAGCAGCTCGACTTCGGCCAGTTCAAGATCGAGGGCGGGCTGCGCTACGAGAAGAGCTGGCTGTCGGCGAGCCCGTTCGAGGATCAGCCGCAATTCTTCTCCGGCAGCCGCAACTTCGACACCGTGTCGGGCTCGCTCGGCGCGTCTTACAAGCTGTCCGAGAATTGGCGGATCGGCGCGAACCTGTCGCGCACAGAACGCGCACCGGCGGCGGAAGAGCTGTTCGCCAACGGGCCGCATGCCGGCACCGAGGCGTTCGAGATCGGCAATCCCGATTTCAAGACCGAGCGTAGCTGGGGCCTCGAAGGCGTGCTGCACGGCCAGGGCCAGGGCTACACCTTCCACGCCTCGGTCTATTATAACTGGTTCGACAATTTCATCTTCGACAACCTCAACGGTCAGATCGAGGACGGCCTGCCCGTGTTCGTCTACCAGCAGGCCAAGGCGCGCTTCTACGGCGCCGAAGTCGAGGCCAGCGCCGATCTCGCCACGCTCGGCGATTATACCATCAAGGCCGATGCGCTGGGCGACGTCGTTCGCGCGAGGATCACCAATTTCGGTCCCGCGCCGCGCATCCCGCCGCTCCGCCTGCTCGGCGGTCTGAGCGCGGTCAGCGATCGGATCGAGGGTCGGGTCGAGGTCGAATGGGCCGACAAGGCGCGCCGTCTGGCGGTCTTCGAGACGCCGACCGACAGCTACACGATGGTCAACGCCTCGCTGACGTTGCGTCCCTTCGCCGACCGTCCGGATACGACGCTGTCGCTTACCGCGCACAACCTCTTCGATGTCGATGCGCGCCGCCATGCGAGCTATCTCAAGGACTTCGCCCCGCTTGCCGGCCGCGACATCCGCGTGACCGCCCGTATCGGCATCTGACCGAGTACCCCCGCCTGTCATGCCGGTCGTCCACGGACGATCGGCGTGACGTTTTTCCGGGCGGCTCATTTCCCCTTTCTTGTCGCTCGCCCGGTGCCGTCATAAGGGTGCAACCGGTAACCGGCAGGGAAAAGCCATGATATCGCGTCGCCAGCTCATCCTCGGCTCCGCCGCCGGGCTCCTCGCCGCCCCTGCCATCCTGCGGGCGCAGCAACTCTTCCTCGCCTTCCCCTTCCGCCTGGGCATCGCCTCGGGTGATCCGTCGCATGACGGCTTCGTGATCTGGACGCGGCTCTGCCCCGATCCGTTCGACGAACATGGCGGAATGCCGACCGGTCCGGTCGAGGTCGACTGGTATGTCTATGAAGACGAGGCGATGAAGCGCGTTGCAGCGCAGGGCCGCGAGACCGCCTGGCCCGAACTCGGCCACTCGATCCACGTCGAGCTGACCGGGCTCCAGCCCGACCGGCCCTATTGGTATCGCTTCGTCGCGGGACGCGACAAGACCCAGCTGGGCCGCGCGTGTACCCTGCCCCTGCCGGGCGCGAAGCTCAACGCCATCCGCTTCGGGGTCGCGGGTTGCCAGAATTATGAGGATGGCCTGTTCACCGCCTATGACCATCTGTCGCGCGAGGATGTCGCCTTCGTCTGGCATTATGGCGACTATGTCTACGAGGACCGCCCGCGGCAGGTGAATTATGAGCGCGACGGCAGCCCGCGCGTCCATGTCCGCGACCATGTCGGCACCGACTGCTACACGATCGGCGATTATCGCCGGCGCTATGCCCAGTATAAGATGGACCCCGACCTGCAGGCGGCGCACCGCCAGCACAGCTGGTTCACCACCTTCGACGACCATGAGGTGGTCGACAACTGGACGTCGTCGGTCAGTCCCGGGCAGCGCGATCCGGCGCTGTTCGCCTTCCGCCGTGCGGCCGCGATGCAGGCTTATTATGAGCATATGCCGCTGCGAAAGAGTTCGATGCCGTCGGGCAGCGCGATGCAGCTCTACCGCAAGGCGCGGATCGGCGACCTGCTCGACGCGCATTTCCTCGACACCCGCCAATATCGCTCTCCCCTGCCCTGCAAGGGCGGGTTCGAACCCGTCTGCCCCGATGTGGCGCGCAAGGACGCGCAGGTTCTGGGCGACGCACAGGAAAAGTGGCTCGCACAGGATCTCAAGAGCGGGACGGCGCGGTGGAACCTGCTCGCGCAACAGGTGATGGTCATGCCGCTCGATCGCCGCACCGAGGATACGGGTCCGCATCTGCGCAATCTCGACAGCTGGGGCGGCTATGACGCCGCGCGCGAGCGGTTGCTCGGCACGCTCGACGGGCTCGGCAATGCGATCGTCTTGACCGGGGACGAGCATCAGAACTTCGCCGGCGTCCTTCGTCGCGACGCCGGACAGCGCAAGCCGGTCGCGGTCGAATGCGTGATCAGTTCGATCAGCTCGGGCGGCGATCGCTGGATCAAGCCGGCTGCCGCCGACGCGATCCGCCGCAACAACCCCTTCCTCGCTTATTCGAGCGACCGGCGCGGCTATGCGGTCTGCGAAGTCCGCCGCGATCTGTGGCAGACACGGTTCCGGGGTGTCGACAAGGTCACGGCACCGGGCTCCCCGATCGAGACGCTCGCCACCGCCAGTGTCGAACGCGGCCGGCCGGCGATCAGTCTGTCCTGAAGCCTTCGCGCCCGGCCTCGGCCCGCTCTGGAAGACGATCGAGCACCGCCCGCCGGGTCGCATCATCGGCAGCGGGCCAGGCTATGATCTCGTCTATCGTGCGCAGGCAACCTTCGCACAGCCCGTTGCGCGGCTCGATCCGGCAGATGCCGGTGCAGGGTGAGGCGATCGCCATGGCCTTGTCTCAGGCTGCCAGCGCGGTCAGCATGCCGGGGGTGAGCAGCTGGGGCAGCGTGTCCACCCCGCCGTCACGACGGTAGAAGAGGTAAAGCGGCACGCCCGAGCGCCCCTGCGCCTCGAGGAAGCGGCTGATCGCGGGATCGCCATTGGTCCAGTCGCCGACCATCACCGTGACCCCGGCCTTGGCAAAGGCATCGCGCACGGCGGGTCGCGCAATCGCGGCCTGTTCGTTGACCTTGCAGGTCAGGCACCAGTCGGCCGTGAAATAGAGAAAGACCGGCTTGCCCGCCGCCTGCAACGCCGCGAGCTTCGTCTCGTCGAAGCGGGCGTCGCTCCCTTCGCCCGCCTCGGCCTGCTGAGCGCCCTCGACTGTCGCGCCACCGCCCTGCGCCGGCAGGACGAGAAAGAGCGCCGCCGCCGCCGCCAGCGCGGGCGCGACCGGCAGCCAGCTGCGCGCCTTGCCCTCGGCCTGCCGCGTCCCGACCCACCACAGAGCGAGCCCGAGCAGCAGCGCGGCGCCGAGCGCCATGACCTGCGGATTGACCCCCGCCTGCCGCCCCAGCACCCAGGCGAGGCCGAGCGCGGTCAGGAACATCGGCACCGACAATATGCGCCGCAGCCGGTTCATCCAGGCACCCGGCTTGGGCAGCCGACGCCGTAGCGCGGGCACGAAGCCGATCGCGAGGAACGGCAGGGCCAGGCCGAAGCCGAGCCCCGCGAACACCGCCAGCGCCGCAACCGGCGCGAGCGTCAGCGCCGCCGCGACAGCGCCCGCCATGAACGGCCCGCTGCACGGGGTCGCGATCACGGTGGCCAGCACGCCGGTCCAGAAAGCGGGCTTAGCGCCCGAGCCGCGCGTCATCGCGTCGCCGATCCCGATCGCACGCAGTTCGAACAGCCCCGCGAGGTTGAGCGCGATGGCGACCACGAGCAGCAGCAGCACGAACACGATCCGCGGATCCTGCAGCTGGAAACCCCAGCCCGCCGTCGTCCCCGCCGCGCGCAAGGCCAGCAGAAGCAGCCCCAGCGCTACGCAGCTGAGCATTACGCCCGCAGAATAGGAGAGCGCCTCGCGCCGCGCCTGCCCGTCGGTCTCGCCGCTGCGCGCGAGGCTCAGCGCCTTCAGGCTCAGGATCGGGAAGACGCAGGGCATGGCGTTGAGCAGCAACCCGCCCAGGATCGCGCCGCCCAACGCCAGCGCGAACAGCCGCCAGCTGCCACCGGAGCCTTCTTCGCCCTCGGCCGCGATCGGCACGCCGGCCGCCGGCACGGTACCGGGCCGAGCGACCACCGACAGGCCGCGATCAGGCCCGATCGCGATCACGCCCTCGATCCGCTGCGGCATGGCGGCACCGCGCGCCGCCTTCGTCTCGACGATCAGGCGATCGTCACGCCGGCTCACGGTCTGCGGCGCGGCATAGTCGATCACGCCGTCGGTCGAGGGGTAGAAATAGGGTTTCGCCACCGGCCGCCCGCGCGGGAAGGGGATCGCGATCCGGACGCTCTCGCCGCGCTTCTCGAAGCTGGCGGGCTGGCCCAGCGGCAGCGGCAGCTTCGCGCGCCAGCCATCGAAGCTCTGGCGCATCGCCGGCTGCACCGCGCCGCTGCCCGCGACCAGATTGAGCGCCACAGTTCCCTGCTCGGGCACGCAGATGGTGGGCGAGCAGGCGAGCCAGCGCAGCTTGCCCGTCACGCGCAGCCGCGTGCCCGGCTTCACAGACTTCGCCACCGACAGCGGCGCGATCAGCGCATAGGGCCGCTCGTAGACATAGTTCATCAGGCCGGAGACGATCAGCCGCTCGGGCACCGGATAGCGGAAGGCGCCGATCGTGACGCCGGGCGGCAGCGCCCATTCGACCGTGACGGGCGCACCCGCGTCGCCCGGATTTTCCCAATAACCGTGCCATGTCGCCTCGGGCGTCATCGACAGCGCGACGGCGCTGCGCGCGCCCGGCGCGGGCTGGCTGCTCTCGGCGACCAGCTTCACCGCGATATGCGCGGCGGACGCCGTCGACGCCCCCAGCGCCAGCAGGAGCAGCGCGACGCAGCGCGACAGGATCGGCAGGATGGTCTTCATGCCGGGCTTATGGCCCCGTCGCGCGTCATAGGAAAGCGCCCAGGAGGGAAGCTGGCTCAGATCGTCCGCTCTTCCTCATAGGCATAGCCGTCCTCGGTCGGCACGAAGCCCTTGGCGCGGATGACCTGCTCGACGCGCGGCGACACCGGCTTGATGAACAGCTTCACCCGATATTTGTTCGGCGCCAGGATCGTCACCTCCTCGCGCTCGCGCCCGCTCGGGCTGGCCAGATCGAAGGCGAGATAGCCGTCGCGGCACAGCGCCGGGCCGCTCATCTCGCTCGGCAGGCCGACGGCGGGCAGCGCGCCCGACAGATAGGCGCGCACCTCGCCCCGCCCGTCCTGGCACTCGCCGCCCGGAAAGGCCGCCTTCAGCCCGTCGACGATCAGGGTGACGCTGCCGATCGGCGGCGGCCCGGCCATCATCGGCAGGCCGACGTTGAAATCGTCGATGCCGAGACCGCCCCAGCCGAAGCTGAATACGCCCTTCAGCCGCGACACCTCGTCGCTGCCCTCCATGTTCAGACGCAGCCGGCCCTTGCTCAGATCCTCGAAGGACAGGCGGGTCATCACGTCGCCGAGATTGATCTTGGCGAGCTTCGCCTCGTAGATCCGGCCCTCCCACAAATTGCCCTCGACCTGCGTCGCCTCGAACCCGACCTTGCGCAATTGCAGCACGTCGATCGCCGTGGCGAGCGGCACATAGAGCAGTCCGACCAGCAGCGCGGCCGCGATCGCCAGGAACCCGAAAATCGTCTTCATCCCATCCCCCGTCTTCGCAGGCGCCGACCGTCCCGGCCGCTGCGCCCGCGCCCCTCATGCCATATGTCGCTCAGCCGCGCGCGAAACCATGCATCCGCCGCGCCCATTGAAAGCCGATCACCCCGCCCTTCAGCGGTTGCAGCATCAGCAGCGCCAGCACCAGCGCGATCGCCGGCCACAGGAACATCTCGATCATCAGTGGCGGATCATAGCTGGCGTTGACCATGACGACGATCGGCACCAGCAGATGGCCGAGGATCAGCACGACCAGATAAGCGGGCATGTCGTCGGCCTGGTGCAGCGTCCAGTCCTGCCCGCAGGACGGGCAATGCGGCACCGGCTTCAGATAGCGGCGGAACAGCGGCGCCCCGTCGCAGGCGGGGCAGCGCATCCGCAGCCCGCGCATTATGGCACCACGCAGATCGCGCTCGCCGCCGGTCGATGGTCGGTTCATGCCCGACCCATAGCAGATCGCCCGCCCCCGCGAACCCCGCCCGCGATCAATTTCATTGACCGCCGCCGACCGCCTGTGGCATCCGGTCCGCGCCGGGCGGGTGTAGCTCAATGGTAGAGCAGAAGCTTCCCAAGCTTACGACGAGGGTTCGATTCCCTTCACCCGCTCCACCGGCTTGACACCGACATGCGAAGAAGCACCGGGCATTTCGCACGGCGCGTTCGCATATCGTAGGTTCCCCTTGACGATGCTCCCCATCAAAGCCGTCCGCATAATGGCGGATTGGGCCAGCGATGGTGTCTGGCACCTGCCCGGAACGCCGCGGGAATCCCTCGACGGGTTCCGGATCAGCGATGAACTCCATGCCCGGCTCCGGCGGTAGGTCGACTGCTATTGCAAGCTCGACAGGGCAGAAGGCTATAGCGGAGAGTGCCATCATCCGGATTGGGGCGCCTTCAACGCGGAGGGATATGCCATAGCACTGGTCGTGAAGGCCGAACTGCCCGATTGGCTGGTCGTGTATGTGGATGAGACGTTGGTCGGTTTGCGGTCGTAAGCCACGGCCGACATTGTCATTCCCGACCGGCTCCATTAGCCGCTCTGCATTGCCGTTCGGCCCGCTAAGCCTTTGCATCGCTTGGCGGCCGGCACGCAAGGCTGCTACGCCAGCCTGACCAACAAGGGGGCCTGAATGCCGAGTCTGACATGGTTGACGCGCGACGAGGATCTGAAACGCGCGGCGGCGGTGCCCTATCGGTTGTTGGAGGCGGACCCGGCGATGTCGCATGGCGACCAAACTGCCGGAAACATGCTGATCCAGGGCGATAATCTGGATGCACTCAAGGCGCTGCTGCCCTATTATAAAGGCCGGGTGAAATGCATCTATATCGACCCGCCCTATAATACCCGCAGCGACTTCGACCATTATGACGACAATTTGGAGCACAGCCAGTGGCTAGCGATGATCTATCCCCGGCTTGAATTACTGCACGATTTGCTTGCGGAAGAGGGCAGTATCTGGGTGTCGATCGACGATAATGAAGGGCATTATCTCAAGGTCGTGATGGATGAGATATTCGGACGTCAGAACTTCATCATCGACATTGCTTGGCAGAAGCGAGATGGGCCTCCGAATGATCGGACCATCGCGTCGATTCACGAGCATATCCTAGTGTGGGGGAAAAGCAGAAAACAAGGAGACAGCCGATCGCGAGCCGAGGAACTATTCAACCTGATGCCGCGCTCCGAGAAGGCTAACTCCCAGTATCGCGAATATCCCGACCCTGACGGCATCGACCCTCGAGGCCCATTTCGGAAAATCGACACAACCGCTAACGGCAAAGGCGGGCGTTCGGTTTCGAGCCTGATCTATCCGATCACCAACCCATTCACCAAAGAGGAGGTGTACCCTCGAGAGGGTACATGCTGGCGCCACAATCGAGAGGAGATGGCTCGCCTGCAGGCTGATAAGCGGTTGTTCTGGGGTGTGAAAGGTGATGCAAGAACGCCGATGCGCAAGCTGTTTCTGTCCGAAGCCAAAAGTGGGATGACCACATCGTCGGTCTGGACAGAATTGGCATTCAATCAGCACGCAAGCAGACAAATCGAGCTGATCTTTGGTTACAAGGCGTCGTTCGAGACACCAAAGCCAGAGGAATTGCTCCAGCGCATCATTCACGTCGCCAGCAACCCTGGCGACCTGGTGCTGGACAGCTTCCTTGGTTCCGGCACCACGGCAGCCGTCGCGCACAAGATGGGCCGGCGCTGGATCGGCGTCGAGATGGGCGATCACGCCGTCAGCCACTGCGCGCCGCGTCTGGTCAAAGTGATCGACGGCGAACAGGGCGGGATTTCCAAATCCGTCGAATGGCAGGGCGGCGGCGGCTTCGCCTTCTATCGGCTGGGTGAAGAGGTGTTCGATGAAGAGGGCCGCTTGCGCCCCGGCATCAAATTTGCCGCGCTGGCCGCGCATGTGTGGTTTTCGGAAACGGGCGTGCCCTATCACGGCGCGGCGGACAGCCCCTATCTCGGCACCCACGGCGCGCGGGGCTTCGCCCTGCTGTATAACGGCATCCTTGGCGACAGGAGCGTGACCGGCGGCAATGTCCTGACCGGGGCCCTGTTGGCATCGATCCGCGCGATGGCGGGGCATGACGGGCCGCTCACCGTCTATGGCGAGGCCAGCCGCATCGGCGCGGTGCGGTTGAAGGCCGAAGGCGTGACCTTCAAGCAGACCCCCTATGACGTGAAGGCGCGCTGATATGGAACTGAAGCTCTATCAGGACCGGGCGCTGGACGCTCTGCGCCGGTTTCTCGCCACTGCGAAGGTCAAGGCACCGGCGCAAGCCTATGCCGAAACGGTGGCGGGAGCCGACCTCGGGAGCTACGGGCGCGGCGGCTACACGCCGGTCGACGGTCTGGAAGCCACGCCCTATTGCTGCCTCCGCCTGCCCACCGGCGGCGGCAAGACCTTGCTCGCGGCGCATGCGATCAAGGTAGCGGCGGACAGCTATATGGACCGGCCGTTCGTCCCGGTTATCTGGCTGGTGCCATCGAGCGCCATTCAGGTGCAGACGCTGGATGCGCTGAAACAGCCGCGCCACCCCTATCGCATGGCGCTGGAGGAAGCCTTTGGCGGAGCCGTTGCCGTGTTCGACATTTCCGAGCGGCGGCAAATCCGGCCGAAGGATTTTCTGGAAAAGACCGTCATCATCGTCGCCACCTATCAGGCGTTCCGCGTCGAGGACAAAAGCGACCGCAACGTCTATGCCGACGACGAGAACCTGGAGGATCATTTCCGCGACGCCAGAATGGGCGAAGGGCTGGACGTGGTGGAAAAGGGCCCGCGCCGGGGCGAGATCGCGCTGTCCTTCGCCAATGTCCTGTATCGCCAGCGGCCTTTGATGATCCTGGATGAAGCGCATAATTTCATGACCGGGCTGTCGGGCGGCACCAAGGCCCGGCTCAATCCCGCCGCGATCATCGAACTGACGGCGACGCCCAAGCCCAAATCGAACGTCATCGCCGTCGCTACCGCCATGGAGTTGAAGGCGGAGGACATGATCAAGATGCCGGTCCATCTGTCACAGCATGGCAGTTGGCAACAGGCGATAGCCCATGCCGTACAGAACCGGGCGTGGCTGGCCGGCATTGCGGCCAAGGACCCTGCGGGCATCCGCCCCATCGCGCTCTATCAGGCGCAGCCCGCAGCCGAGGGTAATGAAGCCACTGTGGAGGCTGTGAAGGCGCATCTGATCGAGGTGGAGCGCATTCCCGAAGAGGCCGTCGTCATCGCCACGGGCGACCAGCGCGGACTGGACGGCGTCAACCTGTTCGATCCGACCTGCAAGGTGGAACATGTCATCACGGTGCAGGCGCTGAAAGAGGGCTGGGATTGCTCCTATGCCTATGTGTTCTGTTCGCTCGCCAGCATCCGCGCAGCCGGCGCGGTGGAGCAGTTGCTGGGCCGGGTGCTGCGAATGCCCTTCGCCACCCGGCGAGCGTCGGAAGAGTTGAACCGGGCCTATGCCCATGTGTCCGAGAGGTCCTTCGCAGAGGCCGCCAGCGGATTGATGGACCGCCTGATCGAAATGGGCTTCGATGAACGTAGCGCCCGCGAGGCCATTCTCGACATGCCCGAGCAATTCTCGCTCGAAGGCGGAGACATTGGCCCGCTCTATCGGATTCCGGAACCGGTGAAGCTGACCGTGCAGGAACGGCCCGATGTGAGCGGCTGGTCCGCCCAAGCGCGCGACGCCCTGCGCATGGCCGATGACGGCGCGGGCAAAGTCCTGGTGGTTATCGCGTCCGATGCCAGCGACGAGGTGAAGCGAGAGATCGCCAACGCCATGGAACCGATCGCACCGGGTACCGTCGAGGCAGTGGAGCGCAACATCCAGCAGACCGAAACGGCCAAGTCACCGGCAGCGCGCGGCGTCCCCTTCGCCGTGCCGCAATTGCACATCATGGTGCAGGACGAACTGGAGCTGGCCTATCCGGAATCCTTCGTCGATCTGGCAGGCTGGGATCTGCTCGCGCATGACGCCGACCTCCCGGGCTTCACGCTCACCGAACAGCCGGACAGTTACGAGTTCGATATCGAGGGCGACCGGCTCGTCTACAGCCACGTCGCGACCTCGCTGGAGCTTGCGCTGGACGGCGCAACGCATTGGGACGCGGCAGCCCTGGCGCGCTTTCTCGACAAGGAAACCCGCCAGTTGCACACCGGGCAGGAAAGTTACCTGGAATATTGCAGGCGCGTCGTCTTCAGGCTGGTTCAAGATCGCGGCATTCCCCTCGCCGCACTGGTACGGGGAAAATATGCTCTGAAACGCGCCGTGCTGGCGCGCGTCGCACAACTGCGCGCAGAGACAGGCCGACGCGGCGTCCAGTTGTTCCTCGACGGAACGGGACTGCCAGACAGCCCCGGCCCGGCGCTCCACCGCTTCGACCCGTACCGCTACGAGGCCAGAAATCCCTACCAGGGCAGTTTCCGCTTCCGGAAGCATTATTATGCAGCGATCGGCGACCTGAAGGCGAAGGGCGAGGAATTCGAGTGCGCACAGGCAATCGATCGGCTGGACGCGATCAAGCATTGGGTTCGCAATGTCGACCGGGCCCCAGGTGCCTACCGGCTACCCACATCGACCGACTTTTTCTACCCTGACTTCGTGGCCGAACTGAAAGACGGACGACAGCTTGTAATAGAATATAAGGGTCGCCTGGACGACGACTCCGCCGAGAAGAACAATATCGGCCTGAAGGCGGAAGAAACGAGCGGCGGAAAGCTGCTGTTCCTGATGGCGGTCAAACAGGATGACGCCGGTCGTGGCGTCACCGAACAGATCCTGCACAAGCTCGGTTTGGGCGGCTGAGGCGGACCTTCCAATCTTGCCTTAGTGGCGTTTCGGTGGATTATTCTGATCACCACCCTTGCTGACGGGATCACCCATGTCCGTTCCGCCCAGAAATCCATCTATCAGCCAGGTCGAAGCCAATTCTGCTCCACAGAACGCAATCTGTCCCGACCCGCATCAAGAATCGCTCGCCCTGCTGAAGCTCCTCGCTCTGGGCCAGCAGGACATCGAAGCGGGCCGTACGAGGGCAGCGCATGACATCGTCGCGCGGCTTTCCGCGAAACGCGAGGCGGAGAACTCCTGACGGACTTTGGCGGCTCGAAAGCCGCCGTAGCTAGTAGCCTTCGGACGAACCCTCAGGCCAACTGTTCCCACGGATTGAACAGCGGCACCCCAGTCGTAAGGAAATCGGCGATGTCTTCGGCTCTTTCAAGTCACTCCCCGGCAGGCGGGAATGCCCGCCGGGGAGCGCATCCTCATTCCGCCGCTTGCGCCAGTGCCTCGACCTCGGGGCCGATGAACTCGCCCGGGAAGTGGCCGGCGAAGGCGCCGCGGTCGAAGGTGGGGATGCCGTTCACCATCGTCAGGCGCATCGGTGCGGGCTGGCGGGTGTAGCGGTAGGTGGTGCCGCCCTCCCCGTCGGGCACATCCCACGCCTTTTCGTCGGGCCGGCGCTCGATCTCGGCGAGGTCGAACACGACGATGTCGGCTTTCTTGCCCACCTTCAGCGTGCCGCGATCGGCGAGGTTGAAGTGGCGGGCGATGCGGCCGCTCAGATATTCGATCCCCTGCTCGATCGTCAGCTGCTTGCGGTCGCGGACATAGCGGGTGAGGAACAGGACATTGTCGCCCACGCCGCAGAACATCTGCCCATGCGCGCCGGAATCGCACAGATTGCCCACCGCCTGCGGGTCGGTCAGCAGCTTGTCGAGGGCTTCCTCATTGTTGGGGAAGTCGGCGGTCTTGATGATCGAGTCGGTGCCGTTGTCGAGCAGCCAGTCGGCCAGCGCGTCCGACGGGTGGTCGATGCCGTTGGCGTCCATATAGTCGCGCAGCGTGCCGGTGATCGGGCCGACGCCGGTCGCGCTCTCCATGAAGAAGATGTCCTCGGCCCGGCCGATCGGCGAGATCGGGAAGGTCTGCGCCCAGGATTCGCGCGCCCGCGCCCGCCATTCGGGGCTTTCGAGCAGCGCCATCTTCGCTTCTTCGCCCTTGGCCTGGACGAGCTCGCTCCACACATAATTGTTCGACTGGGCGAACAGCAGCGAGGAATTGAAGCTGACGATCGTGGTCGGCGAGATCACGTGGAAGCCCGGCCACACGTCATTGCCCTCGGCCTTGTTGCGCGCGTGAAGCGCCTCGGCCCCCTCGATCGCGAAGGACTGGAAGGCGAGCGTCGGCACGCTGCCGCCGATCTGCATGCGGATACCGTGCTTCTTGGCCAGCGCGCTCATCCGCTCCGAATTCTGCAGGCCGTCGAGGCGCATGAAGAAGTCGACGATGACCTGGACCAGCGCGCCCGGATGGCGGGCGATGACGGCGAACAGCGCGTCGAACTCGGCATCGTCGGCCTTGCGCGTCGGGATGGGTCGGTCGTTCTTGTCATGGTCGAGCAGGTTGCTCGACAGGCCAAGCGCGCCGGCGGACAGCGCGTCCTCCAGCAGGGCACACATCTGCTCGATCTCGGCCGGGGTCGCGGTCCGGTCCCAGGCTTCGAGGCCCATCACGGCCAGGCGGATCGCGATATGGCCGACGAAGGCACCGAAATTGACCGGCGTCTTCACATGCTTGACGACAGACGCCTTATATTCGCTCCACGTCTTCCAGTCCCAGGGCAGCATTTCGCGGAACGGCTTTTCGGGGATGTCCTCGAAGAAGGAGAAGATGTCGATCATCTCCTGCCGCACCGCCGGATCGTCATGCACCGGCGCCGCCGCGAATCCGCAATTGCCGTTGATCGAGGTGGTGACGCCATAGCCCGGCATCGGATCGAGCGTCGGCATCCACCACATCGGCGCGTCATAATGGTTGTGCGCCTCGATGAAGCCCGGTGTGACGTAGCAGCCGGTGGCGTCGATCACGCGCTCACGCTTCTCCGGGGCGAGATCGGGCGCGATCGCCACGATCTGCTGCCCGCGCACGCGCACATCGGCCTTGTAGGCGGGCGCTCCGGTGCCGTCGACGACGGTCCCGTTTTTGATCAGATACTTGTCTTGCATGGCTCTCTCTCCCGAATGCGGCGCGGACGGTTATCCTCATGCCCTTCGCCCGCAGATGATAGGCGCGGCCAGCGCCGCCGGCATCCATGCCAACGGGATATAGCTCGCCTGATGATCCCATGACGGCGACCGAATGAGCCAGAACGGCCCAGCTTGCTTTAGCGCTCGCGCGCGGCCATCCAGGCGCCGGCGTCGCGTTCGACCTGGCGAAGCGCGGCGAAGACCGACATGTCGGGCGCGGTGCTGCCCTTTCGGCCGAGATGGTCGATCTGCCCGTAATACCAGAACTGCACGGCGAAACCGGCGATGCCGTCGACCAGCTTGATCGACCGCAGCCAACCCAGCCAGCCCGGCAGCAGCGACAGCTGATCCTCATAGCGCGGGACGGCATCGGCCCCGGCGAGCAGCGCATGACAGGCGTCGGGCGCGCCGCAGAGCGGGCGGGCAAGCCCGATCAGGTCGGCGGCGCCCGTCGTCAGCGCATGGTCCATAGCCGCCCGGCTGCGGAAGCCGCCGGTCACCAGCAACGGCATCGCCTTGATCTCGGCCTTCATCGCCTTGGCGAAGTCGACGAAATAGGCTTCGCGCGCTGCCGTCGACGGGGCGATACCGCGCGGCTCCTCACGCTCGCCGATGCCGTCGAGGTCCATCATCGCCGGCTGCTCATAGGAACCGCCCGATATCTCAAGCAGGTCGACACCCTCCTGCTCCAGCCAGCGCGCGACCGTCAGGCTCTCGTCGAAGGCGAAGCCGCCCCGCTGAAAATCGGCCGAGTTGAGCTTGACCGAGACCGCAAAGTCCGGCCCCACCGCCGCGCGTACCCGGCGTACGCTCTCCAGCAGGAAGCGCGCACGATTGTCGAGGCTGCCGCCCCAGCGATCGGTACGCAGATTGGCCAGCGGGCTCAGGAACTGCGAGATCAGATAGCCATGCGCCGCGTGCAGCTGCACCCCGGTAAAGCCGGTATCGCGGGCCACGCGGGCGGCGGTGGCGAAGCGGCCGATCAGATCCTCGATCTCCTCCTCGGTCAACGGAACCGGGGTCGCGAAACGCCCGCCCGGCACGCGCAGCGCCACCGCCGAGGGCGCCTTGGGCGCGGGGTTCACGCCCTTCTGTGTCTGGCGCCCGGCATGGCTCAGTTGCATCCACAGCCCGTTGCCGGTCTCGGTACCTGCCGCCGCCCAGGCTTCGTAGCGCGCCATCGTCTCGCGGTCGGGCACGCGATCGAGGATGACATTGCCCGGCCGTTCGAGATGATCGCGGTCGATCACGACATTGCCGGTCAGCAGCAGCCCCGCCCCGCCCCGCGACCAGACGCCATAGAGCCGGGCGAGATCGTCGGTCGGCACGCCCTGCGGAGTCGCCAGCCCTTCGGTCATCGCCGCCTTGACGAGCCGGTTGGGGATGACGGCCCCACAGGGCAGGCGCAGCGGCTCTGCGATCGGCATCCTGACCGGCGTCATGTCGTTCATCCCCTGTCCCCTCGGCGCGCCGTGACGGCTGTCCGCGCCACTGTTGCGATTTTCGGCGCCGGCTCAACCGCAATTTCGGTAAGCTGGTTCCTTTTTTCGCCACGGGCTATGCAGAGGCGATGATGCTCGATCTCGTCCTGCGGATCGTCCGGTGGTTCGGGCGTCGGCTTCTCCTCTATGCGCTGCTCGTGGCGGCGATCGGCTTTGCGGCCATCGCGCTTCCCTGGCTTCGGCAACAAGTGGAGGGCGACCGCCAGGCCCGGCTCCACCACGCCGCATTGCTGGACGCCCGCCGGACGCTGCAGCCCGCTGTCGCCGGCGCCGCCGCGCAGGTCTCCCGCCGGGTCGATGCGGCGCGGCAGGGCGGACTCGGGGCGATCGACGCCCGGATTGTGGAAGTCGAGGCACAGCGGCAGGCGCTCGACCGCCGGATCGCCGCCACGCCCTCCTCGCTGATCCTCGTGGCGCAGGGCAATGACGCGCTCCTCCGGGCGAAACGCGACCAATTCGATCGGCTGCTGGCGGAACAGGAACTGGCTGGGCTGCGCGCGGCCCGCGCCGCGCTGCTCGCCGACCGCAATATGGTCGCCACCGCGCTCGACCTGCAAGCGCAGGCAACCGCGCTCCGACAGGCACAGGTCGCCTGCGACCAGGCGCAGGCCGCGCGCAAGAGTTATGAGGCACGCTGGCGCTGGCGGTGGCGCGCCTGGCTCGACAATGACGAACATCGCGCCCTCGTCCGCGCCGCCGACGGAGCCTGCGCCGATGCCGCCCGGCGACAGACCCTGCTCGACACCCGACAGGCCGCCGCACGCCGTGCGCGAGAGGCGCGCGACGGCCTCACCCGCACGGCCGACGACCTCGCCATCGCAACCGCCGAGCGCACGCGGATCTGGACGGCGCAGTTCGACGCCGAGCTCGCTACTGCCCGCGCGGCATGGGCGTCGAGCTGGAGCGAGCGTCTGTATCTCTGGGCCGATCGGCTCCATCTCGGGCGCATATTGACCGCCGCCGCCTGGGCCCTGCTCGCCATCATCCTGACCCCTTATGCGATCCGCCTCGTCTTCTTCTTCCTGCTGGCGCCCTATGCCGAGCGCCGCCGTTCGATCGCCCTGCGCAGCCCATCCGCTGGTGTTTCGGGTGCGGAGCCCGTCGCAATCCCGCTGCCGGGCCCCTCCTCGACCTCGGTTGCGATCCGCCTCGACGCCAATGAGGAACTGCTCGTGCGGCAGGACTATCTCCAGTCGGCCTCGCTCGACGGCAGCAAGGCGACGCGCTGGCTGCTCGACTGGCGCCACCCGCTGTCGAGCCTCGTCACCGGTCTCTGCTTCCTCACCCGGATAACCGGGGCTGGCGCGCTTACCACCGTTTCGGCCGTGCGCGATCCGCTGGCCGAGGTGCTGATCCTCGATCTTCCCGACGGCGCAGGCTGCGTGCTTCAGCCCCGCGCGCTCGCAGCGGTGGTCCATCCGGCCGGCCGGCCGTTACGCATCACCAGCCACTGGCGCTTCTTCTCGCTCGCCGCCTGGCTCACCCTGCAGCTGCGCTACCTCCAGTTTCACGGCCCCGGCCGCCTCATCCTCAAAGGACGTCGTGGGATCCGTGTGGAAGCTGCTGAAAAAGGACGCATCTTTGGGCAGGCACAGCTCGTCGGCTTTTCCGCCGACCTCCACTATGCCGTCGCGCGAACCGAAACCTTCTGGCCCTATTTCCTGGGACGCGAGCCGCTGTTCAAGGACCGGGTCGAAGGTGGCGCGGGCCTGCTGATCGTCGAGGAAGCGCCGCTGGCGGGAGCAGGCGGCGGAGCCCCCCGCCACGGCCTCGAGGGCGCCGCAGATGCCGCGCTCAAGCTGGTGGGGCTATGAGGAGGATGGTGACCCCGGCGCGATTCGAACGCGCGACCTTCTGCTTAGGAGGCAGACGCTCTATCCTGCTGAGCTACGGAGTCCCGGCCAAGGCTCATAGCGAGGCGCTTGCGCCGGGTCCAGAGCGGGCGCCATGAGGCGCGACAGCGGGGGTCAGTTCTCGCTGCCCGGCGGACGAACCGGCAGCGGCAACGGAGCGACAGGGATGCCCTCTTCGATCAGGGCCCTGGCTTCATCCGCGCTGGTCTGCCCATGGATCGGACGGCTGTCCTCCTCGCCCAGATGCATCGCCCGCGCGCGATCGGCGAAGCCCTTGCCGACATATTCGGAGCCTTCGAGGATCCTGGCCTGGATCTCGGCGATCCTGGCGACCATCTCCTTGAACTGCTCGGGCGCCGGCAGATTGGCGCCAGCAGGCACGACCGCGCCGCCGGGAGCAGCGGCCGGCACCACGGCACGGCTAACAGAGTCGGACCGGCTATTGCCCTTGGGCGCGACATTCGGCGCCATGACGGCCTTCTCGACCTCGGACGATCCGCAATAGGGGCAGGACACCAGTCCCCTCGCCTTCTGATCCTCATAATCGGCCGAGGACCCGAACCAGATCTCGAACACATGGCCGGCGGGACGACAGGCCAGATCGAACACGATCATGAGCAGGTCTCCACCGCACCGATGGGCCGACGGTGGCGCAGTGCGGGAACGCGGGCGCGCACGTCGGTGAGCCGGTCCATGTCGATGTCGGCGAACCCGATGCCTTCGCTCTCCCCCATGTCGAGCAGCACTTCGCCCCAGGGGTCGACCACCAGCGAATGACCGAAGGTCGCGCGCCCGTCCTCGTGCCGCCCGGTCTGGCCGGCTGCGACGACGAAGGCGCCGGCTTCGACCGCACGGGCGCGCAACAGGACGTGCCAGTGCGCCTTGCCGGTCGGAACGGTGAAGGCCGCTGGGACCGACAATATCTCGGCCCCCGCATCGCTCAGCGCGCGGTACAGGTCGGGAAAGCGCATGTCGTAGCAGATGGACAGGCCGATCCGCGCCCAGGGGGTCGTCGCGATGACGCTCCGTTCGCCCGGCGCATAGGCCGCAGATTCGCGCCAGCTTTCGCCGGTGGGCAGGTCGACGTCGAACAGGTGCATCTTGTCGTAGCGCGCCCGGATCGAACCCAGGTCGTCGATGACGAAGCCGCGATTGACGAGCCGCCCGCCACTCCCGCCTTTCAGCGCCAGCGAACCAAGATGCACCCACAGGCCATGGTCACGCGCCGCAGTCCGCACCGACGCCAGGACCGGATCATCGCCCTCCTCGCTGAGATGTTCGGCGGCGCGCTTCCGATCCTGGTCGAGCAGGCCCGACATTTCGGGGGTGAAGAGCATGTCCGCCCCGCCGGCCTTCGCCTCCGCCATCGCGGCAACGAGCCGCGCGGCATTGGCCTCCGGATCGATGCCGGTGCGGCTTTGGAGGACGGCAATGCGCATCAGGCGGCAAGCAGCGGGTCGAGCTTGCCCGCACGGTCGAGCGCGTGGATATCGTCGCAGCCGCCGACAGGGCTGCCGTCGATGAAGATCTGGGGCACGGTCGAACCGCCCTTGGCGCGTTCGATCATCTCGGCGCGCTTCGGGCCGCCCATGCTGATATCATATTCCTCATAATCGACTCCCTTGCTCTGCAGCAGCGACTTCGCGCGCGAGCAATAGGGGCAGAACGCCTTGGTGTAGATTTCGACCTTTGCCATGAGCCTCGATTTCCTTGCTTTCGCCCGAGATGTTGTCGCCGGGCCCGATTGTCAACGCGCGGGATCGTCGTCACGCACCACGCGCGCCCAGCAGAGCAGTTCGACCCGGGCCGCCCCTGCCCGCTTGAGCGCCCGGGCGCAGGCATTGGCGGTCGCGCCGGTGGTGTAGACATCGTCGATGAGCAGCACCTTGCGCCCCTTGACCAGGGTGCGGTCGCGTACCGCAAAGGCCCCGCGAACCGTCTTCGCCCGCGCGACAGGCCCCTGGCCCCGCAACGGAGGGGTTGCCCGGGTGCGCTCGACCAGATCGAGTGCCAGGCTGTGCCTTCCCTCCTCGGCGAGCGCGCGGGCGATCAGCGCGGACTGGTTATAGCCACGGCTCCAGATTCGCCAGCGGTGGAGCGGGACCGGCGCGAGCAACCAGTCGTCTCCGGGCGGCAAATGTCGCCGCATCTGGATCGCAACCGTCCGCGCGATGCCCGGCCGCCTCCCATATTTGAGCTTGAGCGCCAGCGCCCGCGCGATCGGCCCGTAGACGACCGCCGCACGCATCGCGTCATAGGCGGGCGGATCGGCAAGGCAGGCACCGCACTCCGCGTCCTTGCCTGGGTCGATCTCGAACGGCTCGCCGCACCGTCGGCACTGCGGCGCGCCAAGGAACCGCATCGCCGTCCAGCAATCCAGACAGAACTGATGGGGCCCAGCTGCGATCGTGCCGCAGCCGGGGCAGCGCGGGGGCAGCGCGAAACGCAGCGCCGCATCGGTCATGCCCGCCATCGCACGCATCACGCCCATGCCGCCCTGCCCCCGCTGCCCGTGCCGGCCACCAACGCCGCTTGTCACGCACGACGCACGGCGGCACAAGCGCGCATCATGGATCAGCCCGAGATTTTCGACCGCCGCCTGCGGCGCCTGCGCCGCAACCGCGCCGCACAGGACTTCGCGGCGCATGACTTCCTGATCGATCATATGGCAAGCGAGCTTGCCGAACGGCTGGCGATGGTCACCCGCCGTTTCGATCGCGCCCTGCTCCTCGGCTGTCACGACGGACGCCTGTCAGCCTATTTCACCGCGCCAGACCGCCGGCTCTTCGCCGCCGATCCCGGTTTCGCCTTCGCCCGAGCCAGCGGCGGAATCCAGTGCGACGAGGATCGCCTCCCCTTCGCCGATGGCAGCTTCGACCTGATCGTGGCGCTGGGGACACTCGACGGTGTCAACGACCTGCCGGGCGCGCTCTCGCTTGCGCGGCGCGCGCTGCGTCCCGACGGCTTGTTTCTCGGGGCCTTTCTCGGTGCGGGAAGCCTTTCCTGGCTGCGCGGTGCGCTGATGGAAGCCGACGAAGCGGCAGGCGGCGGGGTAGCGCCGCGTATTCACCCGCAGGTCGACGTGCGCTCGGCAGGCGACCTCCTGTCGCGCGCGGGCTTTGCGCTTCCGGTGGCCGACGGCGAGCGGCTCGATGTCGGTTACGGCGATCCGATAAAGCTCCTTCATGATCTGCGCGGCATGGCAGGCGGCAACATCCTGCTCTCCCGTCCACGCCACCTGTCCGGCGGTCGCGCCTGGCTGGGGGCGTTGTTCGAAGCCTTTCAGCGGGCCACCGACCCGGATGGTCGGGTGCGCGAGCGCTTCGAGATCGTCTATCTGTCGGGATGGGCGCCCGACCCGGGACAGCCAAAGCCGGCCCGGCGCGGCAGCGCCACCGCCTCGCTGGCCGACGCGCTCCGGGCGCCAAAGCCGCGATAATCCTTGGCCCCTGCGGCGCAGCCTGGTGAAAGCCTATGGACTTACGCCGCGCCCTGCGTGTATGGAGCGCCGCATATGACGCGGTTCAGCGCCCTTCTCCTGCTTCGACTTACGCGCCCTTAGGCGCGCGTTTCCGCTTGTGGCCAGGATCGGCCCGACAAGCCACGGCGTCTAAGGGTCAGAATATCACCCCGAATGACAACCCTGCACAGGAGCAGGTACCGTGACCAAGAATATCAAGATTTTCGACACCACCCTGCGCGACGGGGAGCAGTCTCCCGGTTGCTCGATGAACCTCGAGGAAAAGCTGCAGGTCGCAGCCCAGCTCGAGACGCTGGGCGTGGACATCATCGAAGCCGGCTTTGCCATTGCCTCCCCCGGCGACTTCGAAGCCGTTTCGGAGGTCGCGCGCCAGTGCAAGAAGGCGACAGTCGCCAGCCTCGCCCGTGCGGCACAGGCCGATATCGAGCGCGCCTGGGAAGCCGTGCAACATGCCGTGGCACCGCGCATCCACACCTTCATCGCCACCTCGCCGCTCCACATGCGGGTTAAGCTGAACAAGTCGCCCGAAGAAGTGCTGGAGGCGATCGACCGGACTGTCCGGATGGCGCGCAACCTGTGCCCGGACGTCGAATGGTCGGCCGAGGACGCCACCCGCTCCGAGCCCGATTTCCTCGCTCGCGCGATCGAGGTCGCCATCGCCGCCGGCGCTCGCACGATCAACCTGCCCGACACCGTCGGCTACGGCACGCCCGAAACCTATGGCGCGATGTTCCGCGACATGATCAATCGCGTGCCCAATGCCGATCTCGCGGTGTTCTCGACCCACTGCCACAATGATCTGGGCCTTGCCGTGGCCAACACGCTGGCGGCCGTCATGGCCGGCGCGGGTCAGGTCGAATCGACGATCAACGGCATCGGCGAACGCGCCGGCAATGCCGCCGTCGAGGAAATCGCGATGGCGCTGCGCGTCCGGCAGGACGTGATGCCCTACGCCACGAACATCGTCGCGAACGAGATCACGCGTTCGTCGCGGCTGATCTCGGGCATCACCGGTTTCCAGGTGCAGCCGAACAAGGCGATCGTCGGCGCCAATGCCTTCGCGCATGAAAGCGGCATTCACCAGGACGGGATGATCAAGGACAGCTCGACCTACGAGATCATGACGCCGGAGAGCGTGGGCCTGACCCACAGCAATCTGGTCATGGGCAAGCATTCGGGCCGCGCCGCCTTCCGCCAGAAGCTCGAAGAGCTGGGCTATACGCTGGGCGACAACGCCTTCCAGGACGCCTTCGGCCGGTTCAAGCAGCTCGCCGATGCCAAGAAGGCTGTCTATGACGAGGACATCATCGCGCTGGTCGACGACGAGGTTCTGCGCGGTCACGACGCCATCCAGGTGAAGGAAGTCGAGGTCTATTGCGGATCGAACGGCCCGCAGCGCGCCATCCTGACGCTGGAAGTCGATGGCGAGGAAAAGACCGTTACGTCGCGCGGCAACGGCCCGGTCGACGCGCTCTTCAACGCGATCCGTCTGATCGTCCCGCACGACAGCTCGGTGCTCGAGCGCTACGAGGTCCATGCGGTCACCGGCGGCACCGACGCGCAGGCGGAAGTCTCCGTCCTGCTGTCTGAAAATGGCCGCACGACGCGCGGTCGCGGCGCGCATCAGGATACGATGGTCGCTTCGGTCCGCGCCTATGTGAACGCGCTCAACAAGATGATGGTGAAGCGCGGCCGCGCGCCGGTGGACGCCAGGGTCGGCTGAGCCTCCAAGCCGGCCAAACGGGAACGGCTTCACCCAATCGGGTCGAAGCCGTTCCCCTTTTCCCCCGTTTTCGAAGAAAGCGAAGATGATGAAGCCTTCCGCCGATCATGGCGTTCGCTGGCGGCTGATCGGCTTCGCCCTGTCCGCGACGGGCTCCCTTCTGTTCGCGCTCAAGGGCATTCTCATCAAGCTGATCTATGTCTACGGCATCGACACGACCGCGCTGCTCGCGATCCGCATGGGCCTGTCGCTGCCGATCTTCCTCGGCGTAGGCCTGTTCGAGTGGATCCGCCGCCTGCCCGCCGACCGGCCGGACGCGAAATCGCTCGGGCTCGCTGCCGCTATCGGGGTACTCGGCTATCATTGCTCGTCCTGGCTCGACTTCGAGGGGTTGCAGACGCTTGAGGCCCAGACCGAGCGGCTGATCCTCTTCACCTATCCTTTTCTCGTCATCATCTTCGGGCGGATGATCTTCGGCCACCGGCTGCGCGCCCATGCGCTGGGCGGTGCCGGGCTTGCCTATGCCGGGCTCGCCGTGATGTTCGGCGCCGAGCCGGCAAGGCTCAGCCCATCGATGCTGACGGGCGCGACGCTGGTGTTCGGCGCCGCGGCGACCTTCGCGCTCTACCAACTGTTCGCCCGCGAGCTGATCCTGCGCTGCGGCCCGGCGCTGTTCACCGCCGTCGCGATGAGCGCGGCGTCGGTTTCGCTGATCGCGCAATTCCTGCTCACCCGCGATATCGGCGAGCTGGCAGCACCCGCGCCAGCCTGGCGACTGATGGTCGCGCTGGCGATCTTCTCGACTGTCGTTCCGACCTTTCTGATGTCGGCCGGCACGGCGCGGATCGGCGCGCAGGGAACGGCGATCATCTCGACCGTGAGCCCTCTCCTTACCATCATTCTCGCCGTGGCGATCCTGGCCGAACCCTTTGGCTGGCCCGAAGCGGTCGGGACGCTGCTGGTCATCGGCGGCACCGGACTGTTCACCCTGATCGAAACCCGGAGCCAGCGTCGAGCGCGTTGACAGGTCACGCCGATCGGCGCAGCCCGTCGCCCACTATCAGGAGGACGACATGGCGCTCACGGCATTGCTCATTCCCACCTTCCGCCAGATGCTCCGGGCGCTCGACGGCTGGCTGGGCAAGGCGGCCGACCATTGGACCGCAGAAGGCCGGAACCCCGACGATATTCTCGCGCTCCGGCTCGCGCCCGACATGTATCCGCTCGCTTCGCAGCTCCGCTTTGCCTGCTTCCAGGCACAGGAGCCAGTGTGGCGCCTGCGCGGATTGGCCATGCCCGACGAACTGCTGGCCCTCCGAGCGGGTGCCTGGAGCCCAGGTGGGGACGGTGAGACGCTCGAAGAGGCACGGATGCACATCGCAGGGGCGATCGATCTACTGGGATCGGTCACGCCGGATGCGCTCGATGCCCATGCGGGACAACCGATCGCACTCGAACTGCCGAACGGCATGATCTTCGACATGGACGGCACGAGCTATGCCCGCGACTGGGCGCTCCCCCAATTCTATTTTCACAGCACGACCGCCTATGCGATCCTGCGCAGCCATGGCGTACCGCTCGGCAAGCCCGACTACGTCCCGCAGATGTTCGCCTATATTCGGCCCGGCACTATGCCCACGACGTAACGCCCCGATCAGATGCCCGCATACCAGGCGTAGTCATGGTGGTCCTCCCAATAGCCACCTTTTCCCAGCCCATATTCACTCAGGCCAGCAACTACCTGGATATACTGCACATATTTTGCGTGCTTGTACCCCAGCTGGCGTTCGACCCGTAACCGCAGCGGCGCGCCATTGCCCACCGGCAGCAGCGCGCCGTTCAAGCCCCAGGCCATGATCGTCTGCGGGTGGAAGGCATCGATAAGGTCGATGCTCTCATAATAGGGCATCGGGCCATAACGATCGGCGCACCGGAAGATCAGATAGCGGGCGCCGTCGCGTAGCCCGGCCATGTCGAGAAGCAGTTTGAGCGGCACACCGGTCCACTGGCCGATCGCGCTCCACCCCTCCACACAGTCGTGCCGCGTAATCTGGGTGCGCGCGGGCATAGAGCGGATCTGCGTCATGGAGAGCGAAAGCGGACTCCGGACCAGGCCATCGATGGTCAGCTTCCAATCGGAAAAACCCGCCTGTTTATGCGCTTCATAATCGGCACCCGCCGGCTGGAAGGTTCCGTTGGATCGGAAGACCGGCGAGAGGTCCGCACGCGAGAATTCGGGCGCGAGGGCGTCGCGTCCGGCAATCAGCCGCTGCGATCGCATCGTCAGACCTTCAGCAGACTTCAAAGCCGTTCGTACCGAGGGCAGAGCGTTGATCCGGTCGCATCCGCCCAGGAGCAGACCGCCGGTCCCTGCGGCAAAGCCTGCCAGCAGGCGGCGTCGCGTGATCGTCATGCCCGCTCCTCCGGTAGCTTGTACCAGCCCGTCACCATCGACCGTATTTCGTTGAACGGGCCTGCGAGGATCACCATCGCGATATGGACGATGAAGAAGGCGACGAGGCCGGCAGCACATAGAAAATGGATCGAGCGCGCCGACTGCCGTCCGCCGAACAGCTCGAGCAACCAGGGCCAGGCGGCATTCATCGCGGGGGACATCGTCAGTCCGGTCAAGATGATGACTGGCAATAACAAAGCTATAACAGAGAGATAGGCGATCTTCTGCAGAATCCCATAGCGCTTTGCAGCTTCCCCGCGCGGGAAACGCAGCCGCGCATGCGCAACGATGTCCGACCAGAGGTGCCGCAGTCCAAGCTCGTGGCGGCGCGGCAGGAGGTCCTTCCTGAAATGGCCGTTGACGATGCTTGCCGCGAAGAAAAGAAGCGCCGATCCAACCAATATCCAGGCGAAGAAAAAGTGCCAGAGCCGTGCATCGGCAAGGCTGTAGCTCGTCGGTATCGTCGCCCAGCCAGGAAAGGCCCGACGACGCTCGATGCCCGCGCTATCTTTCCATAGCCCCAGCACACCCGTCGTCTCGAACCGCTCCCGGCCCAGCACGAGCAGCCCCTTGTCCCCGCGCGAGCCGATCTGCAACCATGCCTTGTCGCTATTGGCGCCATAATCGCCCCAGTAGAGGCGCGGATGCGCGTTGAAGATCATCAGACCGCTCATCAGCATGACGAGCATCGTGGCGGCGTTGACCCAATGCCAAAGCCTCGTCGGCCAGCGATGCCGCTTGACCAGAAGCGGCAGCTGCGTCGCTGATGAAGGCTTTCCAAGAGGCTCTGCTCGGGCTTCATCCTCTGGATCGTCGATGCGCACCACAGACCGCTCTTGCTCCGGAATTCCACGGGTAAGGGACCGTACACCGTTTCGTTTAGCGATTCATTAGGGATGATCGGGCACTGTCCCCATCCGGTCATAACGGGACAAGGACAGACGGACGGCGATGGCTTCCGTGAGCGAACAGCAACAGACGGACGTGCGGCGTTTCGGCCGACACCGGATCATGCTGGCCGCGAATCTCTATTCGGTCCATGGCGAGCTGAACTGCGTCCTCCTCGACGTCTCGCAAGGCGGCGCCATGCTCAGCGCTACCCCGCCCCTGCCCGTCGGATGCCGCCTGCTGCTCGAACGCCATGCTTTCGAAGTGCCGGGAATCGTCCGCTGGGTCGAAGGCAACCGGTTCGGCGTGCAGTTCGAGGAGTCGATTCCCGAAGACGTGGTGCAGGGGCTCGTGTCCAAGAGCGCCCAGCAGGACTGAACGCCTCCCGCCGCCGACGCCATTGTCAGGCGAGCATGCGGGTCAGCGCCTGCGCCGTGAAATCGACCATCGGCACGATGCGGGCATAGTTGAGTCGGGTCGGGCCGATCACTCCCACCACGCCGAGCACGCGGCCATCACCGCCGCGATAGGGCGCGGCGATCACCGAAGAACCCGACAACGAGAACAGCTTGTTCTCCGCCCCGATGAAGATCTTGATGCCTTGACCGCCACGCGCGCTGTCGAGCAGGCGGGCGATCTCCTCCTTGCCTTCTATCTCGTCGATCAATTGCCGAACGCGTTCGAGATCGTCGGCCGCCGCCGGATCGATCAGATTGGCCTGCCCGCGCACGATCAGGACCGGCCGCGCACTGCCGTCCTGCGACCACACGGCGAGGCCCTGGGTGACCAGCGACGCAGCGGCCGCATCCAGCGCCGCACGGCCCCGCTTGAGTTCGGCCTCGATCCTTGCCTTGGCCTCGGTCAGAGACAGTCCTGCAAGCCGATCGTTGATGAAATTGCCGGCCTCGACAAGCGCCGAAGGAGGGACACCCGGCGGCAGATCGACGACCCGGTTCTCCACGCTGCCGTCCTGCCCGACCATCACCGCCACGGCCTGCTCGCGCGATAGCGGAACGAAGCTGAACTGCCGCAGGACGAGTTCGCGCGGCGGAACGAGCACGATCCCGGCGCAGGCGGAAAGCCCGGACAGAATCGCACTGGTCTGCGCCAGCGCTTCTTCGACCGGCCCGCCCCTGGCCGCGCGCGCTTCGATCGCAGCGCGCTCGTCGGCCGAAGGCTCGGCCGTCTGCATCATGCCGTCGACGAAAAGGCGCAGGCCGGTTTGGGTCGGCATCCGCCCCGCCGATGTATGTGGTGCCTCGAGGAGGCCGAGTTCCTCCAGGTCCTGCATGACGTTGCGAATGGACGCCGGAGACAGGTTCAGGCCCGCCAGCTTGGAAATGGTACGCGACCCGACGGGCTGCCCATTACCGAGATAGCTTTCCACGACCACGCGAAAGACCTCGCGCGCTCGGGTCGACATTTCGGACAGGGGCACGGCGTTCACATCGTGAAGATAGGGAATGGAAGCCGCCTGCTCAACAGGCTTCCAACTTCTTCGACGCGCGCCTAAGGGGGCGGCACATAGCAAGAAGGAATTCCCATGCGCCCATCCGGCCGCACGCCCGATCAGATGCGGGCTATCAGCATCGAAACCGGCTTCACCGTCCATGCCGAAGGCTCCTGCCTGATCAGCTTTGGCGACACCCGCGTGCTCGTCACCGCCTCGGTCGAGGAAAAGGTGCCGCCGTTCCTGCGCGGCAAGGGTCAGGGCTGGGTCACCGCCGAATATGGCATGCTCCCGCGCGCTACGCACACGCGCGGCAGCCGCGAGGCCGCCAAGGGCAAGCAATCGGGCCGGACCCAGGAAATCCAGCGGCTCATCGGCCGCTCGCTGCGCGCGGTCGTCGACATGGAGAAGCTGGGCGAACGGCAGATCGTGATCGACTGCGACGTCATCCAGGCCGATGGCGGCACGCGGACGGCGTCGATCTCCGGCGGCTGGATTGCGCTGCGGCTGGCGGTCGACAAGCTGCTAGCGTCGGGCGCGTTGAGCGAGGACCCGATCACCGCCCAGATCGCGGCGGTCTCCTGCGGCATCTACGAAGGCACCCCCGTTCTCGACCTCGATTATATCGAGGATTCGAACGCTCATGCCGATGCGAACTTCGTGCTGCTCGACAATGGCAATATCGCCGAGGCCCAGGCGACCGCCGAGGGCGCGACCTATGACGAGGAAGCCCTGCTCCGCCTGCTGCGCCTCGCCCGTATCGGCTGCGGCGAGATCTTCGCGGCACAGCGCAAGGCGACCGGCCGGTGAACGGCCCGGCCGACATCGTCCACCGCAAGCTGGCGCCCGGGAAGCTGGTGATCGCCAGTCACAACAAGGGCAAGCTGCGCGAGATCGCCGAACTGCTCGCGCCGTTCGGGATCGAAACGGTGTCGGCCGGCGCGCTGGGCGTGCCCGAACCCGAGGAGACCGGCACGACCTTCATCGCCAATGCCGAGCTCAAGGCCCGCTTCTCCGCAGACCTGACCGGCCTGCCGGCACTCTCCGACGACAGCGGCCTGTGCGTCGAGGCCCTGGGTGGCGACCCCGGCATCTTCTCGGCGCGCTGGGCGGAGCGCGAGGATGGCAGCCGCGATTTCGGCGAGGCCATGCGCCGGGTTCATGCGCGCCTGGAGGAGCAGGGACCGGAGGCTGGACGCGACGCGCATTTCATCTGCGCTCTGTCGCTTGCCTGGCCCGATGGCCATGTCGAAAGCTTCGAGGGACGGGTCGACGGACTGCTGATCTGGCCCCCGCGCGGCGAGAATGGATTCGGCTATGACGCGATGTTCCAGCCGCTCGGGCATGACATCAGCTTCGGCGAGATGGAGCCGAAGGCCAAGCACGCGATGAGCCACCGGGCGGACGCCTTTGCCAAACTCGTCGCGGCGGTCTTCTGACCGCCCGGCGATCCCGGTGACGCCAATGGCGCGGACGGCACAGGTGCGGGACGACGACCTGGCGCTTTACGTCCACTGGCCGTTCTGCGTGTCGAAATGCCCCTATTGCGACTTCAACAGCCATGTCCGCGAACAGGTCGATCAGGCCGCGTGGCGGGCCGCACTCCTCACCGACCTGGCGCATGAGGCCTCCCGTCTTCCGGGTCGGCGGCTGACCTCGATCTTTTTCGGCGGCGGCACGCCTTCGCTGATGCCACCGGCGACCGTCGCCGCTCTGATCGACGCAGCCGCCGGACATTGGACGATGGCACGCGACATCGAGGTGACGCTTGAGGCCAACCCCTCATCGGTAGAGGCTGCGCGCTTCGGCGACCTCGCGGCCGCTGGGGTCAACCGGGTTTCGCTTGGCCTTCAGGCGCTCGACGATCCGACACTGGCGTGGCTCGGTCGCGCCCACAGTGTCGACGAAAGCCTGCACGCGCTCTCGATCGCCCAGTCGGCGTTCGAGCGGGTCAGCATCGACCTCATCTATGCGCGTCCGGAACAGACGCTCGAAGCCTGGCTCGACGAGCTTGAGCGGGCGCTCCACTTCGGAACCGAGCATGTTTCGCTGTATCAGCTGACGATCGAGCCGGGCACGCAGTTCGCGACGCGCTTTGCGCGCGGCGAGCTTGTCCCTCTCGACCCCGACGCCGCTGCACTTCAGTTCGAAGCGACGAGGGAACGCATGACGGCGGCCGGTCTTCCGGCCTATGAAACGTCGAACCATGCCCGCCCGGGCGCCGAAAGCCGCCACAATCTTACTTATTGGCGCTACGGCAATTATTGCGGCATCGGCCCCGGCGCGCATGGGCGTCGCGACGGCGTCGCCACCGCCCGGCGCAGGAAGCCGGAGAATTGGCTGCGGCGGGTCGACGAAATCGGCCATGGCATTGAGGTGGAAGAACCGCTGAGCGGGCGCGAACGGGCGCAGGAGGCGCTGATCATGGGCCTGCGCCTGACCGAGGGCGTCGATCTCGCCCGGATTGCCCGGCTATCGCAGATGCCGATCGATGCCCTGGTCGACAGAAAGGCCATCATCCGGCTGAGCCACCAGGGTCTCGTGACTTTCGGCGACGAATGCCTGCGGGTAACCGACGCCGGTTCGCTCCTCCTCGACGGAGTATTGGCCGAGGTCGTCAGCGCCTGATTGCACATTCTGCAACTGCGCCGACTTGTTACGAAATTGCGTCAGACCGATGACAGGCATAGAGCGCGCTGCATCGCACAATCGCATGTGCGAGATAACAAAACATGTTCGCAGGAAAAGAAAAATGCGCTATTTTGAAGGTGCGACCACTGCGATCCTCGCGATCGCAGCACAGGCGCTCGCGATCGGTGTGGTCGTCGCGCTCTAAGCAAGGTCGGCGGCGGATCGTGCCCAGGCACTTCCGCCGCCAACACCCTTCTTAGCCGCCCTGCCTCATTCCGCGAAGCTGACCGGCGCCGGCGAGATCGTCTTGACGCCAGCCGGGCTTGCCTCACCGATTTCCAGCGCGCGCTCGGCGACACCGTTCATGCCGAAGCGAAACGCACCGTCGACGCCGACGAACCCATCCTTGTCCCGCAGCGCCGCAACCGGGAATTTCGAACCGACTTTCCAGTCGGCCCCGATCTTCACGACCAGCAGCATCGAATCATAGCCGAGGCTCGCGAGACGGAACGGCGCCTTGCCGAACTGGCGGCGATAGGCCGCCGCCAATTGCCGATAGCGTGCGTCCGACACGCTTGCGAACCAGGCGCCCGATAGCGCCGGTGCCGTCAGCGCGGACTGTTCCGCCGCCCACAGCTCGGTCCCCAGGATTCGCATCTTCGCAGGCGACACCTTGCGCAGCATGGGAACCGCCGTTGCGGCGAGACGGGCATTGTCGGCCACCAGCACCGCATCCCATTCCTGCTGGGTCCGGCCAAGCTCGGCCACCGCCTTCTGGAGCGACGCTCCCGTCCGCTCATAGCTCTTCATCGCGACCAGATTGCCGTCGGCGCCTTCGATCGAGTGGATGATCGCCGTCGATGCGTTACGTCCATATTGGCCGGTCGGCACCAGCGCCGCGAAACGCTGAAGGCCCTTGCCGCGCGCGAAACGGATCACCCGCTCGATCGACTGAGTCGGCGAAAAGCCCATGACGAACACACCATTCCCCGCAACCGAAACGTCGTTGGAATAGGAGACGACGGGAATCGCCGCCTTGCGCGCAACCGCTGCGACCGACGCGGCATCCTCGGACAGCAAAGGCCCAAGAAACAGGGCGTTTCCATCGGCGATCGCCCGATTGGCGGCAGCCAGCGCGCCCGGGGCCGTGTCATAGGTCGTCATGCGGATCGACTTGTTGCCGGTATCGATCAGGGCCATCGTCGCCGCATTGGCGATCGACTGGCCGACCGCGGCATTGGCGCCGCTGAGCGGCACGAGCAGCGCCACGCGATGCCGGGCACTATCTTTCGGAAGCTCGCTTTCCTGCTCCTGAGCGACCGGCGGCGGGGTTGCCGGCCCCGGCCTACCCTTTGGAACCATGCCCTGACAGCCCGCGAGCAGGGCGGCCAGGCCGAGCACAGCTCCCTTGAGCCATGCATGTCCAGCTTGCCTATGTGCAACAGCCTCTGCCATCTGTTTCGCCTTATGAACCAGTTTGTCGAAACGGACGCGACCGATGCGCAAGCATCCGAAGCACCCCTCCCCCCAGGCCTGTATATCGTGGCCACCCCGATCGGCAACTTGGGCGACCTGTCCCCACGCGCCGCGTCGATCCTATCGCGCGTCGAAGCGATTGCGGTGGAGGACAGCCGGGTCACGGCCAAGCTTCTGCACCATCTCGGCATCAAGCGGCCGATGACCCCCTATCACGACCATAATGCCGACAAGGTGCGCCCCGGGCTGGTCGAACGCATGGCCCATGCGCCGGTCGCGCTCGTGTCCGATGCGGGCACGCCGCTGATCTCGGACCCCGGTTACAAGCTGGTCCGCGACGCGCGCGCCGCCGGCATTGCCGTCACCACCATCCCCGGCCCCTGCGCCGCCGTCGCCGCGCTGACGCTGGCAGGGCTTCCGACCGATCGCTTCTTTTTCCTCGGCTTCCTGCCCTCCAAGGAAAAGGCCCGCGCCGAAGCGATCGAGGAGGTTGCCGCGATCCGCGCGACGCTGATCCTCTACGAATCGGGACCGCGCCTCGGCGCGACCCTCGCCGCCCTTGCCAAAGGGCTCGGCGACCGCGAAGCCGCCGTCGTCCGCGAAATCAGCAAGCGCTTCGAAGAGAGCGTCGCCGCCCCTCTGTCGGTGCTGGCCGAACGCTATGCCGAGTCCGGCCCCAAGGGTGAGATCGTGATCGTCGTCGGCCCGCCCGGCCCGGCGCCCGCCGCCACCCAGGACGACGCTGAAGCCCTGCTCCGCACGGCCCTCCAGCACCTCCCAGCCGCCAAGGCCGCCGGCGAAGTCGCCCGCGCGACCGGCCTCAACCGCCGCGACCTCTACGCCCGCGCGATGGAGATGAAGGACGAGGAGGAGTGAGCCGGCAGGCGGCCGAGCGCCAGGGCCGCCATGGCGAGGCCGCCGCCGCCTGGTGGCTGCGTCTCCAGGGATGGCGGATCGTCGGTCGCCGCGTGAAAACGGGCCGAGGAGAAGTCGACCTCGTTGCGCGCCGTGGCCGGACGCTCACCTTCGTTGAAGTCAAAACGCGCGGAACGCAGGAAGCGCTCGACCTCGCGATCGACGAGCAGCGGCTGCGACGTGTGGTCGATGCCGCCCATGCGCTTCTGCCGCGCTATGGCAAGGGCGCCGAGGAAGTGCGGATCGACGTGATCCTGCTGCGGCCATGGCGGCTGCCTGTGCATCTGCGCAACGTCTGGCATGGCTGACCTTCCTGCGGGGGTAGCGGAACGACCTGCGAACCCCTAGGTAAGCGGCGCAACTTACGGAGCCCGCCATGACCCTCAATGTCGCCGTCCAGATGGACCCTCTGGAGACGATCAACATCGCGGGCGATTCCACCTTCGCGATTATGCTCGGCGCGCTCGAACGCGGGCACAAGCTCTGGCATTATCAGGCGGGCGACCTCTGCTATCGCGACGGGCGGGTGACCGCACCGGCGCGTCCGATCCTGAAACTTCAGCGCGTCGCGGGCGACCATTTCGCGGTTGGCGACGTCGAGGTCATCGATCTGGCCGACGATATCGACGTCGTCCTGATGCGGCAGGATCCGCCGTTCGACCTCGCCTACATCACCGCCACGCATCTGCTCGAGCGGATCCAGCACAAGACCCTCGTCGTCAATGACCCGGCCTCTGTGCGCAACGCGCCCGAAAAGCTGTTCGTGCTCGATTATGCGCGCTTCATGCCGCCGACGATGATCACCCGGCGGCTCGACGACGCGCGCGCCTTCCATGCCGAACATGGCGAGGTGGTGGTCAAGCCACTCTACGGCAATGCCGGGTCGGCGGTGTTCCATGTCGGCCGGAACGACGCCAATCTTGCCGCGCTGACCGAATTGTTCGGACAGGTGTGGCGCGAGCCCTTCATGGTGCAGGCCTTCCTTCCCGACGTGACCAAGGGCGACAAGCGGATCGTGCTGGTCGACGGCAAGGTTTCCGGCGCGATCAACCGCCTGCCCAAGGCCGGCGAGATCCGGTCCAATCTGGCCGCCGGGGGACGCGCCGATGCGACCGAACTGACCCCACGCGAAGAGGAAATCTGCGCGGCACTCGGCCCCGACCTCGCCGCGCGCGGTCTGCTGTTCGTCGGCATCGACGTCATCGCCGGGCACCTGACCGAGATCAACGTCACCTCCCCCACCGGGATCGTCGCGATCGACCGCTTCAACGGTACCAACACTGCCGCGCTGATCTGGGACGCCATCGAGGGACGCCTGCGCGCTCGATAATCGGATGAGCGACTGGATCCAGCGGCTGATCGCCGATGGGGGTTATTTCGGCCTCTTCCTGCTCATGCTGGCGGAGACGGTCTTCCCACCCATTCCGTCCGAAGTCATCATGTCGATGGCCGGCCTGCAGGCAGCGAAAGGCATTCTTTCGCTCCCCGGCGCCATTCTGTCTGGTTCGGCGGGCGCCATGCTCGGCAACCTGCTCTGGTACCTGCTCGCCCGCGGCCTAGGCATGGACCGGCTTCGCCCGTTGATCGAACGATATGGCCGCTGGCTGACGATGGACTGGGGAGAGGTCGATCGCGCCGAGCGATGGTTTGCGCGCCACGGCTATCTGATCGTTTTCGTCGGGCGGATGATGCCGACCCTTCGTTCGCTGATCTCGGTGCCCGCCGGTCTGCTGCGCATGCCCATACTGCCCTTCGCCCTCTCGTCCGCGCTCGGCACGATCGGCTGGTCGGCGATGCTGGCCCTTGGTGGCTGGGTGCTGGGCACCCGCTTCTCGCAGATGGAGGCCTGGCTCGACGTCGCTGCGACGGCGGCGCTGATCCTCATGGCCGGGCTGTATCTGTGGCGCCTGGCGACATGGCGGCGGTCGCGCTGACCGCAGGGGGTCAGGCCGAAGCGCGCAGCACCAGTTCCGGCTCCATCACGACCGAGTCACAGGCATCCCCGGCGATCCGGCGGAACAGCCGGTCGACCATCTCGAATGCGCCACGCCTGATGTCCTGACGGATGGTCGTCAGTGCCGGGCTGAATTGCGCGGCGGTCGGGACATCGTCATAGCCGATCACCGAAACGTCCGCCGGGACGGCCAGTCCCCGGTCGGCCAGCGCGCGAACGGCCGCCATCGCGATGACGTCCGAGGCGGCGACGATGCCGTCCGGAGCGCGATTGGCCGCGAGATGATCCGCGAACAGCTGATAGGCGCCTTCCGGCGTCAGCGAGGCCGGCAATACCCCTGCCGGTTCTATCCCGGCTTCGCGATGCGCATCGAGAAAGCCCGTATAGCGTGCGCTGATCTCGGGAACGTCGGCATGGCCGGCGAACAGGATGTGGCGCCTGCCCTTCTGGATCAGATGACGGGCGGCGATCCGTCCCCCGGCGACATTGTCGGTGCCCACCGAACAATATTTCTGGCCCTCGGCAAACTCGCCCCAGACGACCAGCGTCGAATAATTGTCCGCAGCTTCCTCGAGCACGTCTTCCTGATTCGACTGGCCGATCACGATCACACCGTCGAGCCGGCCGGAATTGGCCAGCGAATCGAGCCATAGCTTGTCGGTCGGAATGACGCGCGTGAGGAGCAGGTCATAGCCGCGATCGGTCACGGCATCGGCGACATGGCCCAATATCGTAATGAAGAAGGGATCGGAGACATGCTGGCCGACTTCATGCCCCAGCGGGAAGACGATCCCGATCGCGTTGGTCCGCTTCAGGCGGAGGTTTCGCGCCATCTGGTTCAGACGAAACCCATGCTCGCGGGCCAGCGCATTGATCCGGGTGCGCGTGTCGAGGCTGATCATCTTGCTGCCGGCAAGAGCCCGCGAAACGGTGGACGCCGAAACGCCTGCAAGGCGCGCCAGATCGGATATGCTGCTAACCGCGCCCTTGCCCCTGGCTCCAGACTTCACGTCATTTGGCATTGATGCGCCCCTTGGGCGGCCGGATCGGCCGCAGCTTTCAGGGCTCTTCCTTAGAAGGCCCGTTCGAGCCGGTCCAGCAGGCTGAGGGCGGGGCTGATGGCAGGGCCGGGCAGATCGGGTGCCTCGCCTTCGAGGCGGCGGACCCGCGCGTAGAGGTCGAGGCTCGATTCGACGAGCATCCGCGCCTGGGCTGGCAATCCATCGAGGACAATCCGCTCGGAGCCGGCTGCATCGCCGAGGCGCCGCGCCGAGGCCAGCGCCTCCTCGTCGCTCATCTGGCCGAGCTCGATCGCCCGCTCCGTCAGAAGCCAGGCGAGCACGTGCATCAATCGCGTGGTGACCTTGAGCGATTCGCAGCTCATCGTGACCCGGCCCAGCGGGTCCAGCGTCTCGCGATCCTCGCGGCCACGATGCTCGAAATAGGCCCGGGCCTCGTCAGCCAGCAGCATGGCTTCGGTGTAGAGGCTCTCCACGAGCCTGCCACGCAGCCGAATCTCCCGAGGACCATCGTTCATGAGTCGAACATGACATGGGTCCCGCACGGCCGAAAACGAAAAGAGGGTTAACGCCCCTCCTTTCGCCGTCGTTAACCACGAATGTCGGGAATTCAGTTACATTTGCCGTCGAGCTGCACCGCAAAACGCTGGAGTTCGCCGAGCTTCGACTCGATCGCCTCGCGCTGGCGCCGCAATTCGTCTTCCTTGAGTTCGCAGTAGCGCTTCGCCGCCGCGCGCTGGGCCGCGCCCTTGTCGCGCGGATCATAGAGATCGAGCAGTTCGCCGATCTCGTCCAGGCTGAAGCCGACCGCCTTGCCGCGCAGGATCAGCCCCACGCGCCGCCAGTCACGCCGCGAGTAGATGCGCGCCGCACCTTCGCGACGCGGGGCGATCAGCCCCTCTTCCTCATAGAAGCGCAGCGCGCGCGGCGTGATGTCGAACTCGCGCGACATCTCCGAGATTGTGAAACTGTCGGGGGTGTGCTCGTCCCGGTGGCGGACGGCGGATGCACTGTTGGAAGCCACTTCTCATACCTCACAAGACTATCCCTTGCCCGTACGGCAGGCGGGCCCGGCGCTGCAATCGCAGTTACACAAACGATTGCAACTTTAGTCTAAGCGGCTTCACTTTTCTGCAGAATGAACGTCTTCCAGCGTCTCGCCGTCGCTTTCGATGCGGCGATAGAAGCAGCTCCGCTGACCGGTGTGGCAGGCCGGCCCCGCCGGTTCGCATTGCAGCCAGACGGCATCCTGGTCGCAGTCGATTCGCGCCTCGACGACGCGCATGACGTTGCCGCTCGTCTCGCCCTTCTTCCACAGCCGGTTGCGCGAGCGCGAAAAGAAGGTCGCCTCGCCGGTCGCGACGGTGGCCTGCAGCGCTTCGGCGTTCATATGGGCCAGCATCAGCACTTCACCGGTCCTGTGATCGGTCACCACCGCCGTGATAAGTCCGGCGGCATCGAAACGGGGCAGCAGCCTGGCGCCCTTTTCACGGTCCTGTTCCATGCCGTGCCGATGAGCCAAAGCGGCCCTTCAGGCAAGAGCCTGCCTCGAATTCCGCAGGGTTCAGAATAAACTTGTGACAGTGGGGCGACAAACGCTCAGCCTGTGACTATATGCGCCGCTATCCGGCCAACGCGATGGGATTTCGCGATGCTCACCACGCATCCTTTTGACGACGACAAACTGCGCGAAGAGTGCGGAATATTCGGGATTTGGGGCGCCGAGACGGCCTCAGCCATGGTTGCTCTGGGGCTTCACGCCCTGCAGCACCGGGGGCAGGAAGCTGCCGGCATCACGAGCTGGGACGGCCATGCCTTCCACACCCATCGTGCGATGGGCCATGTGGCCGGCAATTTCGACCGGGACGAGGTGATCCGGAGTCTGCCGGGCCGAGTCGCCTGCGGGCATGTCCGCTATTCGACGACCGGCGAAACGGCTCTCCGCAATGTGCAGCCGCTGTTCGCCGAGCTTTCCTCGGGCGGCTTCGCGATCGCGCATAACGGCAACATCTCCAACGCGATGAAGCTGCGCCGCGAGCTCGTTCGTGGCGGTTCCATCTTTCAGTCGACGAGCGACACCGAGACGATCATCCACCTCGTCGCGATGTCCAAATATCGCACGTTGCTCGATCGTTTCATCGATGCGCTCAAGCAGGTCGAGGGCGCCTATTCGCTGATCTGCATGACGCCCGAGGGCATGATCGCGTGTCGCGATCCGCTGGGCGTTCGCCCGCTGGTCCTCGGCCGGGTCGGCGATTCCTATATCTTTGCGTCCGAGACGGTCGCGCTGGACGTCGTGGGAGCGACCTTCCTGCGGTCGGTGGAACCCGGCGAGCTGGTGATCGTGTCCGAACAGGGCATACGCTCCATCCGCCCTTTCGCCGAGATGCGCCCCCGCCCCTGCATCTTCGAACATGTCTATTTCTCGCGCCCCGACTCGATCGTCGACGGCTCGTCGGTCTATTCGGTTCGCAAGAGCATCGGTGCCCAGCTCGCGATCGAGAGCCCTGTGGACGCCGACCTCGTCGTTCCCGTGCCCGATTCGGGAACGCCGGCCGCGATCGGTTATGCTCAGGAGTCGGGCATTCCGTTCGAGCTCGGCATCATCCGCTCGCATTATGTCGGGCGCACCTTCATCCAGCCCGGCGACCAGGTTCGCCATCTGGGCGTGAAGCTGAAGCATAATGCGAACCGAGCCCTGATCGATGGCAAGCGGCTCGTCCTGATCGATGATTCGATCGTGCGCGGCACGACCAGCGTGAAGATCCTGCAGATGCTCCGCGATGCCGGAGCACGCGAAGTCCATCTGCGCATCGCCAGCCCCCCGACCCGGCACAGCTGCTTCTACGGCGTCGACACGCCAGAGCGCGCCAAGCTGCTCGCGGCGCAGATGAACGTCGCCGAGATGGCCTCCTATATCGGTGCTGACAGTCTTGCGTTCCTGTCGATCAACGGCCTGTACAAGGCGCTGGGCGAGCCTTCGCGCGACGACACGGCGCCGACCTATTGCGACGCCTGCTTCACCGGCGACTATCCGACGCATCTCACCGACCATGAGGAAATGACGCCGACCGATCAGCTCGCGCTGAACGGCGAGCGCGTCGTCGCCTGAACCGACGGACTTTCGCATGACCAACGCCCTTTCCGGGAAGACCGCGCTCGTCACGGGCGCTTCGCGCGGCATCGGTGCCGCCACGGCGGAAGCCCTTGGAGCGGCTGGCGCCCATGTGATCCTCGTCGCCCGGACTGCGGGCGGCCTGGAGGAAGTCGAGGAGCGGATCCACAAGGCGGGTGGCAGCGCCACCATTGCCCCGGTCGATCTGGCGGAGAATGACAGCATCGCCCGGCTGGCCGAGGCGATTGCCGGACGCTGGTCGTCGCTCGACATCCTCGTCCTCAACGCAGCCATGCTGGGCACGCTTGCGCCGGTGGCCGCGATCGACGCCAAGGAATTTGCCCGCCTGCTCACGCTCAACGTGATGGCACAGCAGCAGATGATCGCGGCCTTCGATCCGCTGCTGCGCGCCAGCGAAGCGGGTCGGCTGATCGGCGTCACGAGCAGCGTCGGCGCTGCGCCACGTGCCTATTGGGGCGCCTATGGCGCATCGAAGGCGGCGCTCGACAATCTCCTGCTCGCTTATGGCGCGGAGAATGCCAACATCAGCGCAGTTCGCGTCGCCATCGTCGATCCGGGCGCCACGGCCACGGCCATGCGCCGCAAGGCCTATCCGGGCGAGGACCAGTCGACGCTTAAGAGCCCCGAGACGGTGGCAAACGCAATCCTGGCTCTGGTCACCGAAGAATACGAGACCGGCAAGCGCATCCGCGTCGAAGCCTGAGGAAGAGGGCGAGCGGTCGCCCTCCCCCTCAGCGATCATGCAGGCTCAGGGCTTGACCAGCGTCACCTGAACGACGTCGATCCCGCCGCCCGCGAACCCGCCCTCGCAATACATCAGGTAGAAGCGCCACAGCTTGACGAAGGCGTCATCGAAGCCCTTGGGCAGGGCTCCGGCGGCGACCGCCCGGTCGAAGCTCTCCCGCCAACGGCGCAGCGTTTCCGAATAGTGCAAGCCGAAGCGGTGCAGGCTGTCCTGCTCCCAGCGTAGCCCGGCCTTCTCGGCCGCCGCACGGAATCGGCTCTCGGAAATGAGCATGCCACCAGGGAAGATATAGGTCTGGATGAAGTCGGCGTCGGTGCGATAGCTTTCGAAGATCGCATCGTCGATGTCGATATATTGGATAGCCGCCCGACCGCCCGGCCTCAGCGCGCGTGCGATCGCTTCCATATAGGCGGGCCAATATTCCTCGCCCACGGCCTCGACCATCTCCACACTGGCCACGGCGTCGAACTGGCCGGGAACGTCGCGATAGTCGCAGATTTCGAACCGGGCCCGGTCAGACAGTCCTGCAGCAGCTATGCGCGCATCGGCATAGGCCTTCTGCTCGACCGATAGCGTGATGCCGGTAACGTCGGCGCCATAATCGGCAGCAGCGATCTCGGCGAGGCCGCCCCACCCGCAACCGATCTCGAGCAGGCGCGAGCCGGGGCGGAGGTCCAGGCGATCGAGCAGCGCCGCTACCTTACGATGCTGCGCGGCCTCCAGGCTCTCGCTTGCCTCGATCGGTTCGGCAAACAGCGCCGAGGAGTAGCTCATCGTCCGATCGAGCCACTGCTCATAGAAGTCGTTGCCCAGATCATAGTGGAAGGCGATGTTCTTGCGGGCATTGGCGCGGCTGTTGCGCCGGAAGGCATGCCAGACGAGATTGAACAGGCGCAGCGGTCCCTGTGCCCGTCCGAGCTCGCCGAGCGGATGGCGATTACGCATGAACAGGTCGAAGATCGGAACCGGGTCGGGGCTCGTCCATTCGCCTTCGGCCCAGCTGCGATACCAGCCCACCGAGCCGGTCGTGACGAGCCGGACCAGCGGTCGCCAGGTCTTCAGTTCGACCACCGCGACCGGTCCCGGCCGTCGACCGCCCAGGACGCGAAAGCTGCCATCCGGCAGGGTCGCCTCGATGGCGCCTTCCTCAAGGCCCCGATCGATCGTGTCGAGGAGCCGTTGAAAACCGGGCGACAGCAGTCGCGCGAGCCAGCTGGCCCCGGTAGCGAAACGGCGATCGGCGAGAAGCAGGTGCTGACCCCGCAGCGGCGGCTCGGCATTCATTCGAATCTGTCCGTCCTATCCCCAATTCGGCGCGGTCCGATCCGCTTATATGCAGGCTTACGGAGCCGCGAGAGGCTTTGTTGCAAAGAAGCGAGAAATATCCGTCAGCGGCTTTGCGCCGCCGGGAGAGCCCGCGCCCTGGCTTCCTTGTGACCGATGATCTGGCGCGGATAGCCGGGCGGGGACAGGCCCGCTTCATAAGGGTCGTGAACGGCATCACCCTTGATCATCGCGATCTCCGGAACCCATGTACGGATATAGCCGCCGGCATCGAATTTCGGCGACTGGACGAGCGGTGCCATGATCCGCCCGAAAGGATTGGAATCGAACCCCGATCCGGCCACCCACTGCCAGTTCACCGCGTTGCTCCCATAGTCGGCGTCGAGCAGCGTATCCCAGAACCAGCGTTCGCCCCGGCGCCAGTCGATCAGCAGATGCTTGATGAGAAAGGACGCGGCGATCATCCGCACGCGATTGTGCATGAAGCCGGTCGCCCAGAGCTCACGCATTCCGGCGTCGACGATCGGATAGCCCGTGCGCCCCCGGGTCCAGGCGTGAAAATCCTTGTCGGCGGCGGCACCGGTGCGCCAAGGAAAATCCCCGAATGCGTCCCGACCCGGGGCGTCGCCATAATTAGGCTGAATGTCGATGATGTTGGCGCAGAAATCGCGCCAGGCGATCTGCCGAAGCCAGGGCTCGGCATTGGCCCGTGACCGGGCTGCCGCCTTGAACCACAAGGTCGCGGGCGAAATCTCCCCGAAATGCAGGTGCGGGGACAGGCGGGAAACGCCATCGACCGACGGCATGTCGCGATCATGATCGTAGCGATCGAGCCTGGGCAGAAAATGATCGAGCGCCTTGCGCGCCCCTTCTTCGCCCGGCGTCCACCCGGAAAACCCGCCCGACCAGTCGGGTTCGGTCGGCAGGAGCTTCCACGCCTTCAGCGGTTCGCTCCGCAAAGACGCCGTGGGCGCTTCGAACTTTGCGGGGGCTGCCGATGGCTTGGGCGGGGGCATCTGCTCCTTCAGCGCGCGCCAGAACGGGGTGAAGATCCGGTAGCGCCCACGCGATCCGGTCAGCACGCCCTCGGGCGGGGCGAGACGCGTGCCGTCGTGAAGGGTGAGATCGAACGTTTTGCCGACGCGCGCTTCGAGGTCTTTCCACCAGGGCTCGTAATGACGAAGGCCGTGAATCCGCCGGGCACCCACCGCCTCCGCGATGTCACGCAGATGGTCCAGCGTGTCGCCCGATCGCAGGATCAGCTTCCCGCCCCGCTCGGCGATCTTCTCCTGAAGCGCCGTCAGGCTGTGGTGCAGCCACCAGCGCTGCGCGCCGCCCATACACCAATGCCCCGCGACCGCGTCGTCGAGGACATAGACGCCGAGCCAAGGGCCTTCCTGCGTCGCCTCGGCCACGGCCGCCTGGTCGGCGATCCGCAGATCCTGGCGAAACCAGACGAGCGATGGCGCCTTCAATTTGCGGGCTTGGCGGGCGCGGGTCCGCCTGAGTTCTGAGGCTTGGCCGGGTTGACGAGCGCCTGCACCAGCGCCGCCCTGTCCCCTTCGGGCAAGGCCCTGAGCAGAGACAGGAGACGGTCATTCTGGCGGGTGCGAAGCTCGCTCTGCAAAAGCTCTTCCTTGCGAACGATCGCCTCCAGCTTGTCGACATCAATCGACGCGGCGCCGACGACGTCGAGCTTCTGCTGCTTGAGCTGACCCAACTCGGTCTGAATCTGCCCGGTGCGCGGATCGGCTTCGCCGAACACGCGCGCCGCGATGGTGCGTCCCTCGGGCGACAGCGAGATCTTCCTCGAGCCGGGGACCAGCGGCAACGGGGCCGCGGCCGGGGCCCTCGGCGCCGTCGCCTCGGCCGGCTTCGGCTTGGCGGGGACTGCCGCTTGCCCGATCGCGGGCAGCAACATCGTCAGCAGCAGGAGACCATGCTTCATCACCACCTCATATGCAGAGTATCAGCCGAGCCCCATCAGGCTCAGCACTTCCTTACGGCTGCGGTCATCTTCACGGAAGACGCCCATCATCCGGCTCGTCGTCATCCCGACGCCCGGTGTGCGGACGCCGCGCGCAGTCATGCAGGCATGGCTGGCCTGGATGACCACCGCGACCCCGGCAGGTTCCAGATGGTGCCAGATGCAGTCCGCCACCTCGGCCGTGAGCCTTTCCTGGATCTGCAGCCGACGCGCGAAGCCCTGCAGCACGCGCGCGAGCTTGGAGATGCCGACCACCCGGTTACGCGGCAGATAGGCGATATGGGCGTGCCCAATGATCGGCGCCATATGATGTTCGCAATGCGACTGGAACGGAATGTCCTTCAGCAGGACGATTTCGTCATAGCCCCCGACCTCCTCGAAGGTGCGGCTGAGATGCAGCGAAGGATCTTCTTCATAGCCCTTGCAATATTCCCGCCATGCCCGACCCACGCGAGCGGGCGTATCGAGCAAGCCTTCCCGGTCGGGGTCGTCGCCGGCCCAGCGGATCAGCGTACGAATCGCCTCCTGAACATCCTGCGGGACTTCCAGCTTTTGCGGCAATGCGTTGCCATCTGCCGCCCCATGGTCACGAATATCAGACATCCACCATCCCATCTTGTTCGTTTGCGGACCGAATAGCCCATGGTCCGTACGAATGTAAGCATATTAGCGTGGCCACATCCGTCGAAATTCGGGATGACCGTCTATGAACTGATGCTTCAATGCGCCTGCAATGTGCAGGATCAACAGGATAATCAACGCATAACCGCCAATTTCGTGCATCTCGCCGAGCAGGGAGTGGAGGCGCTCCTTCTGCGCGTCGGGAAGCGTCATGATGAAGGACAGTCGCGGCCATTCGAACAGCCCGAACAACTTCATCGGGACTTCGGGTGCCGCCTTCCAGGCGCTGTCGTGCATCCAGCCCGTCAGCGGCATGAACAGCATGATCGCATAGAGCCCGAAATGGGCGACATGCGCCAGGCCCCGTTCCCACGTCGCCATGCCCGCTGAAAAAGGCGGCGGCATATGGCCCAGACGCCACAGTATCCGCAGGAGAACGAGGCCAAGCACCGTGATCCCCAGCGACTTGTGCGTATCGATCGCGAAACGGATATCCGCCTCCGGCAGCTTCTCCGCGAAGAGGCCCAGGACGAGGTTGCCGATCATGAGCACCGCAATCAGCCAATGGGCTACGATCGCCGGCGTCGTATAGCGGCCCGCAAGCCCCGGTTCATCCGCCATCGATCATGCTCCCAAGTTCGTATTGCACCGCAGAAACGCGACGCCCATAGGGCTCGCAACCTGTCTGTCGGTGCATATCGACCCTATGTCGTTTCGGAAACAACCCCGCGCATGAAAACTGCCGACACGCTGCGAAACCGCTTTCTCGCCTTTTCCCCGCGACTGAACCGCCGCCCCGTGACGCCGGCCAGCGTCGCGCTTCATGGCGGCGCCCTGCTGCTACTGGTCTTGCTGACGACCCAGGCCTGGCACCAGTCAGGCGTGCTCGCCTGGTCGGTCGGGCTTGCCTATCTCGGCTATGACACTCTTCTGCTGATGTTCGTCGGCTCGCGGATCGCGCCGCTTCGCCATCTCCGGCCAACGGGCTCGCCGCAAGGCAAGGCACCCGACCTCGCGGTCCTGGTTGCCGCCCATAATGAAGCGGCGGTGCTGGAGACGACCGTTCACGCCTTGCTGCGCCAGTCATCGCCCCCCGACCAGATCTGGATCGTCGACGACGGTTCGTCCGACGACACCGCAGAACGAATGCGGGCCAGTTTCGGTTATCAGCATGTCTCGATCGGAGACGTCGCCCAGTCGCCTCGCGTGCCGCAGCTCCGCTGGATCCGCCTTCCCCACGGCGGCAAGGCCCGGGCCCTCAATGCCGCGTTGGAACGGGTCGAATGCGAGATCGTGCTGACGGTCGATGCCGACACTCTGCTCGCTCCCGATGCGATCGAGGCTATGCGGACGGCCTTCCACCGCGAACCGGCGCTGGTCGCCGCGACCGGGCTGCTGCGGCCGATATGCGATCGCAGCCTGTCCGGCCGGCTGTTCGAATGGTTCCAGACCTATGAATATGTCCGCAATTTCATATCGCGCTTCGCCTGGATGCGGGTCGACGGGCTCCTGCTCATATCCGGCGCCTTCGCTGGCTTCCGCCGCGACGCCGTCGTCGCGGTGGGCGGTTTCGATCCGGATTGCCTGGTGGAGGATTATGAACTGATCCACCGGCTGCACCGCTGGTCGGTGGATCACGATCTCGGTTGGAAGATCCGCGTGCTGGGAGAAGCTCTTGCCAGTACCGACGCCCCGGGGACGATCGGTACTTTTCTGCGGCAACGCCGCCGCTGGTTCGGCGGCTTTCTTCAGACGCAATATTGGAACCGCGACATGGTGGGCAATGCCCGCTTCGGACGGCTCGGAACGATGATGCTGCCGGTCAAGGCGCTCGACACGGTGCAGCCACTCTACGGCCTCGTCGCTTTCGCCTTGCTCGCCAAATTCCTGATCGCAGGCAGGCTGCCGGTGGTCGGGCCGATTTTGATCGCCATGCTCGCGAAGATCATCATCGACCTCGGCTTTCATCTCTGGTCGATCGCGCTCTATCGGCGTTGGTCGGGCGGCATGCTGCCCGAGGGCTGGAGCCGCGTCCTCCTCGCTTCCTTCATCGAGCCGTTCAGCTTCCAGCTGCTGCGCCATCTGGGCGCCGCCTGGGGCTGGATCGCCTTTCTGGGCCGCAGTTCGACCTGGGGATCGGCCAGGCGCGGCGGAATATTGGCACGCGCGCCGGCCGAATAGGCCGGCGACGCCGGATCAGGCAGCCGCGGCGCCGGGCTCCGCGGCCTCATGCTCCTCCGCAAGCGCCTGGACGAGCGGCTGAAGCCGACGGTCGAAGCGGGCAAGCACGTCGGGTGCGCCGACCTGCGCGTGATGGGTGACGAATCCCTCGCCATTCCAAAGATGAAGGGCGACGCCTGGATGTTCAGCGACGATCATCGGCCGCTCGTCGGGACAGGCCGGATCGATCGGCGCCATTTCCAGCGCGACCTGCGGCGCGGTCGACGGAGCGACCGCCAGCATGCGGCCATGCCACTGGGTCGTGATCGAACGATGGATATGCCCCGTTATCATCGTGACGTTGGGCCGATCGCCGATCGCCTTGTCCAGCATCACGACCCAGGGTTCGGTTGGGTGGGCCGTCATCCAGGGAATGCCCGTCTCGATCGGCGGATGGTGCAGGACGATCAGGACAGGCAGTCCGGGGACCTCGGCGAGGCGTGCCTTCAACCACGCCGAACGACGATGGCAGAAGGCCCCGCCATGGTGGCCTGGGTCGAGAGTGTCGAGGACGATGATGCGGACGCCCGGCTCGTCGATCACATATTGGACGAACCCGTCCTGCATCGGAAGGTCGGGAAACACTTCGCGCATTGCGGCGCGATCATCATGGTTGCCTGTGCAGAGGTGAACCGGGAAAGCGCAGCTGGCGATCAGATCGCGCAGCCGCTCATAGCTTTCGCGGTCGCCATGGTCGGTCAGATCACCGGTCAGGAACAAACGGTCGGGCGGCAGGGCGAGGCCCTTCACATAGTCTATCGCTGCCGCGACACGCCGGAAGTTCAACTCGTCCGGGTTGTTCTTCTCAAACCCGATGTGCAAGTCGGTCAATTGCGCGAACAGCATGAAAGCACCCTCTACTCCGCCGAAAAACCCTCGGCCCAACTCAAACGCCGCTGAAGGTCACCACGACCAGCGAACGGCCGCTGTGATCTCCTACACAGCCGATCGTAAAAGAGGGTAAAGCTCCGTTCAGACTCCCGTTCCCGCGCGCTTGAGCGCCTTTTCCTCGATATGCTCCGCAGCCTTACCCCGTTCGCGGCTCTTGCGGACAGCGGAGGGGGCGAATTCGGTCCGATGATAATCGTGGCACAGCGCACAGGAGGATGGCACTTCCTTATGGGCATCCTGGCTGCCGTGGCATTCCTGGCAGGTGGACAGCTTAGGCAGGTTCACGTCGTTCGCCGACCGTGACAGGTTCACAGCATGGCAGCTGGTGCAGCTCTCGGTCTCGTGCGCCGAATGGTCGAACCAGCCCTTCTTCAGATAGCGGCTCGTCAACTTCACCGGAGCGACCGCGAAGGGGGTCGCCCGGTTGCCCGTCTCGCGGATCACGTGACAGTCGAAGCAGGCCCCGCCCTTGGAGAAGACCGACCGGATCGCCTGATCCGCAGTGCCCACATGCAACGCGCTGGTCGGCGCGACATTGACGCGCTGCGCGGACGCGGTGAAGTCGCCGGGACGCCTGCGCTCCATGCCCGTGAGCGTCGGAGCGCGGGGAGCACCGCCGCGATAGAAGGCGCGAATATCGGCGATCACCTGCGCGGGATCGCCATGGCGCAGCGTACGGACGGTATCGCCGACCCGGTCGAAGGCGAGCGAGTGGCATGCGCCGCAAGCGGGCTCCATATCGACGGCCGCAAAGCTGGCCCCGGTCGCGTCGCGAACGTGACAGCTGGCGCAGTCCAGCGGTGCTCCATAGCCTTCGGCCTTGCCCAGTGTCTTCGCCATCTGCGCGACGCCGTTGGACTTCGAAAGGTGGATGTCGTGCGGGAATTTCAGCCCGTTATATTCCTTCGGATTCTGGTCGAGCGACACGCGGCTGAACATCGGTAGGCCGTTCGGGCCGATCGACCGGACCGTCGGCGCGAACTGCGGATGATGCTCGTCGAAATCGGACGCATCCTTCAGCGCCGTCTTGATCCGGCTGCTCATCCCATCATGGCAGGTCGTGCAGAAGCGCTCGTCGGTCACCGGCATGGCGGTCTCGCCCTGATGCTCGGTATGGCATTCGACGCAACGGCCGGGCTTGATCCCGAAAAAGCCCCCGACGAACTGCTTGGTTCCCGTCACGATGCCGACCGGGCCCTTGGCGCCGCTCAACTTGGCCGGGTCGCCATGATCGTGGACCGTGGTGTGGCAAGCGATGCAGGCGCTGTCGCGGACCGACTCGCCCGGCTTGACGTGGCAGGCCTGGCAATTGTTCTCGAGCGGTTTGTGGGCGCGGGAGAGCTTTCCGGAAGTCCAGAACTCATCGGCATGGAACGCGACCTTGCGGGTCGCGTCGGTTGGCTGGGTGTTGATCGACGTCAGCGGCCAGATGAGAAACAGCGCGAGAACCAGCAACGCGCCGGCCCAGGCGAGCGCGCGCTTTCCCGGGAGAACGGCAGCGAGCGAGAAGACTCGTGCCTCCTCCTTCTCTTCGGAGGCGTTGGAGATCGCGCCTACGCGCTCGACGGTCACGATGACCAGGCCCTGTTCCTCGCCCTCGCCCGGCTCGATCGTCAGCGAATGGCTGCCGATCCGGACATTGGCGCCAGGCGATACAGCGAAGCGCTGATGCTCGGTCGACCTGCCGTCGACGACGAAGGGCATCCCGGCCGTCGCCGCGACCTCGATCATCCCCCCGGACACGAGGCGAATCACGGCGTGATTCAAAACGACCGCCAGATCGGGCAGGTGAATGTCGCTGGAAGGACTGCGGCCGATGCTCAGCTCGGCCTGGTCGAATCTCTTGGGCCGGACAATGTCACGCCCGTCGGCGGTGCGCGCTACCGTGCGAACGATGAAGCTCATCTGCGCGATCTCACCAGTAATAGAAGACGGAAACGATGTGGACGAGCAACGCCGCGATCAGGGCGAAGGTCAACGGCACGTGCACATAGAGCCAGATTTCGAGCAACGCCTTGTAGCGCAGATGCTTGCGGATGCGCGATAGCGACGACTTCTTCCGCTCGAGCAATATCTCCACATGGTCGAGCGGATCCGCAGCGGCTTCCTGCCGCCCCTTGTGCTCGCGCACCGCCGCAAGTGCCGCGCGCGTTCCGCACCGTCCATAGCGCCCCGTCAACCGGGCGACGAGGCCGCCACCGAAGGGATCGTCCTCAAGCGCCATGCGTACGATCGCAGCGCCTTCCGCATCGAGCGGCTGGGCAGCTTCGTTCAACTGGCGGTCGATCATCCGCAGATTGTCGAGCATCTGGATCTGGGTCGTCTCGCCGCGGTTCGCGGAGAGCGCCTGCGGCAGTGTAGCGTAGGCTGCGATGCCGAACACGCCCGAGGCGATAACCAGCAGCATCAGCACATAGGCCAGCGTATGGACGTTCCAGCCGAAGTCGAAGCCTGTGTGCAGCGTGCCGATGAAGATGAGCGCCAGTCCGAGATAGACATGCGCCGAGGTCCAGGCCTTCAGCGACCAGCGGCCGGGCGTGATCGCGCGCTTGCGAACACCGAGCATCGACAGCCACAGGATCAAGGCGACGCCGGCCGTACCAGTTACATAGCCGTAGATGCTGCCGCCGTTCGGCTTGGGCTGAACGTCGTTGATCGCGTAGACGAACAGGCACAGAAGGCTGATCGCCGCTGCGATCTTCAGCCACTTGTAGCGCTGAAATCGAAGAAAGCCCTCATGATCCGAGGCGCGCTCGCGACCCGAGGTCGCCTGACGAAGAGGCTTGCTCGCCATCAGGCATCATCCCTTTGCAAACGGGCGACTGTCAGGAATTCCTCGGGCGCGACGCGGATCGCGGCGCCGGTCGGGCAGGCGCGGACGCAGCTCGGCCCACCCTCGATCCCGGAACACATGTCGCACTTCACGGCCTTCTTTGCCTTTTCGACACCCGGCGTCGCATTGGCATAGGCCCATTCATGGCTGGGTTCGCCTGGGCCCGGGCCCTGCCCGAACAGGAACCACTTCCACAGGCTCGGCTTTTTCGGCGGCTCCTTCTCCATCCGGATCACGCCGTAGGGGCAGTTGCGCTGGCAATTGCCGCAGCCGATGCAGGTCTCGTCGATATAGACTTCGCCGTCCTGTCCGCGATGGATGGCGGTCGGCGGGCAGTCGGCCATGCAATGCGGATGCTCGCAGTGACGACAGCTGGTCGGCACATGAAGGTGTGCGAAGGTGCGCCCCGCCTCGCGGTCGAGCCGCGAAATGCCTTCATGGCTGTCGGCGCAGGCCTTTTCGCAATTGTCACAGCCGACGCAGAGATTTTCGTCGATCAACAGCACGTCGGTCGCCTCGCCCACGCCATTGTCGACGAGGAAATTGGCGATCGAGCTATACATGTCCACGACGGTGGCGAAGCTGTCCTTCTTCGCTTCGATGAACGACGCGAGATCCTCGCGCTCCCCGATCGCTGTCCTGGCGCGGGCAAAGAATTGGGGCTTTGCTTCAAGCAGGCGATGGAAGGCAGCACCGTCGAGCTTGATGACCTCGGACTTCACCGCCGCGCGGACGGTCTGCTTGCGGATGCCATTGTCGAACAGTTCGAGCTCGCCGACATAATTGCCCGCGGGGACGTACGAAAGGAACACCGGCTTGCCGCCGATCGATTTCTCGACGACGACAGAACCCGACCGGATTACATAGACGTCGGTCCCCTCCTCGCCTTCGCGGAAGATCGCCTCGCCGGCCCGGACACCCTTGATCTCGGCGGTCTCGAGCAATTCAGCGAGGTCGGCCGACTGGAGCCCCGACTGCCACATCTGGAGCAACTGACGCTCCGTCGAGATACGGGTGACCGCACGTTTCACGCCGGGCACCGAGGCCATCAGCTTAAGGATCGCGTTGCGCGGAATCTCGACCACGATCGTCTCGGCGATCGAGCGGATGGTCGAACCGCGACGGCGGCCCGACACCAGGCCGACCTCGCCGAAGATCGAACCCTCAGGAATGACGATGCCGGTCGAGCGACCATCGGGCAACGGGATGTCGACCGATCCCTGCGCAATGCAGAACAGCGAGGATCCGGGGGCGTTCTTCTCGAAGATGATCTCGTTCTTGCCGTAGAAGCGCACGTCCGAGTCGAGCATGAACTCCCGCATCTGCAGAGGCGACAGATCGTTGAGGATCTGCACCTGCGTCCGGATGAATTCGAGCCACTCGTCGACCGACTTGCGAACCGGCAGGTTGACGAACTTGCCTTCCAGAATGGGCTCGTCAGCGGGTTTGAGCGACGTATTGCCGTTGATGAACTCAACGACGTCATAGCCCTGGTTCATACAGTGCTTGATCAGCGGATATCCCGCCAGAGCACCGATCACATAGATACCGGGGTTCGTCGTCTCGAACTGCGGCGACAGCGTCGGAAAGGCCTCGCGGTCGGCGCTCGTGAACTGGATGCCGCATTCCTCGATGAACTTGCGCGGCGCGGCCGAGCCCATGCGGGCGATGATGCGGTCGCAGCGGATGCGCGCTTCGCCATCGCGCGTGTCGAGCACCAGATGGCCCGCTTCGATGCGGTTGGGGGCCGTATCGGTCATCACGTTGATACGACCTTGGTCACGCGCCTGCATCAGCAGCTTGACGTTGGCCCCCTTGGCGCGGCTGAAATCGGCCGAGCGGTTCAGGATGGTGACGATATTGCCCTGCGCGACGTCCTGCGCGAGGCCGAGAGCATTTTCGATACCGGCGTCACCCGAACCGACGACGGTGATATGTTCATCGACATATTCGCCGGGATCGTCGAGCTGATACTGGACCGTGACGCCGCTGCCCTCTGCACCCGGGCAGCGAAGGAGGTTGGGATTGCCCTGGGTACCGATCGCCAGGATGATCGCCTCGGCCTTGATCTCCGTCTTGTCGGTCAGCAGGAGCGTGAAGTCGCCCTTCTGCCCGGTGATGGCCTTTACCTCGCTCTTCAGGCGGACATTGATGCCCACGGCGGCCGCCTGCTCGTCCCAGATGCCCAGAATCTTTTCACGCTTGCCGGCGTCGAAATCCACGTCCGAGCGCAGCACGAGCTGGCTCGGCGTGGCCATCACATGCTTGCCCTTCTGATATTTGTAGATCGTATCGGAAAGGTGGTCGGTTTTCTCGAGAAGGACGTGCGACAGCCCGAGCTTCGCTGCGTGTGCCGCAGCGCTGAGCCCCGCCGGCCCAGAGCCAACGATGGCTATCCGGTAGGTATCCGCCACTGATTCCCCCTGCCCCGTTTTCCCTCGCCGCCGAGCCAGCGGCCAAGTCTCGACATAGGCTCTCCCCGGCTGCCCTCCGGAAAACGCTACGTCTGCCCCAAAACCACTCTATCAGCTTCGACGCGTTCCGCTAGACTTTCCTTAGCATAGGCTGTCAAAGCCCATAGCCTTCTATTCTGGAGAGAAATGTGACGAAGGACAGTGGCCCGAACAAGGGCTTTTCTCTGCCGTTCGCGCGGGTCGCGCTCATTCTGGCGGCGCTGGTCGCGCTGACAGCGGTCGTGGTAGCCGTCCTCCGGTCCCGCGCCGGCCAAGACGACAGCACGACGCCGACGGCTGAGGCGACCGCGGTTCCCGAGGTGGAGACTATGATCTCCGGACTCGAGAAGAAGCTGAAGGACAATCCGCAGGATGCTCGCGGCTGGCACCTTCTGGGACAGGCCTATTATCATGTCGGACGCTATCCGGACGCGGTGAAGGCCTATGCCCGCGCGGTCGAACTCGACCCGAAGGACGCCGAGGCGTGGTCCGCGCTGGGCGAGGTCCAGGTGCTGACCGGCCCAGGCCGGATCACCCCCGAGATGCACAAGTCCTTCGAGACCGCGCTCAAGCTCGACCCCAAGGACTTCCGCGCCCGCTATTTCCTGGCCATCGAGAAGAACGAAAGCGGCAGCCATAAGCAGGCGCTCGACGATCTCGTTGCGATCGTGAACGAGAGCCCCGCCGACGCGCCGTGGCTGCAGCCGGTGCGTGATCTGGCGGAACGCATCTCCAAGGAGCACGGCATCGATATCGCCGGCAGGATGAAGCCCATCGCGCCCGCCGCGCCTGCCGCAGAGAGCGAAGCCGCTGCGTCCCTCGGCGCGGGCGGCCAGATCGCGGCGGCAGGAATCCCGGGCCCGAGTTCGGCCGACCTGCAGGCGGCAAGCCGTATGACCCCGACCCAGCAGGACGAGATGGCTCGTGGCATGGTTGCCCGGCTCGCCGCAAGGCTGGAGGATAATCCGCGCGATGCAGATGGCTGGATACGCCTGATGCGCGCCCGGCTTGTGCTCAAGGATCCGAACGGCGCTCGCCAGGCGCTCGCCAAAGCCAAGGCGGCATTCGCCGGCGACGCGGCGCAGGTCGCACGGTTCGAGGAAGCAGCCCGTACGCTAGGCCTGCAAAACTGACGACCGATTATGAAAAAGGGGCCCCGGGCATGATCGCCCGGGGCCCCTTTTTTTTCTGATCGGAGAAGATGGTTCAGGCGGCGTCGCCAGCCTTTTCCTTGTTCTTCTTCGAAAACACGCGAACCGGATCCTTCCGGCCCTCGACCACGTCCTTGTCGACCATGATCTCGTCCACGCCATCCATTGACGGCAGGTCGAACATCGTATCGAGCAGCAGCCCTTCGAGGATCGACCGCAGGCCGCGCGCGCCGGTCTTGCGGGTGATCGCCTTGCGGGCGACCGCCACCAGTGCGTCGTCGGTGAAGCCGAGCTTGACGCCCTCCATCTCGAACAGCTTCTGATACTGCTTGACCAGAGCGTTCTTGGGCTGGGTCAGGATCTCGACCAGCGCTTCCTCGTCGAGGTCCATCAGCGTCGCGATGACGGGCAAACGGCCGACGAATTCGGGGATCAGGCCGAACTTCAGCAGATCCTCAGGCTCGCACTGCTGCAGCGTCTCGCCGGTACGCCGCTCCTCGGGAGCCGCGACATAGGCTCCGAAGCCGATCGACTTGCCCTGCAGACGGTCGCCGATGATCTTCTCGAGACCGGCGAAGGCGCCGCCGCAGATGAACAGGATGTTGGTCGTATCGACCTGCAGAAACTCCTGCTGCGGATGCTTGCGGCCACCCTGCGGCGGAACGCTCGCCGTGGTGCCTTCCATCAGCTTGAGCAGGGCCTGCTGAACGCCCTCACCCGACACGTCGCGCGTGATCGAGGGATTGTCGGCCTTGCGGCTGATCTTGTCGATCTCGTCGATGTAGACGATGCCGCGCTGGGCGCGCTCGACGTTGTAATCCGAGGCCTGGAGCAGCTTGAGGATGATGTTCTCGACATCCTCGCCGACATAGCCTGCTTCGGTGAGCGTCGTCGCATCGGCCATGGTGAAAGGCACGTCGAGCAGACGCGCCATCGTCTGGGCCAACAGCGTCTTGCCCGAGCCGGTCGGGCCGACGAGCAGAATGTTCGACTTGGCGAGTTCGACCTCGGCACCCTTGGCGCCGTGGTTGAGCCGCTTGTAATGGTTATGGACCGCGACCGAGAGGACCCGCTTGGCCTTCGCCTGGCCGATCACATATTGGTCGAGATGTTCGCAGATCTCATGCGGGGTGGGAACGCCGCCATCCTTCTTGCTGACCAGGGCACCCTTGGTCTCTTCGCGGATGATGTCGTTGCAGAGTTCCACGCACTCGTCGCAGATGAACACCGTGGGGCCGGCGATCAGCTTGCGAACCTCGTGCTGCGACTTGCCGCAGAATGAGCAGTACAAGGTGCTCTTCGAGTCGCCGCCGGTCAACTTCGTCATAAACTAGATCCTGACTCCACTGGGGATCGGTCGCATCCTAAACACGTCCTCCCCCTTCTCACAACCATCTTAAGAAGCGATGATCACCCCGACGGTTCCCCAGCGATATGGGTACCTTCGGGAAGGACGCAAGCCGCGATGCGGGAGACCGCAACGTCGGGCCATTGCCGCCGCCATCGCGGGCAGCATCGTAAAATGCAAGGCGCGCCCCTCGTGATCCGAGGGAGCGCGCCTCGCCTTCAGCCAGTTCTGACCGGCTGTGTGTCAGGCGGCGGCCGCCTCATCGGCGGGGCTCGGCCGCTTGTCGAACACCTCGTCGATGATCCCGAAGGCCTTGGCCTCGTCGGCCTCCATGAACTTGTCGCGGTCCATCGCGGCCTCGATCGCCTCGAGCGGCTGCTTGGTATATTTCGCGTAGAGCGAGTTGAGGCGGTGGCGCATCCGCAGGATCTCGCGCGCCTGGATCTCGATATCGGCGGCCATGCCCTGTGCACCGCCCGAAGGCTGATGGACCATGATGCGCGAATTGGTCAGCGCCACGCGCATGCCGGGCTCGCCGGCCGCCAGAAGGAAGCTGCCCATCGACGCAGCCTGGCCGATGCACACCGTGCCGACGCGCGGGCGAATATACTGCATCGTGTCGTGGATCGAGAGACCCGCCGTCACCACGCCGCCCGGCGAGTTGATGTACATGTAGATGTCCTTCTTCGGATTTTCCGACTCGAGGAACAGCAGCTGGGCAACGATCAGCGAGGCCATATGGTCTTCGACCTGACCGGTAACGAAGATGATTCGCTCACGCAGCAGGCGCGAATAGATGTCGAAGCTCCGTTCGCCGCGGTTCGACTGCTCGATCACCACAGGAACCAGCGCGCCAGACTCCGGATTCAGGAATTGGCCGGTTTCGAACGGATTCTGCATGGATGAATTGGTCCTTCGTTTTTGTATCTTGCCCAACATCGGCCTTTGCCGCCGGGGTTTCAAGAGGGTCCTGAAATCACTGGCGCTGCCGTAACCGATCGGCAAGATGGTGGCATGCGGGGGGTTGATAGATGCTGAAGACGATGCGGTTTGGCGCCCTCTTGCGGAAAGGATCATTGGGGGCAGCGGTCGGGATCATTGCGGGCCTGCTCCTTTTCGCATTGTTCGCGCTCGGCAACCGGGCCAGTCTCGGTCGCGATCTACCACTGGCTGAAGCCCATGTTCGGGCGGCGTTCGACAATGCGGCGTTGCAGAATGAAGACTGGCTCGTCGGCAACACCGACATCGGACGCCACCAATATAATGACTGCCTGATCCTCTACATGGCGATCGACCAGCAGGCGCCGGCAGACCGGTTGGCGGTGAGCCCCATAAAGCCGGTCCAGCGCACCGACGAGACGATGTGCGGTGCGCTCCGCGCCTATGCGTTCGGCGATCATGCAGCCGGACGCACCGGGCTCTACTATCATCAATATATCCACGGCCACACGATGCTGGCGCGCTATCTGCTGCCGCTGGCCTCGGTCGAGCAGATACGCACCGCCTATCACCTGCTCCAGACCCTGCTCGTCATCGCGGGCATCCTGATCGCGATGGCGGCGCTGGCCCGCGGTCGCCGACCGACCGAAAGCCTGATCTGGCTGATCGTCTTTCTCGCCCTGTCGCGCTGGTTCGGGCTCGAATCCTACGGCCAGTCGCTGAGCCATGCGCCATCAGACGCGGCCATTCTCGTCTATCTGCTGTTCCTCGCCATCGCATCGGCGCGCGGCGGTCTTGGCCGTCGGGGCTCGCTGATCGCCGCCGCCCTTTTTGGCGCCGCAACGGCCATTTTCGAGTTCCTGACCGGGGGTATTCCCTTCGGCCTCGCCATCATCATCGGCGGCCTGCCCTTTGCACTCCGCGACGCCCCACCGCGCGAAATTGCCGAACAGATCGTCGAGGCGCTCGGCGCCTTCTGCGCTGCGGTCGCGACCTGCATGGCCCTGAAGCTGCTGCTCGCCCTGTCGGTATTCGGGCTTGAATCCTTCCGAGAAAGTGCCTCGCAACTGGGCGTCCGGCTGGGCATGGGCGAACAGCAGCCCGATCTCGGACCGATCAAGCTCGTCAAGTCATTGGTGAAGGGGCTCAACTCGCTGGCAGCCGGGATGCATGTTCTGGCAGGCGCGATGCTCGCGACCGCGATCGGCTTCGGCGCTTGGAGCGCCCGCTTGCTGCTCGCCAGCGGCGATCCGACCCTCAGGGCGCGTACCCTACACCTGCTCCTGTCCAACCTCGCGATCGTCGCCATGCTGGGCCTGCTCTGGCAACACACTGCGATCCACGCCTGGTTCATGGACCGACTGTTCGTCTGGACGATCACCAGCGGCTTCGCACTGTTCGCGATGGCGATCCTCCATCGCAGGCCCCTCGCCCGGTAACCGCCCAAACAAAAAGGCCGGACATCGCTGCCCGGCCTCTTCGCTGACTGTCGTCCGGCGGATTACTCGGCCGCAGCGGCCTTCTTCTTGGCCGGAGCTTTCTTGGCGGGAGCGGCTTCGCCGTCCTCGGCCTTGGCAGCTGCCTTCTTGGCCGGAGCCTTCTTCGGCGCGGGCGCAGCTTCGGCGGCCGGCTCCTCTACCGCTGCTTCGTCGGCCTTCTCCTTCTTCGGAGCAGCCTTCTTGGCGGCCGGCTTCTTTGCGGGCTCCGCATGGCCATGGTCGTGATCATGGTCATGGTCGCAGTCCGGACCATGGACATGGCCCTTGCCGATCGTGTCGTCGTCGGCCTCGATCGCGGCTTCGAGCTCTTCACGCGTCACTTCGCGGTCGGTGATCTCGGCCTTGCCGAACAGGAAGTCGATGACCTTGTCTTCATATAGCGGCGCACGCAGCTGCGCGGCGGCCATCGGGTCCTGCTGCAGATACTGGACGAAGCGCTCGCGGTCCTTCGGCTGATACTGGAAGGCGGCCTGCTGGATCAGGCGCTGCATTTCCTGCGCGCTGACTTCGACGCCGTTCTGCTGGCCGATTTCGGACAGGAGCAGGCCGAGACGAACGCGACGCTCGGCGATCGCGCGGTAATCGTCGCGATCCTTCTCCATGTCGGCGCGGGCGGCTTCGGGATCTTCCTCATGGCTCGCCTCATGCTCCAGCTGCTGCCAGATCTGGGAGAACTCGGCTTCGACCATCGACGGCGGGACCGGGAAGTCATGGCCGGCGGCGAGCTGGTCGAGCAGCTTGCGCTTCATGTGGGTGCGGGTCAGGCCATTGAGCTCCTGCTCGATCTGGCCCTTCACCAGTTCGCGCAGCTGGTCGATGCCCTGGAGGCCCAGCGTCTTGGCGAACTCGTCGTCGATCTTGGTCTCGCCCGGAACGCGAACGTCGGTCACGGTGACTTCGAACACCGCGGCCTTACCGGCCAGCGACTTCTCGCCATAATCTTCCGGGAAGGTCACGTTCAGCGAGCGCGATTCGCCCTTCTTGACGCCTTCCAGCTGCGCTTCGAAGCCGGGGATCAGGCGGCCCGAGCCGAGCTCGACCGACATGCCGGTACCGGTGCCGCCTTCGAAGGCGACGCCGTCGACGCTGCCGGCGAAGTCCATGACGACCAGGTCGCCCTCGACCGCCGGATGGCCTTCCATCGCGTCCTGATACTGCTTCTGCTGCGACGCGATGCGCTCGATCTGGCTGTCGATCTCATCGGCGGCGGCCGGGACGGTCAGACGCTCGAGCTTGAGGCCGTCGATCGCGGGCGCGGGCACCTCGGGGAGCACTTCAAGTTCGACCTTCAGCGCGACGTCCTTGCCGGCCTCATATTCGCCGTCGACCAGCTCGACCGAGGGCTGCATCGCCGGACGCAGCTTCTGTTCCGCCAGCAGCTGCTGAACGCCGTCCTGCACCGCCTTGTTGAGCACGTCCTGTTCGATCGCCGGGCCATGCATCTTCTTGATCAGGTTCGCGGGAACCTTGCCGGGGCGGAAGCCGGGCATGCGGATCTGCGGCGCGATCGACTTGATCTCGGCCTCGATGCGCTGGGCGACATCATTGGCCGGGATCGTCAGCGTATAGGCGCGCTTCAGGCCCTCATTGAGCGTTTCGACAGTCTGCATGGGTCGCATCCAACCTCTATCTCGAGAAAATCTTGGTCGATCCCGCTTCACGCTGACAAAGGCGGAAGCTGGTGCGGGCGAAGGGACTCGAACCCCCACATCTTGCGATACTGGAACCTAAATCCAGCGCGTCTACCAGTTCCGCCACGCCCGCAAAAAAGGACCGCCGGTCGGCGCGCTCTATAGCAACATGCGAGACGAGTACAACCCGGCGCATGACGGGGCGGTTGCGACGTCCGTCCGACAGGCCGGAGAAGCCGCGAACGGGCCGCATGACAAGGTCATGAAGATCGTCCCGACGATCAGCGCTGGACCGGCAGCGCGGGGTTGTTCGTGGCCTGGAGGAAGTGGAACCATCCCTCCCCGGCCATCTCGCCACGCTTCAGCTCTTCCGCTTTCTTTTGCTCGCGCCAGCCATTGGCCGTCTTCTGGGCAGCGACGATATCCTCGCCTTCCTGGCCGAGCAGATAGCGGAGATAGGATGGCGCCGCGATCAGCTGATCCATCGATTGCCCGTCGCGCCGGATCGGGCCCTGATCGCCGATGAAGACGTCCCAACTCGGCGCCTGCCCCCAAAGGCGCGCCAGCTCGCGATAGCTGCGCGGCAAACGGGCAACCTCCCCGCCCACGGCGCGGACATGGTCGGCGGACCAGATGCCGAGCATATAATCGGTCCCCCCGAGCGGCGGGTGCAGCGCCCCCTCGTTGATCCGCCCGACCACGCGAATCCGGTGCATGCGGATCAGCCAGTCGACGATCGTCCGCACCTTGGGCGAGGCGGCGCGCAAAGCGGCATTGAACCCGAGCTTCTCGCCGGCGGCGAGCGCGGTCAGCCAATAGCCGATGCCGAACTCGTGCTGGTGCAGCAGTCTGTCCTCTTCCTGATTGACGATGCCGAAGAAAGGCGCGGCGGCGAACACGGCGAGCCGCATGTCGACCCTTCCCTCGGGCATCAGATTGTCGGGCGGATTCAGGAAGCCCGGCGTGCTCGCATAATAACGGTCGTGAAAGGCCTCGAAGTCGAACACCGCGAAATCAAGGACCTCCTTCCGGCTATAGAGCCGTGTCGAGCCCGCGCTGGCGGTCTTCCAGGCGAGCGCCGCATGCATGAAGGCCCAGGCGCCCTCGCGCGAAGACCAGAGCGCGAGCCACTGATCGCCGATGATGTCGTTGGAGTAGAGACGGTTCTGGTCCCAGAAGCGATGGCCGAGAAAGGCGAATTCGGGCGTCCTGAACAGCAGGCTCCCCCATCCCGGAAACTGGTGGCCGTGAAGCTTGTCGACCTGGAATGTCCCGAAATAGGGCCGATCGGGCGCGTCGCCGGCATAAGGCACCGACACTTTTAAAGGGTTCACGCTCTGAAGCCACCCCGCGACGCGCCCGCCCTGCTGGTACCAGGCCTGCGACGCCGGCAGCCCCTGGTCGCCCGGACCATAATAATGGTTGCGCAGCTTGATCGAGCGCCGCGGATTGCCCTTGAACAGCGGTATGTTGCGGCCCTTCTCGAAGGAATGCACCGCGTCCGAGACATAGCCGGTCAGATAGTCGAGCGCGATCGACCGCCAGGGCGTGCCGTCGTGCGGCCTGAGCCCATTGGGCAGGTTCATGTGCCAGACGACGGGTTCGGCGATGATCTGGCGATCGTCGCGGATACCGCCCGACCCTGTCACCGGCGACCGGCCCTGGATGTTGAAGGGCGTATATTCCAGCCAAAGCGCCGCGTTCGCCGCCATCGAATTGGCGGTGTAGAGCAGGCTCGGATAGGGATCGCGCGTCCGACCGGCGCGGCCGACCATCGTCCGGTAATCACTCTGCTTCCAGGGGATGACGCGGATATTGCCGAAGCCGTTGGCCTGCCCTTCATTACCTGCGCCACCGCTGAAGATGCGCAGGTCATAGCCGTTGACCGAATAGTCTAGATGACTGCCGAAAGGGATGCTGAGGTCGAGCAGCGGCACCGAGGCTCGGATCAGGCCCTGATCGTGGCTGCCGGGATCGCGGCTGCGCCAGATGATCCCCGAGCGCACCGTGCCGTGCGGATACCAGCGATTCTCCTTGCCCACCATCGCGCAACCGCGCCCGTCGCTGGGGCCGCCATAATGACGCGGAATGTCGAGCCCATTGAGCGGACCACCGTCCGGGCGTTGCACCGTCGCGATCACCCTGTCGTCGCGGTCCACGATCCGCCACTTGTGCGGGACCATATAGGCATTGCGGCCTAACGGATCGCCAAACGGATTGTCCGGCATGACGCTTTCGTCCCAGTCATAGCCGAACTGGAACTGAACATAGTCGCCACTGCGGATCGCTTCGCAGCGATAGGCAATGCCGCCGATGACGGGGACCGGCCCCTGTGGCAGGCATTCGGTCCAGGCCGGAACCGCCGCTCCCAACGCAGCATCCTCGAAGCGGCAATTCTGAGCGACTGGACGCGTCATCACCAGTACATCGGGATGATCGACCGCCCGTCCGGAAGACCAGTCCTCAAGCACCGCCTTGTACGCTGCACCCGGCGGCACCTCGAGCGAACCGATGGTGATGTCGATCGTCCCGACCGATCCATCCGGCGCGCGCCACGCCAATGTGCGGGGCGGCTGGGGCTGCGCCACCGCCCGGGCGTCGACGACCAGCTTCGGCAGATCCAAACCCTTGAAAGGTCCCGTGGAAACAGATGGATAGGACAGGTTGGTGACAGGACGATCGAAGCTCAGCGCGATCTGCTTGACCACCATGCCGTCTGCCGCCTGTCGTGCATTGCCGAGCACGGCATTGACCCACAGATCCATCGCCGGGGTCAAGCGCGGCTTGATCTTCGTCGGGAAAGGGCCGCCTGCCGGCTTGCCGTCGATGAAGAAGGACAGAAAGCCGCCAGGTTTCCCCGGCGCATCGCGCCATTCGAGCTCGAGCAGTTGCTCGGTCCCTGGCTTGCGCAGCACCGTACTGAAGAAGCCGCCTTCGGCTGCATCGTCGCGGGTGATCAGCGCTTCGAGCTGGTCGGAGCCATAGCGCGTCGTGAGAAGCACCGCGCCGACACCCCAGTCCATCAGATAGCAGAGCAGCGCACCGTCCGCCCGGGGGACGATCCCGCGAAAGGAGCAGCGCAACCGGCTTGGCGCCTGCGAGCTCAGCCGATCACCGCTCGACGGAAAGTCCAGTCCCAGCGGCTTGGAATGAAGCGAGCTGTCCTTGTTGAGCCTGATGCCCGCCGGCCCCGACAGCGCAGGGCCGCTGGAGACGAGCGGGATCCGGCCCGACAGCGCGTCGCCCTGCCCGATCGCGACGGTCGACGGACCGGCGAAGGTCCAGTCCACCCGAACGGCGCGGTTGGAGACGGTAGCGACCTCGCGCGCGAGTGGAAGCCCGTCCGGAACCGACAGCTGATAATCGCCGCTTCCCGCAGGAAGGTTCAGCGGAATGACGGAGCCGGGATCGCCATAGATCATGGCCGATCATAGCGCAGCGCGGAGACGGCGCCACTCTACAGTTGGAAGGCAGACGGAGCGTCGCCCGTCTGCCCCGATCTTCAGCCGAGCGCCTTCTTGAGCAGGTCGTTGACGACGCCGGGATTGGCCTTGCCCCCCATCGCCTTCATCGTCTGGCCGACAAAGAAGCCGAACAGCTTGTCCTTGCCGCTGCGATATTCGGCGACCTTGTCGGCGTTCGCCGCCATGACGTCGGCGATCACCTTCTCGATCGCACCAGTGTCGCTGGTCTGCTTGAGCCCGCGCTCCTCGACGATCTTCGCGGGATCGTCGCCGGTTTCGAGCATGATCTCGAACACCTGCTTGGACAGCGTGCCCGACAGCGTGCCGTCGGCGACGAGGCCCAAGAGTTCGGCCCCCTGCTTCGGAGTAACCGGGCTTTCGCCGATCGACTTGCCGAGGCGGTTGAGCGCACCAAAAAGGTCTGAGATCAACCAGTTGGAGGCCTGCTTTCCGACTTCCGGCCCGGTCTTGCCGGTCGCATCGAGCAGCGCCTCGAACCAGCGGGCAGTCTCGACGTCCGAAGTGATCACCGCCGCATTGTAAGCCGAAAGCCCCAGCTCGCCCTCGTAACGGGCGCGCTTGGCGTCCGGCAGTTCCGGGAGCTCCGCGCGGCAACGCTCGATGAACTCGTCGCTCAGTTCGAGCGGGAGAAGGTCGGGATCGGGGAAGTAGCGATAATCATGCGCATCTTCCTTCGACCGCATCGAGCGCGTTTCGTTGCGGTCGGGATCGTAGAGGCGCGTTTCCTGAACGATCTTGCCGCCGCTTTCGAGCACGTCGACCTGACGGTTCGCCTCGGTCTCGATCGCCGCCATGACGAAACGGACCGAGTTGACGTTCTTCGTCTCGGTGCGGGTGCCGAAGGGCTCGCCCACCTTGCGCACCGACACATTGACGTCGGCACGCATGGAGCCCTCCTCCATATTGCCATCGCACGAGCCGACATAGCGGAGGATGGATCGTAGCTTTCGGAGATAAGCCCCTGCTTCTGCAGGAGAACGCATGTCAGGCCGCGACACGATCTCCATCAGCGCCACGCCCGACCGGTTGAGGTCGACATAGGAGCGCGTGGGATGCTGGTCGTGCATCAGCTTGCCGGCGTCCTGCTCGACATGGATGCGCTCCACACCGATCGTCTTGGCTTCCTTGATGCCGGCCTTCTCGTCGGCATCGATCGTGATCGTGCCCTCGCCCACCAGCGGATGGTAAAGCTGCGAGATCTGATAGCCCTGCGGCAAATCGGCGTAAAAGTAATTCTTGCGGTCGAAGCGCGACCAGCGGTTGATCTGCGCGCCGATCGCCATGCCGGTCTTGACGGCCTGGCGGATACACTCCTCGTTCGGAACGGGCAGCATGCCGGGCATCGCCGCGTCGATCAGCGAGACGTTCTGGTTCGGCTCCGCGCCGAAGACCGCCGAAGCGCCCGAGAAGAGCTTGGCGTTGGAGACGACCTGCGCATGGACTTCAAGGCCGATCACGACCTCCCATTCGCCGGTGGCGCCCTGGATACGATAGCTGCTCATTTCGCCCACCAATTCTGCGGCCGGGCCGCGAAGCCTGCCCGCTGCTCGATCGCGAGACCGGCATTGAGGACGCCCTGCTCGTCGAGCGGGCGGCCGATGATCTGAAGGCCGAGCGGAAGCCCCTGCCCGTCCAGCCCGGCCGGCACCGACATCGCCGGTACGCCGGCGAGGCTTGCGGGGACGGTGAAGACGTCGTTGAGATACATCTCCAGCGGATCGGCATTCTTCTCGCCGAGCGCGAAGGCCGCCGATGGCGCCGTCGGGGTCAGCAGAACGTCGACCTTCTTGAAGGCCTCCTCGAAGTCGCGGGCGATCAGCGCCCGCACCTTCTGCGCCTTGGTGTAATAGGCGTCGTAGAAGCCCGCCGAGAGCACATAGGTGCCGATCAGGATACGGCGCTTGACCTCGGGACCGAAGCCGGCCGCGCGGGTTGCCGCATACATGTCCTGCAGATTGGCGCCGTCGGGCAGGTCGCGCAGCCCGTAGCGCACGCCATCATAGCGTGCGAGGTTGGACGAGGCTTCCGCCGGTGCGATGATGTAATAGGTCGGCAGCGCATAGCGCGTGTGCGGCAGCGACACGTCGACGATCTCGGCGCCCGCGTCGCGCAGCCATGCGATACCCTGCTGCCACAGCGCGTCGATCTCCGCAGGCATGTTTTCAACCCGATATTCCTTTGGAATACCGACCTTCTTGCCCCTGAGATCGCTCGACAAATTCTCTTCCCAGCGCGGGACGGAGACGTCGAGCGAGGTCGAGTCCTTCGGATCGAAACCCGACATCGCCTCGAGCAGGATGGCGCTGTCGCGGACGTCCTGGGCCATGGCCCCCGCCTGATCGAGCGACGAGGCGAAGGCGACGATGCCGAAGCGCGAGCAACGGCCATAGGTCGGCTTGATGCCGGCAATGCCGGTGAACGCTGCGGGCTGACGGATCGAGCCGCCGGTGTCGGTGCCGGTCGCCGCCGGCACGATCCGCGCCGCGATCGCGGACGAGGAGCCGCCCGAGGAACCGCCGGGGGCGAGCGGCGCATTGCCGCCGTCATTCCGGCGCCACGGCGAGATCACATTGCCGAAAGCGCTCGTCTCGTTGGACGAGCCCATAGCGAACTGGTCGAGGTTGAGCTTGCCGAGCATGCCCGCCCCCGCCGCGAACAGCTTGGCGGTCACGGTCGATTCATAGGTCGGCACGAAGCCTTCCAGCATCCCGCTCGCGGCAGTCGTCTGATAGCCGGCAGTGCAGAACAGGTCCTTGATGCCGAGCGGAATGCCCGACAGGGGCAGCAACTCGCCTGCGCCCCTCGCGCGATCGGCCGCCTCGGCCGCTGCGATCGCATGGTCGGGCGTTTCGATGATGAAGGCGTTGAGCGGCTTGGCACCCGCAACCGCCGCGTTGAACGCCTCGGCTACCTCGCGGGCCGAGAACTCGCCGCCGCGGAAGCCGTCGCGCAGGCCGGCGATGCCCAGATCGGTTATAGCGCTCATTATTCGATCACCTTCGGAACCGCGAAGAAGCCATGTTCGGCCTGCGGCGCATTCGCCAGCACCTTGTCGCGAATGTCACCGTCGGTGACGACGTCGGCACGGAGACGCTGATGGTTGGGGATGACGGCGGCCAGCGGCGCGACACCATCGGTGTCGACTTCGCCGAGCTGCTCGATCCAGCCCAGGATGTTGTTGAGTTCGGGAACCATGGCTTCGACATCGCCGTCGGTAACGGCGATGCGCGCCAGGCTCGCGATCTTGCGGACGGTTGCGGCATCGACTGACATGGCCGCGCGGCTAGCATCCGGGCCGTGCGGCGGCAAGGGTGGCATGACGTACCGCTGCCGAAACACCCGGCTCCGCTTCGGCCCCGCAGGGGGTGGCAATCAGATTGGACGCATGCGCGATTGCCCGCTACGCACTTGCCCCGATCGTCACTGATGTCGCACTCGCAGACGGAGCCGTCCTTGCTCGCTCGCCGTTTCCTCTACCTGATCGCGGGGTTGATCGTGCTCACCTTGGCCGCCGGACTGACCTGGTCGCTGTTCCAGGACCAGCTGTTGCGCATGACCTTCGTTCCGGGTGGACGTTTCGATGCCGCCGCGGCGGGGCCCGCCCCCGACTATCGCAGCGCCGCCGCCTGGCTCTCGCGACCCGACCTGCCCGACGATCCGGCCCGCTGGCTACCGGAAGGGGTCGCACCGACCGCGACCAAGCCCGAGATCGCCGTCTTCTACGTCCCGCCGACGACCTATTACAGCAAGGCCAGCTGGAACGCGCCGATCGCCAGCGCCGAGTCGCGCCAATGGCTGCGCGTGTTCGCCTGGAGCGAGGCGAGCGCGTTCAACGGCATCGGCGCGATCTGGGCGCCGCGTTATCGCTCGGCGACGCTCGGCACCTTCATGACCGACGTCCCCGATGCGGCGAAGGCGCTGGACCTTGCCTATGGCGATGTCGAGCGCGCCTTCGATGCATTTCTCGACCAGCTGCCCGCCAACCGGCCGATCCTGCTCGCAGGGCATAGCCAGGGCACGGTGCACCTGATGCGGCTGCTCAGGGACAAGGTGGCGGGGAAGCCGGTCGCCAAGCGCATCGTCGCCGCCTATCTCGTCGGCTGGCCGATCTCGGTGGAGGCGGACGTGCCGGCCCTGGGCCTCGAAGCATGCACTCGCGCCGATCAATCCGGCTGCATCCTGTCCTGGCAAAGCTTCGCCGAACCCGCCGAACCCCGCCAGATCCGGCAGATTTTCGAATCCTCGGTCGGCCTGACGGGCGCTCCGCGAAAGAGCACCACGATGTTGTGCGTCAACCCGCTCACCGGCCTGCCTGCCAGCGCCGCCGCTCCCGCTGCAAATTGCGGCGCGCTGATGCCGAGCGGCGACTATATGGGTGCGACGTTGAAGCCGGGAGTTGTCGGCGCGCGCTGCGATTCGTCGGGCGTGCTGCTGATCGGCGCGCCGCCCAAGGGCTTCGACCGGTTCGTCATGCCCGGCAACAACTATCATGTGTTCGACTATGCGCTGTTCTGGGCGAACATACGTGCCGATGCCGCGCGGCGCGGCGCAGCGTTCCTCGGCCGATGATAACCACGTCCACCCTCGAATTCCGGGAGGCGCTGCCCAAACGCGGGCGCCTCGCCGGGCTCGACGTCGGCACAAAAACGATAGGCATCGCCCTGTGCGATGCCAGCTGGACGATCGCCAGCCCGGCGGAGACGGTCCAGCGCACGAAGTTCAGCGTGGACGCGGCCAAGCTGCGCCAGCTGGCGACCGCGCAGTTGGTCAAGGGCCTGGTGATCGGCCTGCCGCTCAATCTCGACGGCAGCGATTCGCCGCGCACCCAGTCGGTCCGCGCCTTCGCCCGCAACGTCGAGGCGATGGACCTCCCGATCCTGCTCTGGGACGAGCGCTGGTCGACCCAGGCGGTCACCCGCACCCTGCTCGACGCTGATGCGAGCCGCGCCCGTCGCGCCGAACTGGTCGACAAGCTGGCCGCGTCCTACATTCTGCAGGGTGCGATCGACGCAATGATCTGAGGCGCGATCACGGCCCAATGGCCGCTTGAGGTCGGCCCCGCCCTGCCCTATGGCGCGGCTTTGATGTCACTATCCTTTCCGCACCGCCATCTCACCGGCATTTACGGGCTTCTGCCCCATGAGATCCTGTTCCTGCTCGACGAAGCCGAGCAGTGGATCGCGCTCAATCGCGCAACCAGCAAGCATGACGATCGCCTGTCGGGGCTGACGCTGATCAATGCCTTCTTCGAAAACTCGACACGGACCCTGCTGTCCTTCGAGATCGCGGGCAAGCGCCTGGGTGCCGACGTCGTCAACATGCAGGTGGGCGCGTCGAGCGTGAAGAAGGGCGAGACCCTCATCGACACCGCAATGACGCTCAACGCGATGCGCGCCGACATGATCGTGATCCGGCACCAGTCGTCGGGCGCGGTCCAGCTGATCGCCGACAAGGTCGACTGTCCGGTGCTGAACGCCGGCGACGGGCGCCACGAGCACCCGACCCAGGCGCTGCTCGACGCGCTGACGATCCGCCGCCGCAAGGGCCGGATCGCCGGGCTGGTCGTGGCGATCTGCGGCGACATCCTGCACAGCCGCGTCGCGCGCTCGAACATCCTCGCGCTGACCACTCTGGGCGCCGAAGTCCGCGTGATCGCTCCGCCGACGCTGATGCCGGCGGCGATCGACCGGATGGGCGCGATCCCCTTCAGCGATTTCGACGCAGGTCTAGACGGAGCCGATGTGGTGATGATGCTCCGGCTTCAGAACGAGCGCATGGACGGCGCCTATCTTCCGTCCCCCCGCGAGTTCCACGCGCTTTACGGCCTCACCCCCGAGCGCCTGGAGCGCGCGGCGCCCGACGCACTCGTCATGCATCCGGGCCCGATGAACCGGGGCGTGGAGATCACCAGCAGCGTCGCCGACCACCCGACGCGTTCGGCAATCACAGAACAGGTCGAGATGGGCGTCGCCGTCCGCATGGCCTGCCTCGACGTGCTGACCCGCAAGCGGCGCGGCGTGGAGGGCTGGGCATGACCGCTTCGCTCGCCATCCTCAATGCGCGCATCGTCGATCCCGTCGCTGGAACGATAACGAACGGCGGCATTCTTATCCGCGACCGCCGGATCGCCGCGGTCGGCCTGTTCGATACCCCATCGGACGTGAGCGTCATTGACGCGGGCCGCGCGCATGTCGCTCCGGGCCTGATCGATCTTGGCGTCTTCTCGATCGACATGAAGGCCTTTACGGCGGGCGGCATCACCCGCGCGGTGCTGATGCCCGATCAGTCGCCGCCGCTCGACCACAGCGCGCTGGTCCAGCGCGCCGCAGCGGCAGGAAAACCGGACCTGTGGATCCACCCGCTGGCGGCCGCCACCAAGGGGCTCGAAGGCTCCGAACTGGCCGAGATCGGCCTGATGAAAGCCGGCGGCGCCTGCGCCGTCGCAACCGGGCGACAGTGGATTGCCGATGCCGGCGTCATGCACCGGGTGCTATCCTACGCGAACGCTCTGGGTCTGGTCGTGGTCAGTCACGCCGAGGATGGCGGTCTGACCGCCGGAGCAGTCGCGACCGAGGGCGAATATGCCACCCGCATGGGCCTGCCTGCCGCGCCCGCCATTGCCGAGGCCATGGCGGTGGCGCGCGACATAATGCTTGCCGAACAGAGCGGCGCGCGTCTCCACTTCCGCCAGCTGACGACCCGGCGCGCGTTCGACCTCGTTCGCGACGCCAAGCTCCGCGGCCTGCCCGTCACCTGCGGCGTCAGCCCCGCGCATCTGCTGCTGTCGGACATTGCGGTGGGAGGCTTCCGGACCTTCGCTCGCCTCTCGCCCCCACTTCGCGCCGAAGATGATCGTCAGGCCGCACTCGAGGCGCTGGCCGATGGCACGATCGATCTTCTCTGCTCCAGCCATGATCCGCTCGGTCCCGAAGCCAAACGGCTCCCCTTTGCCGATGCGGAGCCGGGCATGTCGGGCGCGGAGACGCTCCTCGCACTGTCGCTGTCGCTGGTCAGGGATGGCCGCATCGGGCTGCCGCGACTGATCGAACTGCTGTCGACGGCGCCGGCTGGCCTGCTCGACCTTCCGGGCGGATCGCTTGCCGTCGGCGCGGAAGCCGATCTCATCCTGTTCGATCCCGACAAGCCCTGGCGGATCGTCTCGGACGCCATGGCTTCGCACGCCGGCAACACGCCGTTCGACGGGCTGCCGGTGCAGGGAAAGGTGCTTCAGACGATCAAGGGCGGCGTTGCTTTAGGCTGATCGCAGGCTACTGCGCCTGCGAAAGGAGCGTGGCGTCCCGTACAGGCTGATCCTCTTCAGCTGACCGTGGCCGAGCACCGGCATCGTGTCGGACGCACAGACGGCGACGAGCCGCACGGGAAAGCGATTTGCGCGCCCCGACAGCGTCATCCCCCGCCGCGAGCCGGCGCGGTAGAGAGAGCGACCATTACCGGCGGCGGGCGCAGCGGACGGCACGGCTTCGGTCGGATTCGCTTCGGTGGCCCGGGTTGATCGCATTCTGGGCGGCCCGGAATAGGCCGTCGGCCTTACGCCGTCCTGCTCCAGCCTGTGGTCGACCGCCATCATATTCGGTCCGGCGCTGTTGGCTTTCGCAGAATCGACCGATGCCGATCGGATCGGATCATCCAGAAGGGCCAGCTGCTCCGGCATGCCGGGATCGGCCTGCGGCACGACCCCGATCAATGCCCCCATTTGCAGGGCCGGCGCATCCCGAAGCTGCGCGATCATGGCCCAGCGACGCAGCCGCTCAGCCATGCGCTCCGGCGGTACGTCCTGCGCCGCGATCGCCGCTGCGTTCGCCCACCGGCCGGCCAGTGCTTCCACGAAAGCGAGATTCTGTCTGATGCGCGGGCTTGCCCGTTCATCGCGCGCCGCGTCGCCAAGCAGTTGTCGTGCGCGGTCGATATCGCCCGCGAGGGCAAGGGCAAGACCGATGTCCGCCTCGCGCCCCTGCACAGCCATCGCATCGATCCGCGTCAGGGCATCGGCCTTCTTGCCCAGCGCAAGCTGCACCATGACGAGTTTGAACGACGCTCCGTTCAGCTCCGGATCGAGGCGAAGGGCATCCGCCAATGCCTGTTCAGCGGAAAGGAAGCGACCGGCCGCGAGATAAGCACCACCCAGCATATAGCGCGCCTGTGCATGCGCCGGGTGATGGCGAACTTCATTCTCTGCCGAGCGAACCAGCGGTTGATCGGAGCGCGATATATTGTCCTGCTCCGCCGCGAGGGGGGCGGATAGGGCGTGTTCGGCCGACGGCGGCGTAGCGCTCCCCGTTCCGGGAAGCAGCAGCAATACCGCCCCCAAACCCGCCATATTGCTGTTGCGCACCATGCTCCGTCATCCCCGCCCAAAGGAAGTCGGGGGAAAGCTAAACGGCCGGCGCTAAGCTATGGTTAATGCACACATGGCGATGCCGGGGGCGACGCGTTGGGGGCTATCGACAGCCTGCCATCTCGCGCTATCAACGGTTTAGAAGATGCCGGCAGAAAATCGGGGGCGGTTGACGATGAAGAGCTTTGTGCTGGGCCTTGCGCTGGTCGGCATGGCTGTGGGCGCTCCGGCTCTTGCCGGCGTCAAGGAAGGCGTGGATGCCTGGAAGGCCGGCGACTATGCCAAGGCGATCGGCGAATGGCGCGGGCCCGCCGAAGCGGGCGAGCCCGATGCGCAGTTCAACCTGGGCCAGGCATATAAGCTGGGTCGCGGTGTCCCCGTCGATCAGGCCCAAGCTCTGTCCTGGTATCGCAAAGCCGCCGCCTCCGGCCATGAACAGGCGCAGGCCCTGCTCGGTCTGATGCTGTTCCAGGGCGGCCAGCGCGAAGAGGCCATGACTTGGCTGCGCAAGGCAGCCGATCGCGGCGAGGGCCGAGCGCAATATGTCGTTGGCACCGCCTATTTCAACGGCGATCTGCTGCCCAAGGACTGGGCACGCGCCTATGCCTTCATGCTCCGCGCCCAGGCCGCCAAGGTCGGCGCAGCGAACCAGAGCCTGATGCAGATGGAACAGGTCATCCCCGACAACCAGAAGCAGGCGGGCATCGCCATCGCGCGCGAAATCGAACGCACCGCCATGCTCCGAAGCAACGAGATGTCCGGCCCGGCCGACACGCCGCTGACCATGCGTACCACCGTCGTTCCTTCGCCGGTAGGACAGACAAGCGTGCCGCCTTCGACAACGCCTCCCGCTCCCGCCCCGGTAATGGCACAGACAGCACCCACAGCGCCATGGAAGGCCCCGAGCGTCGCGGCCCCGTCAGCAGCCGAGCCATCGCCTGCCCCCGCAAAGTCGGTGGCGACGAAGCCGGCGGCGGTCGCTTCCCCTCCCGCCCGCACCACACAGCCGGTCGTGGCGGCCGCTGGTGGCGGGTGGAAGATTCAGCTCGGCGCCTTCTCGAGCGCCGACGCGGCACGCAATGCCTGGACATCGCTCTCCGCCAAGGCAGGTCTCAAGGCACTGACGCCGACCTACACGCCAGTGAAGACGCTGACCCGGCTTCAGGCAGGACCGCTGGGCTCACGCGCAGCCGCGCAGCAAGCCTGCGCGGCCGTCAAGGCGACGGGCACCACCTGTTTCGCTGTAGCGCCCTGAACCCGCCGCTCAGATGACCCACTCTCTACGCGCATAGCCCTGCGCGTAGAGCAAAGCGGTCAGGTCGCAATGGTCGACGCGCGCGCCTGCTGCCGCCGCCGTCTTGGGTTTGGCGTGATAGGCGACCCCCAGGCCCGCTGCCTGGATCATAGGAATGTCGTTGGCCCCGTCGCCGACCGCGAGGCAGGCCTCGGGCGCGATGCCGTGCGCCGCCGCTTCGGCAAGCAGCGTCTCGCGCTTGGTCGACGCGCCGACAATCGGACGGGCGACGGTTCCGGCAAGCTTGCCGTCGACGATCTCCAATATGTTCGAGAGAGCGCGGGTGAAGCCGATCTCTTCGCCGACACGGTCGGCAAAAGCGGTAAACCCGCCCGACACCAGATAGCAGTCTGCGCCGTTGGCCCGCATCGTGCGCACCAGTTCGCGGGCACCGCCCATTATAACGACACGTTCGGCATGGCAGCGATCGATCACCGATGCGTCCAATCCCTTGAGCAACGCCACGCGCGCGTCGAGCGCTCCCTCGAAGTCCAGCTCGCCGCGCATTGCGCGCTCGGTGATTTCGGCGATCTGGGGTTTGATCCCGGCATAATCCGCGAGTTCGTCGATGCACTCGATCGTGATCATCGTCGAATCCATGTCGGCGACCAGCATCTTTCGCCGACGTTCGGCTTCGACCTGCACGATGACGTCGACGCCGGCGACGACGTCCTCGAGCGCCGCGCGCACCGCGACGGCGTCCCCGTCGAAGCGGATGTCGCAGGCAATGCCGTCCTCCAACCAATCGCTGCCGACCGGACGACCTCCCGCAGAGCGAACATGGTCGAGCGCGGCCGAAATATCCCCTGCGGAGAGCCGTTCGGATGCTATCAAGGTGGCGATGAACACGAGCAATTCCCCATCGAAGATTCCGGTCGCGCTTATTGCGGGGCCGACGGCCAGCGGCAAGTCCGCATTGGCGGTGCGGCTTGCCGAATTGGCCGATGGCGTGGTGATCAACGCCGACGCCAGCCAGGTCTATGCCGATCTGCGCGTCCTGTCGGCCCGGCCCGACGAGGCCGAGGAGGCGCGTGCGCCACATCGGCTGTTCGGCTATCGCGACGCCGCGACCGCCTGCAGCGCGGCGGACTGGGCACAGGATGCCCGGCGCGCGATCGAGGAGGCGGCCAGCCGCGGTCGGCTGCCGATCCTGGTGGGCGGTACCGGTCTCTATCTGCGCACGCTGCTGTTCGGCATCGCCCCCGTGCCGCCGATCGACCCTGACATCCGGGCGACAGTGCGCGCCCTGCCCGCTGCCGAGGCCCATGCAGCCCTGCAGAGCGAAGACCTGTCCATGGCGCATCTTCACCCGAACGATGCCAGCCGGATCGCGCGCGCGCTGGAGGTCGTGCGATCGACGGGCATGTCGCTCTCCCAGTGGCAGACGAAGCTGGAGGGTGGGATTGCCGACCGGATCTCGGTCGCCGCGCGCATCCTTCTGCCCCCCCGACAGTGGCTACGCGACCGTTGCGATCGGCGCTTCGAAGCCATGCTGGAACAGGGGGCCATCGAAGAGGTAGAAAGGCTCGTGAAGCGGAAGCTCGATCCCGCTTTACCGGCCATGCGCGCGATCGGCGTGCCCGAGATCGCCGCCTGGATCGACGGGAGGATCGACCGCGAAACCATGGTGACTCAGGGGCAGGCAGCGACGCGCCAATATGCCAAGCGGCAATATACCTGGTTCCGTCACCAGCCGCCGTCAGCATGGTCGACGGTCGAAGCGCAACTCGATGACACCCTGAACGATAAAATAGCAATTAAATTACACGAAGAGACGTTGACACTATAGTTTATTGCCTTTAGGCAGCCCGCCTTCAACTAGCGCGCTGCGGCGCACAAGGGGATTTGACATGACTGCCGAGATGACCGGTGCCGACATATTGCTCCAGGCGTTGACCGACCTGGGCGTGGAGGTCGTATTCGGCTATCCGGGCGGCGCTGTCCTCCCCATCTATGATGCCCTCTTCAAGCAGAAGCGCATTCGCCACATTCTCGTGCGCCACGAGGCCGGCGCCGTCCACGCAGCCGAGGGCTATGCCCGCTCGACCGGCAAGCCGGGCGTGGTGCTCGTCACCTCGGGTCCGGGCGCGACCAATGCCGTGACGGGTATCGCCGACGCGTTGATGGATTCGATCCCGCTGGTGATCCTCACCGGCCAGGTCGGAACGCCGCTGATCGGGACCGACGCCTTCCAGGAATGCGACACGGTCGGCATCACGCGCCACTGCACCAAGCATAATTATCTGGTGAAGGACCCGGCCAAGCTGGGCGACGTGATCCATGAGGCCTTCCACATCGCCACATCGGGCCGACCGGGTCCTGTCGTGGTCGATCTGCCGAAGGACGTGCAGGTGGCGAGCGCAGCCTATCGCAAGCCCTCGATCCAGGCGCTGCCGCACAAGGGTTATCGCCCGCAGGTCAAGGCCGACACTGCACTGCTGGAAACCGCCGTCGAGATGCTCGCCGCAGCCGAGCGGCCGATCCTGTACACCGGCGGCGGCATCATCAATGCCGGCCCGCTCGCCAGCCAGGTGCTGCGTGAGCTCGCCCGTATAACCGGCGCGCCCGTGACATCGACGCTGATGGGGCTCGGCGCGTTTCCGGCCTCCAGCCCGCAATGGCTGGGCATGCTGGGCATGCACGGCACCTATGAAGCCAACATGGCAATGAACCGCGCCGACCTGATCCTGTGTCTTGGCGCGCGGTTCGACGACCGCGTCACGGGCCGGCTCGACGCCTTCTCGCCCCATTCCAAGAAGATCCACATCGACATCGACCGGTCGTCGATCAACAAGACCGTGCGTGTCGACCTCGGCATCGTCGGCGACGTCGGCCGCGCGATGGAGGACATGGTCAAGCTGTGGAAGGCGCGCCAGCACAGCGCCCAGGACCTGTCGGGCTGGTTCGCGCAGATCGACGAGTGGCGCGCGCGCAAGTGCCTGAAATATCCGGCCTCGACCAAGGAGATCATGCCGCAGCTGGCCATCCGCAAGCTGTGGGAGGCAACGCACCAGCGCAAGCCGATCATCACCACGGAGGTTGGTCAGCATCAGATGTGGGCTGCCCAGCATTTCGACTTCGATGCGCCGAACAAGTGGCTGACTTCGGGCGGTCTGGGTACCATGGGCTATGGCCTTCCTGCCGCGATCGGAGCGCAGCTCGGAAATCCGAATGCCCTGGTGATCGACATCGCCGGCGAGGCGTCGATCCAGATGAACATTCAGGAGCTCGGCACGGCGACGCAATATCGCCTTCCGGTGAAGATCTTCATTCTCAACAACGAATATATGGGGATGGTGCGCCAGTGGCAGGACCTGACCTATGCCGGGCGCTATTCGGAATCCTATAGCGATGCCCTGCCCGACTTCGTCAAACTGGCAGAAGCCTATGGCTGGAAGGGCATTCGCATCGAGGATCCAGTCGATCTGGAAGCAGGCATCGCGGCGATGATCGCGCATGACGGCCCGGTGATGGTCGACTGCCGCGTTGCCAAGCTCGCCAACTGCTTCCCGATGATTCCGAGCGGGGCGGCGCACACCGACATGATCCTGGAGGCCGACGAGGTGGTCGGCGAGATGGACGACGAGGCCAAGGCGCTCGTCTGATCCCTCCCCCACCCCTTCGACAAGAGATCCGATATGCACATCAAGCAACAAGAAACCGAACGGCACACCTTGTCGGTGACCGTGGACAACGAATCCGGCATCCTCGCCCGGATCGCCGGCCTGTTCTCGGCGCGCGGCTATAATATCGACAGCCTGACGGTGGCCGACGTCACCGAGGATGAGAAAATCAGCCGCATCACCATCGTCACCACCGGCACGCCCGAGGTGATCGAGCAGGTCGTCGCCCAGCTTGACCGCATGATTCCGGTCCACAAGGTCACCGACCTGACGGCGCTCGGCCCGCATGTCGAACGCGAACTAGCCCTGGTGAAGGTCGTCGGAACGGGAGACCAGCGCATCGAAGCGCTGCGCCTGGCCGAGGTTTACCGCGCCCGCGTGGTCGACGCGACGATCTCGAGCTTCATCTTCGAGGTCACCGGCGGAACGGAGAAGATCGACAAATTCCTCGAGCTGATGCGCGAGGTCGGCCTGGTCGAGGTGTCGCGCACCGGCGTCGCGGCAATCGCCCGGGGCAAAGAGGCGCTTTAACGGCGACAGGAACAAGCAGGCTCGACGGACGGGCACCTGCCCGTTACGGGGCCAATCACATTTTCAAAACAGGCGACCGTCTCCATCCGGATGCCGGGCCGCGTCACAGGGAAGCACATCATGCGCGTCTATTATGATCGTGATGCCGACATCGGCCTCATCAAGGGCAAGAAGGTTGCCATCGTCGGCTATGGCAGCCAGGGCCATGCCCATGCCCAGAACCTGCGCGATTCCGGCGTAACCGAGGTTGCAATCGCGCTGCGCCCGGGTTCGGCGACCGCCAAGAAGGCCGAAGGTGCCGGCTTCAAGGTTCTGTCGAACGCCGACGCCGCCAAGTGGGCCGACATCATCATGGTGCTGGCGCCCGACGAGCATCAGGCCGCGATCTACAATGACGATCTGCGCGATAACATGAAGCCGGGCGCAGCCCTCGCCTTCGCCCATGGCCTGAACGTCCATTTCGGCCTGATCGAACCGCGCGCCGACATCGACGTGTTCATGATCGCGCCGAAGGGCCCGGGCCACACCGTGCGCTCCGAATATCAGCGTGGCGGCGGCGTCCCCTGCCTGATCGCGATCGCGCAGGATGCGAGCGGCAACGCGCACGACGTCGCGCTGTCCTACGCCTCGGCGATCGGCGGCGGTCGTTCGGGCGTCATCGAGACGACCTTCAAGGAAGAGTGCGAGACCGACCTGTTCGGCGAGCAGGCGGTGCTCTGCGGCGGCCTCAGCCACCTGATCATGGCCGGCTTCGAGACGCTGGTCGAGGCAGGCTACGCGCCCGAAATGGCCTATTTCGAGTGCCTGCACGAGGTGAAGCTGATCGTCGATCTGATGTATGAGGGCGGCATCGCCAACATGCGCTACTCGATCTCGAACACCGCCGAATATGGTGACATCCACACCGGCCCGCGCGTCATCACCTCGGAGACCAAGGCCGAGATGAAGCGCGTCCTCGACGACATTCAGAAGGGCAAATTCGTCAAGCGCTTCGTCCTCGACAACCGCGCCGGCCAGCCCGAACTGAAGGCGAGCCGCAAGCTCGTCGCCGAGCACCCGATCGAGAAGGTCGGTGCCGAGCTGCGCGCGATGATGCCCTGGATCGGCAAGAACAAGCTCGTCGACAAAGAAAAGAACTAAGCGAGCAATGCCGAAACGGACCGTTTCGGTTTAGGCGATTGTTGAACGGGCGGCAGGCGATAGTCTGTCGCCCGTTCTCGTTTCCGGGAGGATTGCATGAAGACCACCACCTTGGCCCTCGTCATGGGCATTTCGATCGTCGCTTTTCCCCTCTCTGCGCAGATGCCGAAAGCGCCTCCGGGGGCGTCCGACGTCCGCCGCGTCACTGCCGGCACCTATGCCGTCGATCCTGGCCACAGCCAGGTGACGTTTACCGTCAATCATCTGGGCTTCAGCACCTATCGCGGCATGTTCGGTTCGCTGACCGGATCGATGACGATCGATCCCAAGGCCCCCACCAAGGCGAAGGTCTCGATCGACATACCGATGTCGGGAATCACCACCACCGTCGAAAAGCTCGACGAACATCTGAAGGCCGCCGACTTCTTCGACGCGGCGAAATATCCGACCGCCCATTTCGAATCGACCTCTATCCGAGTGATGGGCAAGACCGCGAAGATCAGCGGCAATCTGACGATCAAGGGCGTGACCAAGCCGGTCGTGCTCGACGCCGTCTTCGTCGGCGCCGGCACCATGATGGGCAAGCGCACGATCGGTTTCGACGCGACCACCACGATCAAACGCAGCGATTTCGGCGTCAGCTACGGCATTCCGCTGGTGCCGGATGCGGTTCCGCTGGAGATCAGCGTCGCCTTCGAGAAGCCCGAGGCCTGACCACGCGACGGGGCGGCTCTGGACAGCCGCCCCGCCCCGCTCCATTGATCCGCCGATGATCAGGGCCGGGGACCGCAAAAGCCGCGCTGTGCATGCCGCGATGCTCATGGCCGCCCATTTGGCTGCGGTCATGGGACCGGCGCGGGCGCAAGAGGTGGCGCCCGTCCCCCCTCCGGAAGACCCCGCCACCACCGAAGCCCCCGGAATAGCGCCGAAAGAGGCGCGGCTCGTCCGCGATGGAAAGGTCGTCGAGGCGCAGCGCCAGTTCCTCCGTCGCATCCGCACTGTCCGCAATGTCGAACAGCGGGCCAGGATGACCCAGGACTTCGCTCTGTTCGTCTACCGCGATACGCCAGCCCTCGACGACGATATCGGCGCGCTCATCCTTGACCTGCTGCAACAGGCGATCGACGGCTTCCGCCTCTCCGTTGGCGGTGACGATCCTATCGTCGCCACGGCCCTGATGCAGCGAGCGGAAGTGGAGCGCCTGCTGCATCCCGAAGACCCCGCAAGCTGGGCCGACGTCGCCTATCAACAAGCGTACCGGATTCGCTACGGTCGCCTCGGGCCAGCGGCCGCCGAGACTCTCAGCAGTCTCGTCCCGCTCGCCGAAATCCGCTCACTCCCATCGCGCGTCGGCGACGATCCGGAAGCGGTGGAGAGCATCGCCAGCCTGCTGCGCCAGGTGATCGAGCGCTCGGGCGCCTTGCCCGGCTCCGACGAGGTCCGCCAGCTACGCCAGGACGCCGAGTCGGCCCTGAAGCGGCTGGATGAACGCTATGCCAAAACGGTGATGCGCGGTCGGCGCCCAAGGATTCAGCTTCCGCTGGCCGACGCCACCTGCCCCGCCGCCACGCTTCAGGATGCGATCATCCTGTCCGGGCGGCAACCGGCGCTCGATGCCGTCAGAATACGGTTTCGCAAAGCCGGGCTCGACCTCCAGCCCTGCGGCGCGCTCATGGTCCTTCCGCTCGGCCCGGGAACGGATCCGACCCCTGTGCTCGGCATATTGTCCGACATTTCGGCGGGGCGGGTCGAAGGCGTCGGAATTGGCCTCAACGACGCCCGGCCGACCCGAACGGTCGTTTCAGACCCCGCCGATCCGCTACTGCCCCTGATCGAGCCCTAGACCAGCGCTTCCAGCAGACCGATCAGCGGGCGATCCGCAGGGGGCATGTCCAGCCCGTGCAGTTCGACCGGCCGCACCCATTTGATCGCCGGCGCCTCGATCGCCTGGACCATCCCGCGCCACTTGCGACAGATATAGAGCAGCAGGACCAGATGCCGGTCGCCCAGCGGCTCGCTCGCGAAGCAGGCAGGTGCGAGACAGGCCTGTTCTACATCGATGCCGAGTTCCTCGCGCAGTTCGCGTATCAGCGCGACTTCGGGGCGTTCGCCGAACTCTACCTTGCCTCCGGGAAACTCCCAGAGCCCGGCCATGGCCTTGCCCGCCGGCCGCTGCTGCACAAGGACCCGGCCGTCTCCGTCCACCAGCGCCGCGGCGACCACGAAAAGCGTGCGAGCGTCGATCATGACAACATCCTTAGGAGATTCTTAAATCGTAGCGCTTACGGAATAACCGTGGCGGTGCAAAGCGCAGCCCCAGGCCTGTTCAACGAGGACCGACATGAAGCCTCCGTTTTCGCACCGCTGCCGTCGCAACGCCCGGTTCCGGGCCCTGTTGCGAGACGAAAAGGGTGCCAGCGCGGTCGAATATGGGTTGATCCTCGCCCTCGTATTCCTGGCCGTGATGGGTGCCGTTGTCTCGCTGGGCGGAGCGGTCCAGTCCCGCTGGAACGACATCTCCAACCAGGTTTCCTCGGTCTGATCCCGACGCGATGCTGCACCGCGTTAACCGAATGACAGTAACTCATCCAATATGGTGCGTTTGTTGGCCCCATGGTTGAAGGCCAGCCGGGCCGGGCAAACCACCCGAATTCGGGACTCGGGAGTAAGAGTGATGAAGTTCGTTTCCAAGCTGCTGAAGAACACCAAGGGCGCCACCGCGATCGAATATGGCCTGATCGCCGCGCTCATCGCCGTCGCCGCGATCACCGCCATGACGAGCCTAGGCAACCAGCTCCAGAAGACGTTCACCAACGTCTCCAACAACATGAAAGCAAGCTGAGACCGGCTTCCGGCCTTTTAGCTGACTTTTATCAAGGGCGACCGGCGCAAAACCGGTCGCCCTTTCGATTCGGACGATATGCGCTGAGCGGCATTCGCCGGGCGGATGATCCGGCTTAGCTCCGCACGATGATCTTCACTCGATCCCCCGCCTGCAGCCGGGCTCCCCGGTCGAGCGCATTGAGGACCAGAAAGCGCTCCAGTTGCGCATCGGTAAAGGCCATCTGTCGGGCGAGCGTCTCTGGCGTGTCGCCCGCCTTCACGCGAACCACCTTCACCCGGTAGCCCTTGGCGGCGGCTGCCTCGGCAGCCGACAAGCGGCGCATGCTTTCGACCAGCGGCTGAAAGGGACCGATGCCCTGCCCCGACCGCGCCATGGTCACGAAATGATAGGCTACGCCGCCATTGTCCGGCCGATAGGCGAAAACGCCGACATCGAGCGGACCCGCATTGCTGCTGGCTGTGCCAAAGGCATAGCGGAAATCGATGCCATTGGCCTTGCCGGACCGTATCTCGCCGTAGCGCATATTGGCCTGAAGGCTTGCGAAAACCTGGCCGACATAGCCGTCGAGGCCATTCTGGCCGATCTTCGCGCCCGAGAAGGTCGCCTGACCGCCCGACCCCGAAATGGTGACCGCAGCATCTCCGTTGTTCAGGCTGTATCCGCTGGGCACGGTGAAAGCGAGCCGCTGGGTCGGCAGCCGGAACTCGCGCCCCTCGGTATAGCCCTTGGCGGGGTCCTCGCCCCAGGCAAGCCCATCCACTGCGTCGAGCAGGGCGTCGCGGTTGCGCGCGCCGCGGCCGGACTTGCCCGTCGCATCGGCCTTTGACGCCGCACGACGAACGCGATCCTCCGAATTGGGGTGCGTGCTTGCCCAGGTCGGCAAGCTGTTCTTCTGCCCGGTGAGCTGCGCCTCGAGCGACTGCTGATTGCCCAGGATGGCGAGCATGTCGGACGAGGCCAGCGGATCGTAGCCCGCGTTGGCGAGATAGCGCACGCCGAGATCGTCGGCCTGATATTCCTGGGTCCGCGAAAATCCCTTGGTGATCAGGTCGGCGCCGACGCCGGCCCCGCGACCGATGAGGCTACCGACACCGGAATTCCCTGCCACCGCGCCAACGATGCCGGCCAGCACCGACGTGATGGTCGCCGTCTGCTGACGTTTGGCCGAGTGGCGGGCGGCGACGTGGCCGACCTCATGACCCAGCACGGATGCCAGTTCCGCCTCGTCGTTCATCAGCGCGAGCAGGCCGCGCGTGACATAGACATAGCCGCCCGGAATGGCGAAGGCGTTGTTCACCGGCGAATCGAGCAGTGTGACGGTGAAGTCGCGTTCGGAATTGGACAGGCCGGACTGCACCGCGATCTTCTTTCCGACGCGCGAGACATAGTCCGCTGCCGGGCCCTTCATCGCGCCGCCGAATTCCTGGACGAGCTGCGGATGCGCCTCTGCGCCCGTCTTCCGGTCGCTCGCCGAGATCGACTGGGTCTGCGCTGCGGCGGGGACGGAAACGACAGGAACGGCCAGACCGACACAGGCCGAGATCAGTAATTTTTTCATGCGTGCCCTCCTTCGCAACGCATAAAGCTCCCGCCGCGGAACGGTTCCGTTACGAGCCGTCAGCCGATGGCGAGAAACTTGTCCCGGCGGGCCGCGCGCAGCGTCGCCGGCTTCTTGCCCGCCATCTTGTCGAGCTCCTCGCCGATCGCGTCGCCCAGCGCAGCAATGGCAGCGGCGGGATCACGATGTGCGCCGCCGACCGGTTCGGGCACGATCCGGTCCACGACGCCGAGCTTCTGCAGGTCGGCGGCCGTCATCTTCATCGCTTCGGCCGCGTCGGCGGCCTTGTCCCCGGTGCGCCACAGGATCGAGGCGCAACCTTCCGGCGAAATCACCGAATAGACGGCATGTTCGAACATCAGCACGCGATTGGCGGCGGCAACGGCGATCGCGCCGCCCGAACCGCCCTCACCCACGATCGCAGCGACCATCGGCACGCCCAGCGCCAGACAGGCCTCGGTCGAGCGGGCGATCGCCTCCGCCTGCCCGCGCTCTTCCGCCTGCACGCCGGGGAACGCACCCGATGTGTCGACCAGCGAAACGACCGGCAGGCCGAAGCGGTCGGCCAGTTCCATCAGCCGGATAGCCTTGCGATAGCCCTCGGGCTTGGCCATGCCGAAATTGTGGCGGATGCGCGACGCCGTGTCGTCGCCCTTCTCATGGCCGATCACCATGACCTTGCGGTCGCCGATGCGGCCGAGCCCCCCGATGATCGCCTGATCGTCGGCGAAGGCGCGATCGCCGGCCAAAGGCACGAAATCGCTGACGAAGCCCGCGACATAATGTTTGAAATGCGGCCGCTCGGCATGACGGGCGACCTGCGTCTTCTGCCAGGGCGAGAGCTTCGCATAAGTGTCGCGCAACAGCTTTTCGGACTTGGCCGCAAGCTTCGCGACCTCGCTGTCGATGTCGAGCGACCCCGCATCGGCGGTCGAGCGGAGTTCCGATATCCGCGCCTCAAGCTCGGCGATCGGCTTTTCGAATTCGAGATAGGCTACCATGCGCCCCGGTTAGGCGGACCTGCGCCCCCAGTCAACGAAGGCGCCTCTCCCTCCCGATCGCGGCCACCCCTTGAAGGTCCATGAGGCCCTCCTATCTCGATCGTGTCGGCCGTCGCCACCCGGGGCGGCACGACAACCCGGCGGGTCTCCCGCGGGTACTAAGGTCAATCGCTTTATGAGGACATGGACCCTATGCGTACTCTTGATTTCGCTCCCCTTCTCCGTTCTTCGATCGGCTTCGAGAATCTGAACCGGCTGGTCGATTTCGCGCGCGGCGACAGCGACAGCTACCCGCCCTATAATATCGAGAAGACCGGTGACGGCGCCTACCGCATCCAGATGGCGCTTGCCGGCTTCACGCGCGAGGAGATCGACGTGACCGTGCAGGACAATATGCTGATCATCATCGGCCGCGCGGCCGAGGCGACCGAGGAAGGCCAGCGCGAGTTCCTGCACCGCGGAATCGCCAAGCGCGCGTTCGAGCGTCGCTTCCAGCTCGCCGACACGATCAAGGTCACCGGCGCAGGCTATGAGAACGGTCTGCTCAACGTCGACCTCGTGCGCGAGATTCCCGAGCATAAGAAGCCGCGGCGCATAGCCATCGACGGCGTCGAACCGACCGCCGTGATCGACGCCAAGGCCGCCTGAGCCCTTCGCCAGGGACGGTAAAGGAAAGCCGGGCCGAAAGGTCCGGCTTTTTCGATTCGCGTGGGATCGGTCGCCGCCAGCCCCTCCCTGGCCGTCGAAAGAGCGCTCCGTTCACGTCACCGTAACTTAGCCGCCTTCGTGCCTTGCATAGTGGGGATACCCCTGCTAACCGCGCCGCAACCCGTGGGGGGACGCTTCTGGCGGCCCCTTTTTCGCATGGGCCGAACCAACTATGGGGGATTGAAAGCGCGTGGAGAATTCCGGCGGTATTCAGGCTAGCCTCAGCGGACGTTATGCGACTGCGCTGTTCGATCTGGCGCGTGACGAGAAGGCGATAGATGCGGTTTCCGCGAGCCTTCAAACGCTGAAGGGCGCTCTCGCCGATTCGGATGATTTCCGTCGGCTGACCACCAGCCCGCTCGTGACCCGTGCGGAAGCCCTCAAGGCTGTCGCGGCGACGGCGGCAGCTTTGGGGATCGATCCCCTGACGACGAAGTTCCTGGGCGTGCTGGCGCAGAACCGCCGCCTCGGACAGATCGGCCAGGTCATTCGCGCCTTCAACAATCTCGCGGCTGCCCATCGCGGCGAAATCACCGCGGAGGTCACCTCGGCCCGCGCGCTGACCGCGACCCAGGTCAAGGCGCTCAAGGCCAAGCTCAAGACCCAGCTCGCCCGCGACGTCGCGGTCGACCTCACCGTTGACCCGTCGATTCTCGGCGGCCTGATCGTCAAGGTCGGCTCGCGCCAGATCGACGGTTCGATCCGCTCCAAACTGAACTCCCTCGCGATTGCGATGAAAGGCTGAACATGGATATCCGCGCCGCAGAAATCTCGAAGGTCATCCGCGACCAGATCGCCAGCTTCGGCACCGAAGCGCAGGTCTCCGAAGTCGGCCAGGTGCTGTCGGTCGGCGACGGCATCGCCCGCATCCACGGTCTCGACAATGTCCAGGCCGGTGAGATGGTCGAGTTCGCCAACGGCATCAAGGGCATGGCCCTGAACCTCGAAGCCGACAATGTCGGCGTCGTGATCTTCGGTTCGGACAGCCAGATCAAGGAAGGCGACGTCGTCAAGCGCACCGGCACCATCGTCGACGTCCCGGTCGGCAAGGGCCTGCTCGGTCGCGTGGTCGACGGTCTCGGCAATCCGATCGACGGCAAGGGCCCGATCGTCTCCGATCAGCGCAGCCGCGTCGAGGTCAAGGCGCCCGGCATCATCCCGCGCAAGTCGGTGCACGAGCCCGTGCAGACCGGCATCAAGGCGCTCGACGCGCTCGTCCCCGTGGGCCGTGGCCAGCGCGAGCTGATCATCGGCGACCGTCAGACCGGCAAGTCGGCCGTCGCGATCGACACCTTCATCAACCAGAAGGAAGCCAATAAGGGCGACGACGAGAGCAAGAAGCTCTACTGCATCTACGTCGCCGTCGGCCAGAAGCGCTCGACCGTCGCGCAGCTCGTCCGCACGCTCGAAGAAAATGGCGCTATGGAATATTCGATCGTGGTCGCCGCGACCGCGTCGGATCCCGCTCCGCTCCAGTATCTCGCGCCCTACACCGGCGTCGCCATGGGCGAATATTTCCGCGACAACGGCATGCACGCCCTGATCGTCTATGACGATCTCTCGAAGCAGGCCGTCGCCTACCGTCAGATGTCGCTCCTGCTCCGCCGTCCGCCGGGCCGCGAAGCCTATCCGGGCGACGTGTTCTACCTGCACAGCCGCCTGCTCGAGCGCGCCGCGAAGCTCAACGACGCCAACGGCAACGGCTCGCTGACCGCGCTGCCGATCATCGAGACCCAGGCCGGCGACGTGTCTGCCTATATTCCGACCAACGTGATCTCGATCACCGACGGCCAGATCTTCCTCGAGACCGATCTGTTCAACGCCGGTATCCGTCCGGCGATCAACGTCGGCCTGTCGGTCAGCCGCGTCGGCTCGGCCGCACAGACCAAGGCGATGAAGAAGGTGGCCGGCTCGATCAAGCTCGAGCTCGCTCAGTATCGCGAAATGGCTGCCTTCGCGCAGTTCGGTTCGGACCTCGACGCCTCGACGCAGAAGCTGCTCAACCGTGGCGCCCGTCTGACCGAGCTGCTCAAGCAGCCGCAGTTCAACCCGCTCCCCTTCGAGGAGCAGGTCGTGTCGATCTTCGCGGGCGTGAACGGCTATATCGACGCCTTCCCCGTCACCTCGGTGGTCCGTTTCGAAGCGGCCCTGCTGTCGGAGTTCCGGTCGCGTCATGCCGATATCCTGACCGACATCCGCACCACCAAGGATCTGTCGGACGAGACCAAGGGCAAGCTCAAGGCCGCGCTCGACGCTTTCGTGAAGACCTTCGCCTAAACGCTTGGGGCGCCGGAGAAATCCGGCGCCGCATATCGAAGAAAGACGGACAGTAAATGCCCAGTCTGAAGAGCCTGAAGGTCCGCATCACTTCGGTGAAGTCGACCCAGAAGATAACCAAGGCGATGAAGATGGTCGCCGCCGCGAAGCTGCGTCGTGCGCAGCAGGCGGCAGAGGCCGGGCGCCCCTATGCCGAGCGGCTCAATGCCGTGATGGCGAGCCTTGCCTCGAAGGTGACCGTCGGCCCGCAGAGCCCGAAGCTTCTTGCCGGAACCGGTAACGATCAGGTTCACCTGCTCGTCGTCGCGACGTCCGAGCGGGGCCTCGCCGGTGCGTTCAACACGAACATCGTCCGCGCGGCCCGCAAGGCCGCCGACGCTCTGCTCGCGCAGGGCAAGACGGTGAAGTTCTACCTGATCGGCAAGAAGGGCCGCGCGGTCATCGCCCGGCTCTATCCGGGCAAGATCGTGCACCAGGTCGACCAGACCCACATCAAGAACGTCGCTTTCGCCGACGCGCACCAGGTCTCGGAAGACCTGATCGCGCGTTATGCCGCCGGTGAGTTCGACGTGGCGCACCTGTTCTTCGCGAAGTTCCAGTCGGCACTGGTTCAGGAGCCCACCCAGCTGCAGATCATCCCGGTCCCGCTCACGCCCGCCACGGGCACGGCGGCTTCGGGTGCGTCCGCCGCGGTGGAATATGAGCCCGACGAGGAAGCAATCCTCGCCGAGTTGCTCCCGCGCAACGTGGCCATCCAGCTGTTCCGGGCGATGCTCGAAAATGCAGCGTCCGAGCAGGGCAGCCGCATGACGGCGATGGATAACGCGACCCGCAACGCCGGCGACATGATCAACCGTCTGACCATCCAGTATAACCGGACCCGTCAGGCCGCGATCACCACCGAACTCGTCGAAATCATCTCGGGCGCCGAAGCGCTCTAACGAACCAGGCCAGCAAGGAAACGCAACATGGCTACCACCACCAACAATGTCGGGCGCATCAGCCAGGTCATCGGCGCCGTCGTCGACGTGACCTTCGACGGCGGCACCCTCCCCGCGATCCTGAACGCGCTCGAGACGAAGAACGGCGACAACCGCCTCGTCCTCGAAGTCGCGCAGCACCTGGGCGAGAACACCGTCCGCACGATCGCCATGGATGCGACCGAGGGTCTGACCCGCGGCCAGGCCGTGACCGACACCGGCTCGCAGATCCGCGTTCCCGTCGGGCCCCGCACGCTGGGCCGCATCCTGAACGTCGTCGGTGAGCCGATCGACGAGCGTGGTCCGGTCGACACCGACCTGAGCGCCCCGATCCACGCCGAGGCCCCGCTGTTCGTCGACCAGTCGACCGAGACCAGCATCCTCGTCACCGGCATCAAGGTCATCGACCTGCTGGCCCCCTATTCGAAGGGCGGCAAGATCGGCCTGTTCGGCGGCGCCGGCGTGGGCAAGACCGTGCTCATCCAGGAGCTGATCAACAACATCGCCAAGGGCCATGGCGGCACCTCGGTGTTCGCCGGCGTCGGCGAGCGTACCCGCGAGGGCAACGATCTCTATCACGAGTTCCTCGACGCGGGCGTCATCGCCAAGGACGCCGACGGCAACCCGACCCCCGAGGGCTCGAAGGTCGCTCTGGTGTTCGGCCAGATGAACGAGCCGCCGGGCGCCCGCGCTCGCGTCGCCCTGTCGGGCCTGACGATCGCCGAATATTTCCGTGACGTTGAAGGCCAGGACGTGCTGTTCTTCGTCGACAACATCTTCCGCTTCACCCAGGCGGGTTCGGAAGTGTCGGCTCTGCTCGGCCGTATTCCTTCGGCCGTGGGCTATCAGCCGACCCTGTCGACCGACATGGGCGCTCTGCAGGAGCGCATTACCTCGACCAACAAGGGCTCGATCACCTCGGTGCAGGCGATCTACGTTCCCGCGGACGACCTTACCGACCCTGCTCCGGCAACCTCCTTCGCCCACCTCGACGCCACGACCGTGCTGTCGCGCGCCATCTCCGAGCTGGGCATCTACCCGGCCGTTGATCCGCTCGACTCGACGAGCCGCGTCCTCGAGCCGCGCGTTGTCGGCCAGGAGCATTATGAAACCGCCCGTGCGGTTCAGGAGACCCTGCAGAAGTACAAGTCGCTGCAGGACATCATCGCGATCCTCGGCATGGACGAGCTCTCGGAAGAGGACAAGCTGACCGTCCAGCGCGCCCGCAAGATCCAGCGCTTCCTGTCGCAGCCGTTCCACGTCGCCGAAGTCTTCACCGGCATCTCCGGCAAGTTCGTGTCGATCGAGGACACGGTGAAGTCGTTCAAGGCCGTCGTCGACGGTGAATATGACCACCTTCCCGAAGCCGCTTTCTACATGGTCGGCGGCATCGACGAAGTGGTCGAAAAGGCGAAGAAGCTGGCCGCCGAAGCGGCCTGATGAACGACCGGCCGCGCATCGAGGATGCGGTCAACGAACTCTGCCCCTGGTCGGGAAAACCGATCGCGGCAGATTCGCTGACCCGCTATCGCGGCGCGGTGGTCGGCTTCTGCAACCCGGGTTGCCGGGACAAGTTCGAGAAAGCCACCACGGCCTTCGACCTTGTCCTGCAAGCCAGACAGGATTGATCGATGGCAGATCTGCATTTCGAACTCGTCACCCCGGAAAAGCTCCTCCGCTCGGAAGACGTGCACATGGTGGTGGTCCCGGGAGCCGAGGGCGATTTCGGCGTTCTCGCCGGGCACGCGCCGTTCATGTCGACCGTCAGGGCCGGTGAACTGGCGATCTATTCCGGACCGAACACCATCGCGGCACGCATTCATGTCGAAGGTGGGTTCGCGGAGGTGAACGAGAAGGGTCTGACCGTGCTGGCCGAAAAGGCCAGCGAAGTCTGAGGAACCCTTTTCCTTGCGCAAAAATCAGCCCGGCGCTTCGGCGGCCGGGCTTTTTTGTTTCTGTAGCGATTTTCCGCGCGATATTCGCGACGAACAGCGGAACCAAGTGACGGGTCGCTAAAGGATGTGGATGCGTATCGCAACGATATCGCGCTACATCCCGTAGATAGAGCGAACAGGGTGGGCCCTATGGCGAATATCGACGCGACGCAGGACAGCCAGATCACCTTTATGACGGGCATAGATGCCAGCGGCATTCTCGTCGCCCGGAGTTTCTGGACCTGGAACAACGACAGCCCCGCAACCTATAGTTCCAGCCCCAATTATACAGCCAAGTTCGGCCCCGGAACCGCGGGAACGGGGGCCACGATAAGCTATGCCTTCGATCCCGCTTCGAACTGGTCGAGCGTCGAACAGCAGGCCTTTGTGCAGACGGCGGCGTTGTGGTCGGCCGTCGCCAATATCACCTTCGTAGCGGGCAGCGTCGGCAGTGCGGACATAACGCTGAGCCGGGCGACGGACGGCTCGGCATCGGGCGGACAATCGACCTTTTTCCCCGGCGCGACCGGGACCGCACGGGTTGGACGGGCGACCGAAGGCGGGATGGCGATCGACACGAGCACGCCCGGCTTCGGCCCGCTCGGCGCGGCGTTCTCCGAATATGGCGGCTATCCCTATACGACGCTGATCCACGAATGGGGCCATGTCCTCGGTCTCGGCCATGGCGGCCCCTATGATGAGGGCGCCTCGATCTCGGAAACCGCCAACACGATTTACGACAACCGCGCCTGGACAATCATGTCCTACCTGGATCCGGACAGTTCGTTTCGCTGGGGGACGTCGCGTTCGAGCAATGGCCTGTCCTATGGCAACGACCCGACGACGCCGATGATGCTCGACATCCTCGCGATCCAGCGCATCTATGGCGTCGCCGTCAACACCCCCCTCTCGGGTGGGCAGACCTATGGCTTCAACAGCAATATCGGCGGGGACATCGGCAAATTCTTCGACTTCACGCAGAACAGCCGCCCGATCGTCACCCTGTGGAACAAGGGCGTCGGCAATACGCTCGACCTGTCGGGCTTTTCCCAGGACTCCACCGTCGATCTGCGCGCCGGCAGCTTCAGCAGCGTCGCGGGCCTCACCAAGAATATCGCGATCGCCTATGACACGCGCATCGACAGCCTGATCCTCGGCAACGGCAATGACGTTGCGACCGCCAACGACAACAGCGACGTCGTCATGGGCGGGCTGGGTGCGGATTCGATCACGGGAGGCAGCGGCAACGACCATCTTTATGGCGCAGCCGCGACGGCGCTGGCCGGCGACGGTGCCGACACGCTGAACGCGGGTGCGGGCAGCGACTATCTGCAGGGCAATGCCGGCGACGACAGTCTTTATGGCCAGACGGGCTCGGACCGTATCTTCGGCGGTCAGGGTAATGACCGCATCGATGGCGGCGACGGCAACGATAGCGTGAACGGCAACCTCGGCAATGACAGCATTGCGGGCGGCAATGGCAATGATTCGCTTCGCGGCGGACAGGGCAATGACAGCATATCCGGGGATGCCGGCGACGACCTGTTGATCGGCGATCTCGGCGCCGACACGCTTTCCGGCGGCAACGGGATCGACCGGCTTACCGGCGGCGGCGACGCAGATCTGTTCCTCTATGCCAATGGCGATGCGGCCTTCCTCTCGTCCGCACTCGATTCGATCACCGACTTCGCGGATGGGATCGACCGGATTCGCCTGGGATTCACGCCCACCAGCGTTACGCTTCTCTCGGCGACCGGATCGCTCGATGCCACGGCGGCATCTGCGGTGCAGATCATCAACGCAGCAGGATCGACGGCCCTGGTCGCGACGACGATCGGTGGCGACGTCTATCTCTTCTACGATACGGGGCCGACGACTCCTCTCGAAGCCATCCGGCTTTCGGGATTGAATGACGCGGGGCTGATCGGTCTCGCCGACTTTGGCTAACCGCAGACGCCTGAAAATTAACCGATTCTGAGGAGTTTTCGCCTTATCTCCTGCCAGGGTTGATCGGCCGAGAGGCAGGGTGAATGAGTGCGTTCGGCAAGAGAGGCGCAATGACGCATGGGGCGAAGCCCGCCTTTGGCGTGGCGCGCCCGATGCACGGCGATGCCCCCTCCCCTTTGGCGGGCGGCTCGCAATTTCCGCCTCTCGAAAGTGCCTTTCCTGGTGCCGGCAGCGACCCCTTCGCAGGGTTGCCCAGCTTCGACGATCCGATCGCCGCCAGCGAGGAGGATGCCGCAGGCAGCCGCCAGATCGACGCGATGACCCGTCTGGCCATTCGCGAGGCGGCATCGGGTGATGCGGGGCGCTCACGTGTCGAAGGCTTCGAAGCCTCGATCCACAAGATCAAGGAACAGGTACTCCCGCGCCTGCTCGAGCGCGTCGATCCCGAAGCGGCAGCTTCGCTCAGCAAGGATGAACTCGCCGAGGAATTCCGGCCGATCATCGGCGAGGTGCTCGCTGAACTGCGCATCACGCTGAACCGGCGCGAGCAGTTCGCACTCGAAAAGGTCCTGATCGACGAACTGCTCGGCCTCGGGCCGCTGGAGGAACTGCTCAGCGATCCGCTCATCACCGACATCATGGTCAACGGACCCGACCAGACCTATGTCGAACGCAAGGGCAAGCTCGAGCTCGCCAAGGTCAACTTCCGCGACGAGGAGCATCTGTTCCAGATCGCCCAGCGGATCGTGTCGAAGGTCGGCCGCCGCGTCGACCAGACGACTCCGCTCGCCGATGCGCGTCTGACCGACGGCAGCCGCGTCAACGTGATCGTGCCGCCGCTGTCGCTGCGCGGCACCGCGATCTCGATCCGCAAATTCTCGTCCAAGCCGATCACGCTCGACATGATGGCGCGCAGTGGCTCGATGAGCGAGCGCATGGCGACGATGCTGAAGATCTCGGGCGCGAGCCGCTTCAACGTCGTCATCTCCGGCGGTACCGGCTCGGGCAAGACGACGATGCTCAATGCGCTGTCGAAGATGATCGACCCCGGCGAACGCGTGATCACGATCGAAGACGCGGCGGAACTGCGCCTTCAGCAGCCGCACTGGCTCCCGCTGGAGACGCGGCCCGCCAATCTCGAAGGCCAGGGGGCGATCTCGATCCGCGACCTGGTCGTCAACGCGCTGCGCATGCGCCCCGACCGCATCATCCTGGGCGAAATCCGCGGCCCCGAATGTTTCGACATGCTGGCCGCGATGAACACCGGCCATGACGGCTCGATGTGCACTCTCCACTCGAACAGCCCGCGCGAGGCGCTGGCTCGAATGGAGAATATGGTGATGATGTCGGACATCAAGGTGCCGAAGGAAGCCATCTCGAAGCAGATCGCAGATTCGGTCGACCTCATCGTCCAGGTCAAGCGCCTCCGTGACGGCTCCCGCCGGGTCACGAGCATCACCGAGGTGCTGGGCATGGAAGGCCCGGTGATCATCACCCAGGAACTGTTCAAGTTCGAATATCACGCCGAAGATACCGAAGGTAAGATCATCGGCGAGTTCGTGCCCACCGGCCTGCGCCCCTACACCATCGAGAAAGCCCGGCAGTTCGGTTTCGATCAGGCGCTTCTCGAAGCCTGCCTCTGAACGGAGCTCATTCGCCCCTCAGCCACCAGGCGGCGAAGACCGCCGTCAGCAACAGCGACAGGACCGCCAGCAGCGACCACGGTATCCAAGCGATTCGCCCGCGCTCGCGATCGGCGTCGCGCTGGCGATGATTTTTCCAGTCGGCAGCGATGGATAGCACCGTCAGTAAGGCGAAGCACAATGTCGGCCATGCGTAATCCGATTGCACCTTGTTCGGGCTCCGTCATGATGGGTCGTCAAAACCATATCGGGAGTAAGATGCCCATGCGCTACCCGCTTCTCGTCGCCCTCGGCCTTTCGCTCGTCGTACCGTCCCTGGCGGTTGCGGCTCCGGCCCCCTCTCCCGCGCTTGCCAAGGCGCTCGAGGACAATCGCCGGAGCGAGACGAACCGCGCCCGCGATGCCTATCGCCATCCCGCCGAAACCCTGGCCTTCTTCGAAGTCTCGCCCGGACAGACGGTGGTAGAATATTATCCGGGAGGTGGCTGGTACACCGAGATTCTGGCGCCCATGCTCAAGGGCAATGGCCGTTATGTGGCGATGCCACCGGCGTCGGAACGCGGCCTCAACGCCGCCAAGGCCATGCTCGATCGCAACAAGGACTGGTTCGGCACGGTCGAGGTCGTTCCGTTCAGCCCCACCGAAGCCTCGACCTTCCCTGCCGGAACCGCCGACCGTGTCCTGACCTTCCGCAACGTCCACAACCTCATCATGGCGGGCGATGCGGTGGCAGCGAAGGCCTTTGCCGACTTCTACGCGGCGTTGAAGCCGGGCGGCATCCTCGGCGTCGTCGACCATCGCCTGCCCGAGGAGATGGACAGCGCGAAGGAGAAGGAAAGCGGCTACCTAAAGCGCTCGACGATCATCCGCCTAGCCAGCGCGGCGGGGTTCAAGCTTGCGGGCGAATCCCCGATCAACGCCAATCCGAAGGACACGCACGATTGGCCCAAGGGCGTCTGGACCCTGCCCCCGACGCTGAGCCTGGGAGAGGTCGATCGCGCCAAATATCTGGCGATCGGCGAAAGCGACCGAATGACGCTCAAGTTCGTCAAACCCGCAAGCTGAAGAACAAGGGCCGTCGCGAACATCTTCGCGACGGCCCCGATATCCATGGGTCGACGACCGGCAGAGCCGGCCGGAGTGCTCATTTCAGCTTGTTGATCTGTTCCTGCATGGCCGCAAGTTGCGCCTTGAGGGCTTCGACTTCATTGCGCGGCGCGGTCTCCGCAACCGCCTCATCCTTCGTCGCTGCGGTACGCGGCGGCTTGAAGGCGCTGGCGGCGGCTTCGAGCATTTCCATGTTGCGCTTCGCGATCTCGGCGAACGGGCCGCCGGCAAAGGCGCCTTCCATTGCCTGACGGAACTGCGTCTGGTTGCGGCGGAACGCATCCATCGACGCTTCGAGATATTGCGGCACCATCGACTGCATCGAATCGCCATAAAGCGAGATCAGCTGACGGAGGAAGCTGACCGGCAACATGGTCTGCCCGCGATTCTCTTCCTCCATGATGATCTGGGTCAGCACATTGTGCGTGATGTCCTCTTCGGACTTGGCGTCGATCACCTTGAAGTCGCGGCCTTCGCGCGTCATCGTCGCGAGATGGTCGAGTGTGATGTAACTCGAAGTTTCGGTATTGTAGAGCCGACGATTGGCGTATTTCTTGATGATGACCGTGCCCGAGCCGTCCGATGATTTCGCCATGATACCCCGCCTGCCCAACAGTTCTGGCGGGAGCATAGCACCAAATCTTTCCGCGCCGCAACACAGGCCGCGCCCCCTTCCCCTGTTCCTCGACATGCTGCGCAGCGAAACCGGCCATGATCCAGGCCGGATGAAGGCTGCACTGGCTGGCCTGCGCGCCTATCAATCGGCCCCGCGCACGCCGCGCGCTCCGGCGCCCAGGCTGGTCGGCCAGAACGGACGGGTGCGGATCCATGGCTATGCGACCTCGGGGCGGCCCGTCCTGTTCGTACCTTCGTTGATCAACGGCTGCGAGATCCTTGATCTCAGTCTGAAAAATTCGATGATGCGGGGCCTGGCCGCGCGCGGACTGCAGCCTTTGCTGCTCGATTGGGGAACCCCGGGCCCCGACGAAGCCGATCTCGACATTGGCGGCCATGTCGAACGCTATATTTTGCCCGCGCTCGATCTCGTCGGACCAGATGCGGTGTTGGCAGGCTATTGCCTTGGCGGGACGATGAGCATCGCCGCTGCCGCGCTGAGGGCGCCGCGCGCCTTGATCCTGATTGCTGCGCCCTGGAATTTCGACGGATTCTCTTCGCAGACGCGAAACGATCTGCTGCACCTGTGGGAAGGTGCCGCGCCCGCCGCGGAGCGGCTCGGCCTGCTTCCCGCGGAAATATTGCAGCAGATCTTCTGGCGGATCGACCCCACCAGGACGATCGCCAAGTTCGAGGATTTTTCCGCCCGGGACCCTGCCAGTGAGGAGGCGCACAATTATGTCGCGGTGGAGGACTGGGCGAATGACGGGCCTCCGATGAGCTTTGCGGCAGGGCGCCAGTTGATGAAGACGCTGATGGTCGAGAATGCGACCGGCCAGGGCCAATGGCGCGTCGCCGGCAAGGCGATCGGCGCGGAGAGCCTCGGCATGCCGGTGCTGAACATCGCTTCGACGATCGACCGGATCACGCCCGAGGCGACCGCGCTTCCGCATGGCGAGCGCATCTCTCTCGCGGAAGGGCATGTCGGCATGGTGGTCGGGCGAAAGGCGCCGGGCTCGCTGTGGCAACACATCGACCGATGGGTTTCGCAGCTGCAAAACTCCTGATAGTCGACACGCGGACAAAATCCCGCGTGAGTCGATCATATCGGGCCATTCAGAGCCCTTCGCACGCGCGGCAGACAGCAGGAGCTCGACCATGACCGATATCGTGATCACCGGAGCGAAACGCACCCCCGTCGGGAGCTTCCTCGGCGCCTTCGCCGCCACGCCCGCGCATGAACTGGGGCGCATCGCCATCGATGCAGCCCTGCGCCAGGCCGGAGTCGCCGCCGATGAGGTGGACGAGGTCGTGTTCGGTCAGGTTCTCACGGCCGGCCAGGGGCAGAACCCGGCGCGGCAGGCCGCGATCAACGCGGGCATTCCCAAGGAGGCGACCGCCTTCGGCATCAATCAGGTCTGCGGGTCGGGCCTGCGTGCGGTAGCGCTGGCGGCACAGTCGATCCGCTGCGGCGATGCGCGGATCGTCGTTGCCGGCGGTCAGGAGAATATGTCGTTGTCGCCGCATGCGCAGCACATGCGGAACGGTGCGAAGATGGGCAATGCGACGCTCATCGACACGATGATCGTCGACGGCCTGACCGACGCCTTCAACGGCTACCATATGGGAATCACCGCGGAGAATCTGGCCGAGAAATACCAGATCGCCCGCGAGGAGCAGGACGCCTTCGCCGTAGCGAGCCAGAACAAGGCAGAGGCGGCGCGCGCCGGCGGCCGCTTCGCGGACGAGATCGTGCCCGTGACCGTCAAGAGCCGCAAGGGCGAGACGATCGTCGATCAGGACGAATATATTCGCGCGGGCGCGACGCTCGATGCGATGGCCGCCCTGAAACCGGCCTTCAAGAAGGATGGATCGGTTACCGCCGGTAACGCCAGCGGGATCAACGATGGCGCGGCAGCGCTCGTCCTCATGACCGCCGAGGAGGCGGCAAAGCGTGGCGCACCGGTGCTCGGCAAGATCGCCAGCTGGGCGACCTGCGGCGTCGATCCCTCGATCATGGGCATCGGCCCGGCTCCGGCCAGCACGCTGGCCCTGCAGAAGGCCGGCTGGTCGATCGAGGACCTCGACCTGATCGAGGCCAATGAAGCCTTTGCGGCACAGGCTCTGGCGGTCGGCAAGGAGCTCGGCTGGAATCCGGACATCGTCAACGTCAATGGCGGCGCGATCGCGATCGGCCATCCGATCGGCGCGTCGGGAGCGCGCGTCCTGACCACGCTGCTCTACGAGATGGAAAAGCGCGACGCCCGCAAGGGTCTGGTCACGCTGTGCATCGGTGGGGGCATGGGCATCGCCATGTGCATCGAGCGCTGACCACGAGACGCCCGATGGACCGCCGTCGCCCGGCGGTCCATCGCTGCCGTTTACCCCTCCTCAACCTGTCTGCGCTTTAATCGCGGGAACTGGCAGTTTCGAGGATGATCATGGGCGACATGGCCGGGGAACACCCCGCACCCGCGGGCAAGCGCACGCGTAAGCGCGACAGCCTCCTGCTGATGGCCTCGATGCGTGCGGCGGGCGATTATGCCCGCCAGACCCAGCCGATCCGGATCCGCAATCTGTCGCCGACGGGTTTGATGGCGGATTCGGAGCTCGATTATGATCAGGGCGCGACCGTCGAGCTCGACATACGCGGCGTCGGCCTGGTCGAGGGCGAAATCGTGTGGGTTCGAGAAGGGCGGATGGGGATCACGTTCAAGGGCGTGATCGACCCTAAAAAGGCCCGGCGACAGGTCGTAAGCGGCAATGACGACAATCTGCGCAAGCTGGTCGACATCGGCCGGGTCCGCAGGCCTGGATTGAGGATCGACTGACCCTCAATCCTCCTGCGCTCTCAAAGGCGGGCCAAAGCCTCTTTGATCTTCAGCTTCTGCTTTTTCAGTTCGTTGATCAGCATCATGTCCGGAGAAGGCCGGCGGCTTTCTGCCGCGATCCTGGCCTCGATGCCTGCATGCTTCGCCAACATGGCGGACGAATGGGTAGTCGACATAGATAGCGTCTCCTTTCACCTCGTCTTGGGCCTGTGAATAAATCACGATTCGGCGATGCTGTCTTGGTTAAAAATTTCGGTTTGCCCGAGCCTTGGCCTCCACCGGGCGTAAGATGCAGGAAAAGCACGACAAGCCGTTCGACGACGTCACGGACTTGAGCCCGAGCGGGTTTCGCCGCTAGAATCGCGTTAAGGAAAGCCTGTTGCGGAGCGAGTCGTCTTGGACAGTGAATTGATCGAACGCCGCATTCACATCCTGCGACAGGAGCATGGCGACCTCGAAGCCGCGATCGTCGCCCTCCAGGCTGCTCCGGCCGTGGATCAATTGCAGCTGGCGCGGATCAAGAAGCGCAAGCTCCGGATCAAGGACGAGATCAGCCAGCTTGAGGATATGCTGATTCCCGATATCATCGCATGATTGTCAATTAACGCCGGCAACGGTCAGCGCCCGGGCGGAAAGGCCTCCGCCGGAGGGGCATCGCC